>JAGNYO010000034.1 GCA_017984895.1 Sphingobium sp. | reverse complement strand
CTAGGGCGTGGTGACGATTTAACTATCTCAACCATATAGCGATGGCTGCGAGTTTGACGAAGCCCATGAAGTTGACGAGCAGCTTGTCGTATCGGGTTGCTACGCGGCGAAATTGTTTGAGTTTGGCGAAGAAGCGCTCGACGCGATTGCGCTCTTTGTAGAGGTCTCGGTCATAGGACCGTTGCGTCTTTCGGTTTCGCTTGGGCGGGATAACGACATCGGTTCCAGCCTTTTCGATCTTGTCGCACAGATGATCAGCATCATAGCCTTTGTCAGCAAGAATCGCCTGCGCTTCGAAGCCGTCGATGAGATCATGCGCCAGAGCGATGTCATTGCGTTGCCCCGGCGACCCGATCAGGCGGACCGGAAGACCCAGCGCTTCTGTCGCAGCATGGATCTTCGTGCTCAGTCCGCCGCGAGACCGACCCAGGCCCTGGGCATCCGCCCCCCTTTTTCCTTGCGGGCGCCCGCTGCGTGCTGGTGGGCGCGTACGATGGTGCTGTCGATCATCAGCCATTCAAGATCGGCCTCACGCGCCAGCACCAACAGCATAGCATCGAGAACGCCCATCTCAATCCAGCGATAATAACGGCGCTTTACCGAACGATAGTCGCCGAGCCGTTCGGGCAGGTCGCGCCAGCGCCCACCCGAGCGCGCCATCCACAAAAGCGCATCCAGAAACTTCCGGTTGTCGGTGCGTGGCCCACGCTTACCTTTGGTCCCGCCCGGAACGAACACCTTGATCCGTTCCCATTGGTCATCTCGTAGTGTGTCACAATCCATTGCTGATCCCCAAAATCAGCCTTGAATCCGATTTCACCCCACTTGGGAATCCCAAATCGTTAAATCGTCACTACGCTCTAGTGTAGAGGATTTGAAATTCGCCTCATTCGCCCTCATAACTCAGAGCGAATTTTAGATTCGGGTCACTAAAACTTGAATTTGGTCCCCACATAGACCGCCTGATTGTCCTGCTTGCCATCGGTAATCGGGGCGAGGCGGTTGTCCGGGCCCTTGTAACGGACACCGGCGGTGACATTGAGGTTGCGGGTCAGCGAATAGCTGCTGCCGATAGCCACACTGAGCTTGCTTTCACCCGCCAGCGTCTGCGGCGCGGTGCCAATGTCCCGCTTCGCATCCAGCTGCACATCCGCCTTGAGGCGGGCAGGCTTGCTTTCCAGCGAGAAATTGCGCGCGCCCGCGAGATCAGGGTAAAGTGGATCGAGCGGCTTGCTGCCCAGCTTGTCTGGCAGGGCGAATTTGCGCCAGCCGCGCGACGCGTCGAGGTTGAAGGCCAGCGGCGCGAGGCCAAGCCCCTGCGCCGGGCGCTCCTCCGCCCGCATGCCCCCCTGATCCGCGCGCACCAGCACGGTGATCGATCGCCTGCCGCTCAGCGAGCCGCTGGTCGGCGTGAAACGGAACTGATGGCCGCCCCGGTTGATAACCGCCCTGGCATAAGCGGAGGACAGCTTGGGATCGTGGATAGCGGGGGTAAAGGAGGCGATACTGCCCAGCTCGCCCAGTGAGACGGGCACAGTGCTGCGCAGGCGAAGCAAATCGCCCACGGCGCCCACGGCCGGCACGGCCACCGCCAGCGCTGCGCCTGTCAACAGCGCAATCCCGATATGCTCCCTGAACCCGGCCATCTTCCTGTCCGACTCTTGTTATGCTTTGCTGGGTAGGCATCTTATCCCTTCGGACACAAAAATTCCAGTATTTCTCCGAAAATATTTACAGGCGGGCAGGGAATGATCCTGTTCCGTCCTTGCGCGGCCGCACAGTGCCGTTCAAAGGCTTGCCGAATGATGCGGGGCAGTTATAGAAGCAGCAGTTCGTGCTGCGGCTCTATCTCCCTCTCCGCCGCCAGATTGGAAAGTGCGCCATGACTTTGCGGTTCCCCACTCGCTTCCTCACCTCCGCGGCAATCCTTGTTGCGCTCGGCGGGCTTGCCGCCTGCTCCGGCGGCAACAAGCGCCCCAAGGCAGACCTTGCGGCCTCGAAGGTGACGACGATCGGCGTCAACGCCTATCTGTGGCGCGCCAGCCTCGAAACCCTGTCTTTCATGCCGCTGGTGCAGACTGATTCGAACGGCGGCGTGATCGTGACCGACTGGTATGCCAATCCCAACGCAGCCGGAGAGCGCATGAAGCTCACCGTGTCGATCCTCGATCAGGATCTGCGCGCCGATGCGCTGCGCGTCGCCGCCAGCCGCCAGGTGAACCAGGGCGGCCAGTGGGTCGATGCGCCGGTGCAGGCGGCCACGGTGCAGAAGCTGGAGGAGATCATCCTCACCAAGGCGCGCGACCTGCGCCGTATGGCGATCAGCGAAAAAGACTGATCGGCCGCCATTTACCTGTGTTGAAATGAGCCGGGGCATCGGCGAATGCACCCGGCAGGGAGCATGACGAACAATGCAAAGGCGCTTCAACCCGCTCGACGCGGACGCCAAATGGCAGCGCATCTGGGACGAGCGCCAGAGCTTTCGCGCTGACGACAGCAGCAAGAAGCCGCGTTCTTATGTGCTGGAGATGTTTCCCTATCCTTCGGGGCGCATCCACATCGGCCATGTCCGCAACTACACCATGGGCGATGTGCTGGCGCGTTTCCGCCGGATGCGCGGGTTTGAGGTGCTGCATCCGATGGGGTGGGACGCGTTCGGCATGCCCGCCGAAAACGCCGCGATGGAGAAGAAGGTCCATCCGGGCGAGTGGACCCGCGCCAACATCGCCAACATGAAGGCGCAATTGAAGCGCCTCGGCTTCGCGCTCGATTGGAGCCGCGAGCTGGCCACCTGCGAGCCGGATTATTACGGGCAGGAGCAGGCCTTGTTCCTCGACCTCTATGAAGCGGGCCTCGTCTATCGCAAGGAAAGCGCGGTCAACTGGGACCCGGTAGACATGACCGTGCTGGCCAACGAACAGGTGATCGACGGCAAGGGCTGGCGCTCTGGCGCGCCAGTGGAAAAGCGCAAGCTGAGCCAGTGGTTTTTGAAGATCACCCAGTTCGCGGACGATCTGCTCGATGGCTTAGGCAGCCTCGATCAGTGGCCGGACAAGGTCAAGCTGATGCAGGAAAACTGGATCGGCAAATCGGTCGGGCTGCAATTCAGCTTCAGGCTGGACCGCGCGGTGGGCGATACGGAGACGCTAGAGGTATTCTCCACCCGTCCAGACACCATATTCGGCGCGAGTTTCGCCGCTATCGCCGCCGATCATCCGATTGCGCTGGCGCTGGCGCAGGATGACGCGAACCTTGCCGCCTTTGCCGATGAGTGCCGCAAGACCGGCACCGCCGCCGCCGAGATCGAGACGCAGGAGAAGCTGGGTTACGACACCGGCATTTCCGTGATCCACCCGTTCACCGGGGCCAAGCTGCCGCTGTTCATCGCCAATTTCGTGCTGATGGAATACGGCACCGGCGCGGTGATGGCAGTGCCCGCGCATGACCAGCGCGACCTTGATTTCGCGCGCAAATATATGCTGGCCACCCCCCGCGTCGTCTCGCCCGATGGCAAGGATGCGCCGGTGAACGACGAGGCCTATACCGGGCCGGGCGCGCTCATCAACTCGGATTTCTTGAACGGCATGAGCGTGGAGGCCGCCAAGGCCGCCGTCATCGCCCGCGCCGAGAGCGAAGGCTGGGGCAAGGGCACGACCGTATGGCGGCTGCGCGACTGGGGCGTGTCGCGCCAGCGCTATTGGGGCACACCGATCCCGTTCATCCATTGCGACGATTGCGGCGTGGTGCCGGTGCCGAAGGACCAGCTCCCGGTCGTGCTGCCGGATGACGTGAGCTTCGAGATTCCCGGCAACCCGCTGGAGCGGCACCCGAGCTGGAGCAAGGTTGCGTGCCCCACATGCGGCAAGGCGGCGCGGCGCGAGACGGATACGCTCGATACCTTCGTCGACTCAAGCTGGTATTTCATCCGCTTTGCCAGCCAGCCGGACGACAAGCCGTTCGACAAGGCCGTGGCGGAGCAGTGGATGCCCGTCGGCCAGTATATCGGCGGGATCGAGCATGCGATCCTCCACCTACTCTATGCCCGCTTCTGGACACGGGCGCTGAACTATTGCGGCAAGATCGACGTGAAGGAACCGTTCGCCGGGCTGTTCACGCAGGGCATGGTGACGCATGAGACGTATAAATCGCCGGACGGAAAATGGCTCGCGCCCGAAGAAGTCGAGAAGCGCGGCGAGGGCTATGTCATGGTCGATGGCGGCGCATCCGTCGCGCTTGGCCGCGTCGAGAAGATGTCCAAGTCGAAGAAGAATGTCGTCGATCCCGATGACATCGTCGATCAATATGGCGCGGACGCGGTGCGCTGGTTCATGCTGAGTGACTCGCCGCCAGAGCGCGATCTGCCGTGGACAGCGAGCGGCATCGAGGGGAGCTGGCGCTTCGTCAACCGGCTGTGGCGTCTGTTCGGCGCGGCGGGCGCGGCGGGCGACGGCACAACCGACAGCGCGCTCGACCACAAGCTGCACCAGACCATCGACGGCATCGCGAAGGACATCGAGGCGCTATCGTTCAACAAGGCGGTGGCGAAGATTTATGAGCTGGCCAACGCGATCGAGAAGGCTACGCCGTCCGCCAGCCGCGCCGCCGCGATCCGGGCGCTTGCCCTGCTGGTCGCGCCGATGGTGCCGCATCTGGCCGAGGAAGCGTGGTCTGAGATGGGCGAGACGGGCCTCATCGCCGATGCCACCTGGCCCGAGGTCGACCCCGCGTTGCTGGTGGAGGATGAAGTGACCATCGCCTGTCAGGTGATGGGCAAGCTGCGCGACACGATCATAGTGCCCAAAGGCCTGGCCAAGGAAGATTTGGAGGCCCGCGCCCTCGCTGCGCCCAATGTCGCGCGCATCATCGGCGATGCCGCGCCGAAGAAAATCATTGTAGTGCCGGACCGGCTGGTCAACATAGTGATATGACCCGCGCACTTGCCAGCCTCTGCCTGCTCATGGCCCTGCCGGGTCTGGCGTCGTGCGGCCTGCGCCCGCTCTATGCCGATGGCAGGCACGGCGTGGTCGCCCGCACTATCGGCACAGTCAGCCTCGATCCGATCGAGGGCAAGGCGGGCTGGCTCGTCGGCAACGCGCTCAATGATCGTCTGGCGGCGATTTCGGGCGGCAATGGTCCCAATTATCGCTTGCATATCGAGCTGAGCGACCAGATCACTGGCTTCGGTGTGCGCTCCGGCGATACGGTGACGCGCGAACGGCGCATCCTGCGCGCGCGCTATCAGCTTTTCGACGGCGCGACCGGCGCGCTGGTGATGGACGCGACTGCGGGGTCGGACGCGGGCCTTGATGTCGCCAGCAGCGAATATGCGACCATCGCGGCGGAGGATACCGCACTGGAGCGATTGGCGGAGATCGTCGCGGACCAGATCGTTATCCGCATGGCGCAGAAGCTGGCAAGCGAACAGGGCGCAGCGCCGCCCGCGCCATGAAGGCCAACCGCGCCCAGATCGAAAAGACGCTGGATGCGCCCACCGACGCAACCCGTATCGTCCTGCTCTATGGCCCTGACGAGGCGGGCAGCCTGGCGCTTGCCAAACGGCTGGAGCGGGCGTTGGGCGAGGGGGCGGAACGCATCGACCTTGAACCCGCAACCCTGAAGGCGGACCCCGCGCGCCTGGCGGACGAAGCCGCCGCGCTTTCCATGTTCGGGGACAGGCGCTGGGTGCGCATCACGGGCGCGGGCGAGGAAAGCGTGCCCGCGCTCGCCGCGCTGCTGGAGGCATCGCAGGCGGGCAACCCGGTGATCGTGGTGGCGGGCGCGATCCGGGCGACATCGAAGCTTGCCAAGCTGTGCCTTGATTCGCCCGCAGCGCTCGCCTTCGCGAGTTATGTGCCGGACGAGCGGGAGGCCGCGCAGATCGCGCAAGGCTTGGCGCGAGAGCGCGGCCTGCGTCTCTCGACCGAGCTTGCGAGGCGCATCGCGGACCTCACCGGCAACGACCGCGCGCTGATGGGGCAAGAGGTGGAGAAGATCGCGCTCTATCTCGATGCCGCGCCGGAGCGCCCGGCGGAAGCGACCGCCGAAGCACTGGCCGCGCTCTCCGCCGAGATGGTGGAAGGCGATGTCGCGCCGCTGGTCAATGCGGTGCTGGGCGGCGATGTGGCGGCGCTCCAGCATGAGCTGGCGATGCTGCGTGCCAGCGCCACTCCGCTCGCCAGCGTGACGCGCCCCCTCCTCAACCGCGCCCTGTTGCTCGCGCAGATCGGCGCCGCGTTCGAGCGCACCGGCAGCCTTGAACGTGCCATGGAAGCCGAAGGCAAGGCGATCTTCTGGAAGGACAAGGGCATGGTCCAGCGGCAGGCCCGCACCTGGAACAGCGCGCAGGTCGGCCGGCTGGTTCACCGTCTGCTCGATGCCGAGCGCATGACCCGTGCCTCTCATGGCCCCGGCGACGCCGCTGTGCGCCAGCAACTGCTCACCATAACGCGACAGGCTGCCAGAATGCGGTGATCAGTCCCCTTGCGGCCCTGCCGATCCAGACCCATATTGCCGCCATGGACAAGATACACCTCACTGATGACGAATGGCGCACCAAGCTCAGCGCCGAGCAATACAACATTCTGCGCCAGGCGGGCACGGAGCGGGCCTTCACCGGCGCGTATGAGAAGCTGAAGGCCGAGGGGCTTTATCTCTGTGGCGGCTGCGGCACGGAGTTGTTCGACAGCCTGGAAAAATATGACAGCGGCTCAGGCTGGCCCAGCTTCACGGCCCCTGTCGCGAATGAAGCGATCGACGAACATACCGACCTCAGCCATGGCCGCGCCCGCACCGAGGTGCGCTGCTCTCGGTGCGATGGTCATCTGGGCCATGTGTTTCCCGATGGGCCGGGCGAAAACGGCCTGCGCTATTGCATCAACAGCGCCGCATTGAAGTTCAAGCCGCGTTCATAGTGCCCTCCATATCCCGCTTGCGGCGGATTCTGCGAAAGAGTAAGCCTCTTTAACTATGAGGGCGCGAGACGGACGGGCATGGCGAAGGCGCACAGCGTGAAAATATGGCTCGTCCGCCTGTTGAAAATCGGTGCGTTGTCGGCCCTGGCTGGCCTTATCGCGCTGGTGGCGGCGGTGGTTGTCGCCATGCAGTCGCTGCCCAGCTACGAAAGCCTCAAATCCTCGCCCAATGGCCAGATGATCCGCGTCCACGCGGCGGACGGCACCGTCATCGTCTCGCTCGGCCCCAGTTTCGGCCGCTGGCTGACCATCGAACATATTCCGCAGGTAATGCGGGATGCGATGGTGAGCGTGGAGGACAAGCGCTATTATTACCATCCCGGCGTCGATCCTGTCGGCATGGCGCGCGCGGGCTGGTTCGCGCTTCAACATCGTGGCACCGGCAAGCGGCTACAGGGCGCCTCGACTATCACCCAGCAGCTTGCCCGCAACGTGTTCCTGAACAACAGCTATTCCTTCGGACGCAAGGCGCGCGAAATGATCCTCGCACTGGCGATGGAGCGTAAATTCTCCAAGGGCCAGATTCTCGAACTCTATCTCAACAAGGTCTATTTCGGTGGCGGCGCTTATGGCGTGGATGCCGCCAGCCGCAAGTTCTTTGGCCATCCCGCCACATCCTTAAGCCTGCCCGAAGCCGCGATCGTCGCCGGGCTAGTGAAGGCGCCCTCAAGCTACAGCCCCACGGCGGACGCCAAGGCCGCGCTGGGCCGCGCGGGCGTGGTGCTCGATGTGATGCGCGAGAATGGCGTGATCTCCCAGCGTGAGCATGATGCCGCGCAGCTCGATCATGTTGCGCTCGCGCCCGAAGCACCCCAGAACAGCGTGCGCTATTTCACCGACTGGGCCTTGCCCCAGCTCGATATGCTGATCGACGAACCGGTCGAGCCGCTCGAGGTCTATACCACAATCGACCTCGGCATGCAGCGCGCCGCGACCGAGGCGCTGCGCAAAAACGCGCCGAAAAACGCGCAGGCCGCGCTGGTGGCCATGGATCGGGATGGCGCTGTGCGCGCGATGATCGGCGGGCTGGATTATGTCAGCTCCAACTATAACCGCGCGACCACGGCCACCCGTCAGCCCGGCTCCGCCTTCAAGCTGTTCGTCTATCTCGCCGCATTGGAGGGCGGATACAGCCCGGATACCCACATGATCGACGAGCCAGTCGAGATCGACGGCTGGAGCCCGCGCAACAGCAACGGCAAGAATGCGGGCGAGATCGATATCCGCACGGGCTTTGCCTATTCGATCAACACCGTAGCGGCCAAGCTGGGGCAGGATGTCGGCTTTGGCACCATTGCCGACATGGCCCGCCGCTTCGGCATCAGCACCGAGATCAACACCCATCCCTCGATGGTGCTGGGGTCATCGGACGTGCGCCTCATAGACATGACCCGCGCCTTCGCATCCGTAGCGCGCAAGGGCATTGCCGTGGCGCCCTATGGCATCACCAAGGTGACGACGGCGGACGGGCGCTTGCTTTATACCCACAAGGACGACACCAGCCGGGTTCTCGTCGCGCCATGGGTGGCGGCGGGGATCACGGATCTGCTGCAAACCGCCGTCAATATCGGCACCGGCCGCGCGGCGCAGATCGGCAGGCCTGTCGCGGGCAAGACCGGCACGACGAGCAGCAACAAGGATGGCTGGTTCCTCGGCTTTTCCAGCGGCATCACCACCGGCGTGTGGATGGGCAACGACAAGGCGAAGGCGATCCCCGGATTGCAGGGCGGCGCGGCCCCGGCGCGCGCCTTCGCGCAGTTCATGCGCGCGGCGGTTGCCAAGCGCCCGGTCGAGCAGTTCGAGACGGAGGTGACGCTGCCCGAATGGCAGCTCGAGCCGGACAACGAAGCGTATTATGGCAATGCCGACGACGCGCGCTATGTCGATGAGGATGGCAACCCGCTGCCCAACGGGCCGCAAGACCGCTATCCCACCCTGTCCGACGAGGCCCCTGACGCGGCGGCGGACGAGCCGCAGCAGGGCCGACTCGATCAGCGCTGGATCGACGATGTGCTGGGCCGGCCGAGAAACGCGCCTAAGCCGTAAAGCGGTGCAGCGCTCGGCCATGGGCACGCAACCATTGCCGCGCGGGCGCGGGGTCCTCGCCCAGCAGATCGCGGTGCGCGGCATGAAAGGCGGGGCTGTGATCCATATGCAGCCGGTGTGCCACTTCATGCGCCACCGTGGCCCGGCGCACATCGGGCGGCGCAAGGATCAGCCGCCAGCTATAACGGATCGCGCCCGATGCGGCGCAGCTTCCCCAGCGCCCGCGCGGATCGCCCACCGAGACGGTGGTCACCACCAGGCCCGCGCCCTCCGCCATGTCGTATGTCTCGGCGCGCAGCCGCTCCAGCGCACGGCCTTTGAGCCAGCGGACGAGGCGTGGGCCGACCGACTCCTCCGGTCCGCCAAGGAGGACGCATTTTTCTTCCAGCGCAGGGGCGCGTGGCGAGGCGCGGCTCCATAGGATCTCCCGCTCCACCCCTTCGACCGGCAATAGCGCGCCGGGGACTAGGCGGACGCAGGCGGGCGCAGCCTCGATCTGGACGAGGATCCAGTCCTGCTGGGTCGCTACCCATTCGAGCGCCGGGCGCAGGCGTCCGCGCGCAGGCATGGTGAGGCGCAACTGCGCGCGCACCGCGTCATAGCGCAGCCGATAGCCCCTGGCCTGCGCGTTGCGGCGCACGATGATGGGCAGCACGCGCCCCGCAATGCTGAGGCTGGGTGCCGCGCCTTCTTCAGATTTCGCGCGTAACGAGATGATCCTCAATGTCCTGCTCTTCCGCCTCCGCGACGGTCCAGCCGCGCACCGATTCGCCCGCCCGATGCACCGCCTCATGGTCGCCGCTGCGCAAATAATGCCAATCGGGCAGGGGCCGCCCCTCATGCCGCAGACGATAGGCGCAGGTGCGCGGCAGCCAGACGAGACTGCCCACGGTTTGCGGCGTAAGGGTCACGCAATCAGGCACATGCGCGCGCCTGTTCGTATAATCGGTGCAGCGCCCGCAGTCCCCGTCCAGCAACTTGCAGCGGATATTGCTGAAATAGACGCGGCCCGTCTCCTCATCCTCCGCCTTGTGGAGGCAGCATTTGCCGCACCCGTCGCAGAGCGCTTCCCACTCTTCGGAACCGAGCGCATCAAGCGGCAATTCCCAGAAACGCGGGCGCAGCGGCGTTGCCACGCGCTATTTCACCCAGCGATCGAGTGCATCCGCAATCTGTTCAGGCGTGCCCTCCGCCTGCGGCGTGGCGGTATCATCCACCGGCAGCATCACGAGCGGCGCGCCCTCCGGCCCGAACAGGATCGGCGTGCGCGTGTGGCTAACGAGATAGGCACCGTTCTTCTGCGTCACCTTGCTGTAAACGGTAACGAAGCTCTTCGCCACCGTGGCGATTTGCGCCTCGGTGCCGGTGAGGCCGATGAGGCGCGGGTGAAAGGCCGTTACATAGGTTTTCAATGCGGCAGGCGTGTCCCGCTCGGGGTCGACCGAAATGAAGATAGGCTGCACTTTGGCCGCGCGCGCAGGCGCCTGCTTCTCGAACAGGCGAAAACCCTGCGCGATCCTCTGCAAATCGAGCGGGCAGACATCCGGGCAATAGGTATAGCCGAAATAGACGATGCGATAACGCCCCTGAAACTCCGCCCAGTTGCGCTGTTTGCCATCCTGATCGGTCAGAGCGAACGGCCCGCCGATGGTTGCGCCGCGCAGGTCCGTCTCCGCCGGGGCGGCGGATGGGGCGGCGGCGTCCTGCGAAGCGTCGCACCCCGCCAGCAGCAAGGCTGCCGACATTACGACGAGAGAAGGGCGTCTGTTCATCACCGGGCCAGCCTTGCAATGTTAGGGCGCGATTGGCAATTGCCAATCATGCATGGAAAGCGGCATAACCAGCCTATGAACCACCAGCCTCCTTTTGCCACCCTGCGCCGGGCGATCATCGCCGCGTTGTTTTCGTTGCTGCTATGGCCCACGCTGGCACTGGCGCAATTTTCGGACAGCTACACCTTCCTCAAGGCCGTGCGCGATGCAGACGGCGGCAAAGTGATGGAATATCTGGGTCGGCCCGGCTCTACCATTATCAACACCCGCGATGTCAGCACCAGCCAGACCGCGCTGCATATCGTCACCGCGCGGCGGGACGCAGGATGGATGGAGTTTCTGCTCAGCAAAGGCGCCAATCCCAATCTGGCGGACGGCGCGGGCGCGACCCCGCTGATGATCGCGACACAGCTCCGCTTTGTCGAGGGCGCGCAGATCCTGCTGGACAAGGGCGCGCAGGTGGACAAGATCAACAGCGGTGGCGAAACCCCGCTGATCCGCGCGGTGCATCTGAACGATGCGGCGCTGGTGCGCCTGCTCGTCAGCAAGGGCGCCAACCCGGACAAGAAAGACCTGATGGCTGGTCTTTCCGCTCGTGAATATGCCGTGCGTGATGGCCGCAGCCCGGCGATCATCGAGATATTCAAGAGCGCGCAGCCGAAGAAGGCGATGTCCGGCCCGGTTCAAGGGCCGAACTTCTAACTCAGTTACCCTTCATTTCCCGCACGACCGCCAACGTGTTTTTTACATGGTCCTGATAGCGCATCGCGCTGTGGGCATAGACGATGCGCCCGGCCTTTGAGATGACATAGGAGGTGCGGTTGGTCCGCCCGCCGGGCAGCGGCAGCGCGACATCATAGCCCTTGACGATCGCCGGGCCGGCTGATGCCACGGCGAACTTGTCCCGGCATTCTTCCTTGGAAAAGCGCGCGAGCATATCGACCGGGTCTGCCGACATGCCGATCACGGTCGCGCCCGCGGCTTTGAAGTCATCCGTCGCCTCGGCAAACTCATGCGCCTCCGCCGTGCAGCCAGGCGTGAAGGCCGCCGGGAAAAAATAGAGCACCACCGGGCCTTTTTTCAGATAATCCGAGAGCTTGAGCGTAAATATCTTGCCCGCAATCGCGCCGCGCGTGGTGAAATCGGGGGCTTTGGCGCCCACAGACAACGCGCTGCTCGCGGCCTTGGGGACAATGAAAACGGCGGCAGCGCCGATCACCCCCAGCGCGGCAATCCATTTGGTTCGGCTTTTCATGGCGTTACTCCTGTTGTCCCCGGCTGGCCCAAGCATAGCCGACGCGTGCCGCAAAAGCGACTCTCCTTGCCCTTTGAAGCGCCCCAAGCTAAGCGCTTGGCCGTTATGACCGCGCCGCTCATCATCGCCGTGCCCAAGGGGCGCATCCTCGACGAAGCCCTGCCGCTGCTCGGCCGGGCCGGCATCGTGCCGGACGCGGATTTCCATGACAAGAACAGCCGCGCGCTGCGCTTTGCCACCAACCGGCTCGATATGAGCATCATCCGCGTGCGCGCCTTCGATGTTGCGACCTTCGTGGCGCATGGCGCGGCGCAGATCGGTATCGTCGGCTCGGACGTGATCGATGAATTCGACTATTCACAGATCTACGCACCCGTAGACCTCAACATCGGCCATTGCCGCCTGTCGGTGGCGGAGCCGGTCGAGGCGGGCGGCGAGGACGAGGCGGCCATGAGCCATGTGCGCGTCGCCACCAAATATCCGCACCTCACCCGCCGCCATTATGCGCGGCAGGGCATTCAGGCGGAGTGCGTGAAACTGAATGGCGCGATGGAACTGGCGCCTTCGCTCGGCCTGTCGCGCCGGATCGTCGATCTGGTATCGTCGGGCGCGACGCTGAAGGCCAATGGCCTCGTCGAAACCAGCGTCATCATGCAGATATCCGCGCGCCTGATCGTCAACCGTGCCGCATTCAAGATGCGCGCAGGCGAGATCGTCCCGCTGGTCGAGGCGTTTCGCAAGGCTGTGGATGGGGCGGCGGAGGCAGGCGATGCTGCTGCTTGACGCGAGCGCGGCGGATTTCGCCGCCCGGTTCGACGCGCTGGTCAATGCCCGGCGCGAGGCGGATGCCGACGTGGCCGATGCCGTGCGGGGGATTATCGCGCGGGTGCGGGACGAAGGCGACGCCGCCCTCGCCGATCTCACCGCGCGGTTCGACAAGCATGATCTGGATGCGACCGGATGGCGGGTCGCGCCGGCGGAGATGGACGCGGCGCTTGCAGGGCTGGCGCCCGATCTGCGCGCGGCGCTGGAACTCGCGGCAGAGCGGATCGCCGCTTATCACGCGACGCAGCGCCCGCAGGACCGCGACGAGACAGACGCAGCCGGCGTGCGTCTCGGCGCGCGATGGAACGCGGTCGATGCGGCGGGGCTGTATGTGCCGGGCGGGCGGGCCGCCTATCCCAGCTCGGTGCTGATGAACGCCATTCCCGCCAGAGTCGCGGGGGTGGAGCGGATCGTTATCGTCACCCCGACGCCCCATGGAGAGATCAACCCGCTGGTGCTCGCCGCCGCCAGGATCGCGGGGGTTTCCGAGGTCTGGCGCATCGGCGGCGCGCAGGCGATCGCCGCGCTCGCTTACGGCACCGAGAAAATCGCGCCGGTCGATGTCGTGGTCGGGCCGGGCAATGCCTGGGTGGCCGAGGCCAAGCGCCAGCTTTATGGCGTGGTGGGCATTGATATGGTGGCCGGGCCGTCGGAGATCGTGGTTGTGGCAGACGGGCGCAATGACCCGGAATGGATCGCGGCGGATCTGCTCAGCCAGGCGGAGCATGACCCTACCAGCCAGTCGATCCTGTTTACCGACGATGATTGCTTCTCCGGCCAGGTCGCCACCGCGATAGAGCGGCAGATCCCGCTGCTTGCCACCGCCAAAGTGGCGCGCGAAAGCTGGGACGAGAATGGCGCGATCATCACTGTGCCGTCTCTCGATGCCGCGATGCCGCTGGTCGACAGGCTCGCGCCCGAGCATCTGCAACTGGCGGTCGATGATCCCGATACGTTGTTCGCGATGGTGCGGCATGCCGGATCGGTGTTCATGGGCCGCATGACGCCCGAAGCGGTGGGCGATTATGTGGCAGGGCCAAACCATGTGCTGCCCACCGGGCGGCGCGCGCGCTTTTCTTCCGGCCTTTCGGTGCTCGATTTCATGAAGCGCACCAGCTTCCTCGCGCTGGACCGGGAGTCGCTCGCGGCTATCGGCCCGGCGGCGGTGGCGCTGGCGCACGCGGAGGGCCTGCCCGCTCATGCCAACAGTGTTGCAAACCGGCTGGGCAATGGCCCCGGCAGCCAAGGAGATTGACGATGCCCCTTTCCCTTTATGACGCGACCATCCCCTCCTATTTGCAGATCCTGACTGCGGTTTTGGGCCTGATCGACAAGGCAGAGGCGTTTTGCGCCGAAAAAGGCATCGCCGAACAGGCGCTGCTTGCGGAGCATTTCGGACCGGACATGCTGCCGCTCGCCAACCAGCTCAAATGGGTATCGACGCACTCCATCGGCGCGATCGAGGCCGTGCGCGTCGGCAGTTTCATGCCGGATCGGTCCGCCCCGCCGGAAAACTTTGCCGGGTTCCGCGAGCTTGTCAGCGCCAGCATAACCGCGCTCAAGGCCGTTACGGTGGATGAAATGGAAGGCTTCATCGGACGCGACATGGTGTTCTCGGTCCCCGCCCTGAACATCCGGATGGATTTCACGGCGGAGAATTTCCTGTTGTCCTTCTCTCAGCCCAATTTCTATTTCCACGCCACCACCGCCTATGACATCCTGCGGCATCAGGGCGTGGCCATTGGCAAGCGCGACTATCTTGGCAAGCCGCGCATCAAGATGCCTGCATGACCGCCAAGGCGAACGACCGCGCGCAGTCCCGCTCCACCGCCCGCCTGGCTGCGGTGCAGGCGCTCTATCAGCAGGAGATGGAAGGCACCCCACTCCCCCAGTTGCTCCATGAGTTCCATCATCATCGGCTGGGCGCGACCATCGAGGATGTCACCTACGCCCCGGCGGAGGAGAGTTTTTTCGACGATGTGGTGAGCGGCGTCATCGCGCGGCGCGACGAGATCGACGCACTGATCGTCGCGCGCCTCTCCGATGGCTGGTCGCTGGAGCGGCTGGATAAGCCGATGCGCCAGATTCTGCGCGCGGGCGCCTATGAGCTGATCGCACGGCCGGATGTGCCGACCGGCACCGTCATCAGCGAATATGTCGATGTGGCGAAGGCTTTTTACGACAAGCGCGAGAGCGGCTTCGTCAATGGCCTGCTCGATGCGGTGGCGAAGGACGCGCGGAGCTGACCGTGGGCCAGCTGATCAACCTGCGCATGGCCCGCAAGGCGAAAAAGCGCGAGGAGGCGCAGACGCAGGCGGCTACTAACCGTGCGCTCCATGGCCGCACCAAGGGGCAGAAACTGGCCGACGCGCAAGACAAGGCCCGCGCCGAACAGCTGCTGGACGGCGCCCGGCGCGATCCGGGCGGCACGCGATGATCGGCGCAGCTTGAGCGGAGAATCCGAGTTTATCGCCCTGATGCGCGGCCTCGCCACCCACCCCGGCGCGCGCAACCTCAATGACGACGCCGCCGTGATCGATATCCGCGGGCAGGGGCTGGTCCTGACGCACGACATGCTGGTCGAAGGCGTGCATTATTTGCCCCAGGATCCACCGGAAAGCGTGGCGTGGAAGCTGGTGGCGGTCAATATGTCCGACCTTGCCGCCAACGGCGCACGGCCGCTCGGCGTGTTGCTCGGCTTTGCACTGGCGGGAGATAGCGCCTGGGACCGGGCGTTCGCCGCCGGGCTGGGTGCGGCATTGTCTCATTTTGAGACGGTTTTGCTAGGCGGAGACACGGTGGCGATGCCGCTGGGTGCGCCGCGCGTGCTGGGCCTTACCGCACTGGGGCTGGCGCCGGAGGGAGGCGCGCCATCCCGCGCCGGAGCGCAGCCAGGTGATGACCTCTATGTCAGCGGCACGATCGGCGATGCGGGCGCGGGGCTGGCGCTGCTGCGCGCTGGCGAGGCGGACCCTGCCGCCCTCATCGATGCCTATCGCAGCCCAATGCCAAGCCTCGCACTGGGGCACGCACTCGCCCCGCTGGTCAGCGCGATGGCGGATGTGTCTGACGGCCTGCTGATCGACGCACAGCGCATTGCCCATGCCAGCGGCTGCGGCGTGGAGGTAATGCTGGATGCCGTGCCGCTCTCTCCCGCGTTCGTCGCCGCGCGGGGCGATGATGTGAAGAGCCGCCTGTTCGCGGCAACCAGCGGCGATGATTACCGCCTGATCTTCACCGCCAAACCCGCACAGGCCGGGGCGATAGCGGCGCTGTCCGCGCGCCACGCCATCCCTCTCAGCCGGGTCGGTCGTTGTGTGGAGGGTGGCGGGTTGCGTCTCCTGCACGGGGGCGTTGCGGTGCCACTGCCCGCGCGACTCGGCTATGAACACGCGGCTGCATTAGATTAATCTCTGATTAACCGGCTTGACGCCGCGATTTGTGCCGATAGGGTTAGCCCCCAACGACACTCAGCCTTGGCAGGATGGCACATCATGGCCAACAAGACGCTGAACAAGGAAGGAGACTGCCCCGGTGCTTTCGCGCCAGGGTGCCTTCGCGCTTTTCCCGGTCGTATCATCCAGTTTTCAAGCAGCGCCCGCCAGACCCCCGCGGAGCGCACCTAATGCCAACAATATGGGGGAGAGGATGAACCTATGACAATCGTGACGATTGCCATGGTGTGCGGGCTTATTGCCGTGCTCTATGGCGTTTTTACCAGCCAGCAGGTGCTGAAAAGCTCCCCCGGCAACGAGAAAATGCAATCCATCGCCGCCGCTATTCAGGAGGGCGCGCAGGCCTATCTTGGCCGGCAATATACCGCCATCGCCATCGTCGGTGTGGTGGTCGCGGTGATATTGGCGGTGACATTGGGCGCACTGTCGACCGTATCGTTCCTGATCGGGGCGGTGCTGTCTGGCGTCGCGGGCTATGTCGGCATGAACATTTCCGTCCGCGCCAATGTGCGCACGGCGGAAGCAGCGCGCACCAGCCTGCAAGGCGGCCTGACGCTGGCGTTTCGGTCTGGCGCGATCACGGGCATGCTGGTGGCGGGCCTTGGCCTGCTCTCGATCGCCGGGCTGTTCTGGTATCTCACCGGACCTGCCGGGCTTGCGCCCAACGACCGGGAAATCATCGCGGCATTGACCGCGCTGGCGTTCGGCGCGTCGCTGATCTCGATCTTCGCGCGTCTGGGCGGCGGCATTTTCACCAAGGCGGCGGATGTCGGCGCGGATCTTGTCGGCAAGGTCGAAGCGGGCATCCCGGAGGACGACCCACGCAACCCTGCCGTGATCGCGGATAATGTGGGCGATAATGTCGGCGATTGCGCGGGCATGGCGGCGGACCTGTTCGAAACCTATGTCGTGACGCTGGGCCTCACCATGGTGTCGATCGCGCTGCTGGTGAATGCGGGCGCCGCGGAGCTGACCGCGCTGATGTCGCTGCCGCTGATTGTCGGCGGCGTGTGTATCCTCACCTCGATCATCGGCACCTATATGGTGCGGCTGGGTGGCGGCACAAACATCATGGGCGCGCTCTACAAGGGCTTCTGGACCACGGTGATCCTGTCTGTCCCCGCGATCTATTATGTCACCTGGCGCACGCTGGGCGATATGAACATGGTCTACGGCGCTGATCTCGAAGGGATGGGCGGCTATACCGGCATGGACCTGTTCTGGTGCATGATGATCGGCCTCGTCGTCACCGGCGCGCTGGTGTGGATCACTGAATATTACACCGGCACCAACTATCGCCCGGTCAAGTCCATCGCGCAGGCGAGCGTGACCGGCCACGGCACCAACGTCATACAGGGGCTGGCGATCAGCCTTGAATCGACCGCGCTGCCCACGCTCGTCATCGTCGTCGCCGTGGTGGCCACCTTCCAGATCGCGGGCATCATCGGCGTGGCGTTCGCCGCCACCTCGTTGCTGGCGCTCGCCGGTATGGTCGTGGCGCTCGATGCCTATGGCCCGGTGACGGACAATGCGGGCGGCATCGCCGAAATGGCGGGCCTGCCCGACGACGTGCGCACCCGCACCGACGCGCTGGATGCGGTGGGCAACACCACCAAGGCCGTGACCAAGGGCTATGCCATCGGCTCTGCCGCGCTGGCGGCACTGGTGCTGTTCGGCGCCTACACCGAGGATCTCAAGCAGTATTTCCCCGATGTGGCGGTCGATTTCACATTGTCGAACCCTTATGTGATCGTCGGCCTGCTGTTGGGCGCGCTGTTGCCCTATCTGTTCGGCGCGTTCGGCATGACGGCGGTGGGCCGCGCGGCGGGCAGCGTGGTCGAGGATGTGCGCGAGCAGTTCCGCTCCAACCCCGGCATCATGGCGGGCACCTCCAAGCCTGATTATGCCCGCACGGTCGACATCGTCACCAAGGCGGCGATCAAGGAGATGATCATCCCCAGCCTGCTGCCGGTGCTCTCTCCCATCGCGGTCTATTATATCGTGACGGCGGTGGCCGGGCAGGCGCAGGGCTTTGCCGCGCTTGGCTCGATGCTGCTGGGCGTGATCGTCTCCGGCCTGTTCGTTGCTATCTCGATGACATCGGGTGGCGGCGCATGGGACAATGCCAAAAAATATATCGAGGACGGCCATCACGGCGGCAAGGGATCGGACGCGCACAAGGCGGCCGTGACCGGCGATACCGTGGGCGATCCGTATAAAGATACCGCTGGTCCGGCGGTTAACCCTATGATAAAGATAACGAATATTGTTGCTCTGCTACTGCTTTCGGCACTGGCGCACGGGGGAATGTAGGGTAAGCCATACCGGATACGGGAGCGCAAGGATCGTGGGGGGATCGCGCCCGTAAACCGGAAGCCGAGAGTGTTCGGGTCGTTCACTGCCGCCGGATCTTCACAGTGAGGGTCCGGCGGTTTTATTTTGGGGCGGACGCGCTATAGTTGGCGCATGTCCCTGCTTGCCCCTTATCATCGCCAGCTTGCCGCGCTGCGTGCGCGCGGACGGGCGCGGCATTTGATTGCGGCAACAGGCGCTGACTTTTCCTCCAACGATTATATCGGCCTCAGCCACGATCCTGTCATCGCGGCGGCGATTGGCGATGCGATCGCGCGCGGGGTGCCGGTAGGCGCGGGCGGATCGCGTCTGCTGCGCGGCAATGCGCCAGAGCATGCGGCGCTGGAGGATCAGGCGGCGTGCTTTTTCGGCGCACAGGCCGCGCTCTTTATGGCGAACGGCTTTGTCGCCAACCTCGCGATCTTGTCCACCCTGCCGCGCCCCGGCGACTTCATCGTCGCGGATGCACTCGCCCATGCCAGCATGCACGACGGCATCCGCCAGTCGAAAGCCCGCAGCGTTTTCGTGGCGCATAACGACACGCAGGCGTTTGACGACGCGATCACGCGCTGGCGGGCAGACGGCGGCACCGGCACGCCGTGGATCGTCGCGGAAACCCTCTATTCGATGGACGGCGACATCGCGCCCGTCGATGCGCTCGCCAGCATCGCGCGGCGGCACGAGGCGATGCTGTTGCTCGACGAGGCGCACGCCACCGGCGTCTATGGCGCGGACGGGCGCGGGCTGGCGGCGCATCTCGAAGGCGCGGAGAATCTGCTGACACTCCACACCTGCGGCAAGGGGCTGGGGGTGGAGGGCGCGCTGGTCTGCGGGGCGAAGGTGCTTGTCGATACGCTCATCAACAAGGCGCGGCCGTTCATCTTCTCGACCGCGCCTTCGCCGCTGATGGCGGTGGCGGTCGGCGCAGCATTGGGGCGGATCGCGGGGGAGCATGGGGAGCGGCTGCGGGCCGAATTGCGCACGCGGATCAGGGCGGCGGATGCGCATATCTGCCAGCCGCTCGGCCTCCCTTCCCCCACCAGCCAGATACTCCCCATCATCCTCGGCGACGACAAGCGCACGATGGCGGTGGCGGCGGAATGCCAGCGCGCCGGGTTCGATATGCGCGGCGTGCGCCCGCCCACCGTGCCCGCGGGAACCAGCCGCCTGCGCCTCTCGCTCACCCTTAATGCCACGGAAACGGACATTGTTGCGCTTGCCGAAACATTAGTGCTGCACATTGGCTTAGGCAAGGATGCGGCATGAGCAAGGCAGTGGTCATTGCGGGCACCGATACCGATGTCGGCAAGACGCTGGTGTCGGCCGGGCTGATGCTGTGCCTGCCCCACGCGCTCTACTGGAAGCCGGTGCAGGCGGGCATCGAGCCGCTCACCGACACCGAAGCGGTCCAGCGCATCACCCACCTGCCCGAGGAGCGCTTTCTGCCCGAGGCCTATCGCCTCGCCACCCCCGCCTCGCCACACCTTGCCGCGCGGCTCGATGACACGCAAATCGAGCCATCGTCTCTCTCCCTTCCGCAAAGCTCCGCCCCGCTGATTATCGAATCGGCGGGCGGGGTGATGGTCCCGCTCAACGAGCATCTCCTCAACCTCGATCTGTTCGCCCGCTGGGGCGAGCCGGTGATCCTCGTCGCGCGCACGGGGCTGGGCACCATCAACCACAGCCTGCTGTCCATAGCCGCCCTGCGCTCCCGCGATATTCCCCTATGCGGCATCGTCTTTTCCGGCGAGGCGCATGACGAGAACGAGCGCGTCATCCCCGCGCTCTCGGGCGTGGCTTCGCTCGGTCGCCTGCCAAGGATGGAGCGGATCGACGCCGCCGGGTTGCACCTCGCGATGCAGGCACATGTCGATATTGCCGCGATAGAGGCGCTGCTGAGCTGATGCCCTCGCCCGTCTGGCACCCCTTCACCCAGCATGGACTGAACGAACCGATCCCGCTGATCGAGCGGGCGGAGGGCGCGCTGCTCCATTGCGCGGACGGGCGCACATTGATCGACGCGATTTCAAGCTGGTGGGTCATCACCCATGGCCATTGCGATCCCCGCATCGTCAGCGCCATTCAGGCCCAGGCCGCCCAGCTCGATCAGCTCATTTTCGCGGGCTATACCCACGAACCGGCGGAAGCAGTCGCGCGCGGCCTCATCCGCCTGACCAACGCCGCGCTGCCCTCGCCCGATCCGCTGAAGCATGTGTTCTTTTCCGATAGCGGATCGACCGCAGTGGAGGTCGCGCTCAAGATGGCGCTCGGCTATTGGCACACTCTTGGCGCGGCGCGGCACACACTCATCGTGATGGAACACAGCTATCATGGCGACACCATCGGCGCGATGTCGGTCGGTGCGCGCGGCGTGTTCAACCGCGCCTATGCGCCGCTGCTGTTCGATGTCGAAACGATCCCGTTTCCGGCGGGCGGGCGCGAACAGGCGACGCTCGATGCGCTCGATTCCGTGTGCCGTTCGCCGGACAAGCCCGCCGCCCTGATCGTCGAGCCGCTTGTCCTTGGTGCGGGTGGAATGCGGGTTTATGCTGCGGATATGCTGCGCAGCATGGCCGACATTTGCACCGCGCATGATGTGCTGCTGATCGCCGACGAGGTGATGACCGGCTGGGGCCGCACCGGCACCCTCTTTGCCTGCGAACAGGCGGGGGTGACGCCTGATATCCTCTGCACGGCGAAAGGCCTGACCGGGGGCAGCATCCCCCTTGCCGCCACGCTGGCGCGCGCCAGGATCTTCGAGGCACACCGTTCGGAGGACCGCGCGACCATGTTCTTCCATTCCTCCAGCTTCACTGCCAACCCGATCGCCTGCGCCGCCGCCGCCGCCAATATCGCGATATGGGAGAGTGAGGATGTGCGCGGGCGCATTGCCGCGCTCGCGAGCCGGATGGCCGCGCGTCTGGAGGCGCTATCCACCCACCCCGCGCTGGAAAACCCGCGTCAGCTCGGCACCATTGCCGCGATAGACATCAAGGACAGCGCAGGCGCAGGCTATTTGTCCGATATTGCACCCAAATTGCGCGGCTTTTTCCTGGAGCGCGGGGTCTTGTTGCGTCCGCTCGGGTCCACCATCTATGGTATGCCGCCGTACTGCTCCGCGACGGAGCAGATCGACACCATCTTCGATGCGATAGCAGAAGCCGCTGACAGTTTCGGCGGTTGATTTGATACAAAGGCGGATATGCTTCCCTTTCGGGCAGTTTGTCGCTATGGCGGCGCCAATTCGCGAAATCCAAGGACTTTATGGCTAAAGAAGAACTGCTCGAAATGCGCGGCACGGTGGTGGAGTTGCTCCCCAATGCGATGTTCCGCGTGAAGCTTGAGAACGACCACGAAATACTGGGTCATACCGCCGGCAAGATGCGCAAGAACCGTATTCGCGTGCTGGTGGGAGATGATGTGCTGGTCGAGCTGACCCCCTATGACCTCACCAAGGGGCGCATCACATACCGCTTCAAATAAGGGTGTGCGCGTGACGCGTCTCATCCTCGCGTCCGCATCGCCACGTCGGGTCGATATGCTTGCGCAGATTGGCGTTGTGGCGGACGCGATTGACCCTGCCGATATCGATGAAACCCCCTTGAAGGCCGAGCTGCCGCGTGTCTATGCCGCGCGGATGGCCGCGGAAAAGGCGGCGTGCGTGGCGGCGCGGCACCCCGGCGCTTTGGTGCTGGCGGGCGACACCGTGGTGGCATGCGGGCGGCGGATTTTGCCCAAGGCAGAGGACGAGGAGACAGCGCGGCAGTGCCTCGCGCTGCTGTCCGGGCGGCGGCATCATGTGTGGTCTGCGGTCACGCTTGTCGGGCCGGATGGGCTGGCGCGCAATAAAATTTCCAACAGCATCGTCACCTTCAAACCGCTCCACAGCATGGAAATCACCCTCTACATCGCCACCCGGGAATGGCACGGCAAAGCCGGCGGCTATGCGATCCAGGGACAAGCCGCCGGCCTCATCCGCGCGCTTTCCGGCAGCCCGTCGGGCGTCGTCGGCCTGCCCCTTTACGAAACGCGGGCACTGCTGCTCGCCGCAGGATATAAATTCTGATGGAATGGCTCTACGAAGAAGGCATCGGCGAGTGCCGCGCCGCGCTGGTGAAATCGGGCCTCATCATCGAGGCGCAGATCGAGCGCGAGGGCGAGGCGGTGCTGTCCGGCGCGGTGGCGCAGGGGCGGCTCGTGAAGGTGCTGATCGCTAAAAAGCGCGGCATTGTCCGCCTCCTCTCCGGCGAGGAAGTGCTGCTGGAGCCAATCCCGCCAAAGCTAGCGGAAGGCGGCACGGTTCTCGTCGAGATTCGCCGCGCGGCTCTGGGAGAGGCCGGGCTGGATGGCGAGCGGCGAGACAAACATGCCCTCGCCCGTGCCGCCCAGCCCGGTGCAAAGCCGCACCCCGGCCCCAGCCTGCTCCAGCGTATCCGTGAAACTGGCCTGCCCGTCGTCCCCTGCCCGGCGCATGAGGAAGATCGGCTCGAAGCCCATGGCTGGTCCGAATTACTTGATTGCGCGATGCGTGGCACCTTCGGCGCTGAGGACGCGGCGCTGCGTATCTTCCCTACCCCCGCGATGGTGCTCATTGATGTCGATGGCAGCCTGCCTCCCGCCAAGCTCGGCCCCAAGGGCGCGAAGCTCGCGGCGCAGGCGATCCGCGCCATGAACCTCACCGGCAATATCGGCGTTGATCTGCCCACGATGAACAACAAGGAAGAGCGCACCGTGGCCGCCGCGCAGATCGACAAGATCCTGCCCCTGCCGTTCGAGCGCACGGCGGTCAACGGCTTTGGCTTTATCCAGATCATCCGCAAGCGCGAGCGTGCCTCACTGATCGAACTGTTGCGCGATGACCCTGTGCTGAGCGCCGCCCTCGCCCTGTTACGCCACGCCGAGCGCGCGCACGGGGCAAGCGGCACGACTAACGGTGGGCCAGTGACGCTCAGCGCGAATCCGGCAGTGATAGACTGTATCCGCCGCGCTGCCGACTGGCTGGTCCGGCTGGAAAAACGGCGAGGCGCACGAGCAACACTGCGGCCTGATGAATCGCTCGGATTGGCGAGCTATCATGCCGGTTAACTTGAAGCACGCACGCTGCCCACTGTGTAAAGCGCCCACAGTGCGCGAATTCCGGCCTTTTTGCAGCCAAGGTTGCCGCGACCGCGATCTCATTGGCTGGATTAACGAAGATTACGCTATTCCTGCGCGTTCGACAGACGCGGACGAGTTGCAAAAAAGCAGCGATTATGGGGTGGACAGCGAGGGCAGGTGACGCTTATAGCGCGCTCTCCTGTCTGCGCAGGGGAGCCCCCTAACGCGAAGATGCCCGGGTAGCTCAGTTGGTAGAGCATGCGACTGAAAATCGCAGTGTCGGTGGTTCGATCCCGCCCCCGGGCACCACTTTTTCGAAATATTCGAGACCATGCGGTGAGGCGCCTCGCGTATAGCCGCCAATGGGCGCAGTTCTGCGGGACTTGGCTAGACATACTTCGCTGGCCTCCAATCCCAGCGCAAAGCTTGAATCAGAAAAAATGGCCAAAGGGAATCCTATTCTAGTCTGTGCCGAGACACGTGGCGGCAGCCCAGTCAAATGTCACCGATCACATACAATACCCTTGGTCCAAAAATCCGAAAATCTATATACGTGGAAATGCTCTATATGGACTTGTGCCGTACCTCAGGCCTTGATGTCGTTATGGGTGATAGAACAGACCTCATCGGCGCGCTGCTCTCAGAAGCCGCAGGGCTATTGGAAGATGCCGCGAACCTCACGCCATCGCGGAGCGATCAGGGCTTGCTGAGCGTATCGATAGTATAGAGGATCATGCTTGGAGCACTGTTGTAATAGTCGCTGTGGCAAGGATGCATAGCGGATTCGGACGGAGCCGGGGTCGCTCGCGGGGTGCGAGCGGCCGGGATGCATGCCAATGAGACATCGACACCCCGGCGCCCAACTCTAAAGTAGTCAAATTACCACTTCGCTGCCGTCAACAAATATGCGCACATTCTCGAAGTTGGTGGCGTCCAGCCCGATTGCCGAGAAGGTGAAAGTTTCTCCCGCCACAGCGCCCGGCGTAGCAAGGAACGCCTTGAACGCCGCGACATCGGCCTGAATGGCGCTGTCTGCCCACTGGACTGCCTTGAATTCCAGCCGCACAGTATCAATTCCCGTGCCGCCGTCTGCCGAGTTGTAGGCTGTGGCATTGTGGGCATAGTTGAAAAGCAGGGTGTCCTCGTCGCCGCCCAGAAAGATCACGTTGCTGCCTTCGCCGCCATCGACAGTGTCATTACCAACATCGCCATAGATCTCATCGTCATCGCCACCGCCGTAGATCACGTCCCAACCGGAGCCACCGTAGATAATGTCGAAGCCAGCGTCGCCATAAAGGGTGTCGTCACCTGTGCCGCCGTGCATCTCGTCATCATCGCCATTGCCGTGAATCAGGTCGTTGCCCGTGCCGCCCATGACGATATCAAAACCATCACCGCCGTTGATCGTGTCGTTTTCCTCGCCGCCGTCGATATAGTCATCGCCTGAGCCGCCTTCGATCGTGTCGTTGCCGATGTCGCCGTAGAGAGAGTCGCTGCCGATGCCGCCGAGGATCTGATCGTTACCCTCATCACCGTGGATAGTATCGTCGCCTGATCCGCCCTCGATATAATCGAAGCCGGAATCGCCATGAATAGTGTCTGTGCCAGCGCCGCCATAAATGGTGTCGACGCCCGTGCCGCCGCTGATGCTGTCATTACCGGCACCGCCTTCGATATAGTCATTGCCGCTGCCGCCGGAGATCACATCATCGCCGTTACCGCCCTCGATACCATCATCGCCATTGCCGGCATTGATGGTATCCGCGCCGTCGCCCGCATAAATGATGTCGTTGCCACCGCCAGTGCTGATGGTGTCATCGCCACCATAAGCGTAAACTGTGTCATCGCCAGATCCTGTGGTCAGGGTGTCAGAACCCGTGCCTCCGTATAAATATTGATTTGCCATAGCTGTATCCCCGCATATCAAATTTCTAGTAAATCTATAAAACTACGCGGCCCAGAGCAATTATTACATTTTTATTTCAAAAATATTACATATTATATCAAGGTTTAACTCGTGTATTCACTGTATAATCATCGAATCAATAATTAACTATACTTTATTTGATTATCTGGTCAACGGCATTGCATGAGAATCTGAACGCGCCGATGGGGTGAGCATGATAGCGGCTGTCTCGCATCACCACCCTTCCCATTGTCATCCCGCTTTCACGAATCACTCCTAGTTAACAAATCTTAACGGGGTGTCGGCTCGGCGAAGATGCTTGAAAGTTCATGGGATATCATGAGGCTGGCTCTTTGGCGTTATCCTTCCCACCCGCTTGTTCAACGTGCCTGATCTGGCAAAAAGGGGAGTTTTCAGTCATGGATATCGATCTGTCGAATTACGTCAGGATAGGCCGTTACGATCTGCCGGAACCGACCCGCACCGTCGCACCCGCCAACAATCTGCTGGCACAGGAAGTTTCCGCCGTCACCTATAACTGGGACACGGATAGCTTGTTTGTCGTGGGCGATGGCGGCACCTCGATCACGCAGATCAGCAAGACAGGGCAACTTATCGATACCATGACGCTCGCGCAGGGCAGCAGCCCGCAGGGCACCGAGTTCTACGATCCAGAAGGCCTCACCTATATCGGCAATGGCCAGTTCGTGATGACCGAGGAGCGGGACCGCAGCGCCGTCCTCGTGACCTATCAGGCCGGAACGACCCTTACCCGCACCAACGCGCCGACCGTATCGCTTGGCACCAATGTCGGTAATGTGGGGATAGAGGGGCTGAGCTATGACCCGCTGACTGGAGGCTATATTTTCGCCAAGGAAAAGACGCCAATCTCCGTTTTCCAGTCCACAATCGACTTTGTGAACGGCACCGCCAGCAATGGTTCGGCCAGCACGGTCAATAATGTCGACCTGTTTGACTCCACCGGCCTCAATGTCCTCGATCTGGCCGATGTCTATGCCCTGTCCAACATCTCGGCCGCAGTCGGCGCAGATGAGGAAGCCAACCTCCTGCTCCTCAGCCAGGAGTCCGCACAAGTCCTCGAAGTAGATCGCGCAGGTAACATCCTCAGCACGCTCACCCTCGTATCAGACCCCGGCAACCCGCTCGATATCGCCTCGCAGCAGCATGAGGGCATGACGATGGATGCCAACGGCTATCTGTATATCGTTAGCGAGAATGGCGGCGGCGATTTCGATCATCCGCAGCTCTGGGTCTATGCGCCGTCCATCACACCCAATGCCGCGCCGAGCGCCATCACGCTGGGTAACTCGCTGGCGATGATTGACGAGAACACCAGCACCGTGGCGCGGATCAAGGTGGCCGATGTCGTCTTGACCGATGACGGTCAAGGCACCAATGCACTGGGCGTCAGCGGCGCCGATGCTGCGTTTTTCGAGGTGGACAGCACGGGCC
>JAGNYO010000033.1 GCA_017984895.1 Sphingobium sp. | reverse complement strand
GCTCGATCCGAGCCCACTGCGTATCGGAAAACCAAAAGAAATCAGACATCTCACCGCCTCCTCGTTGAGGAAGTGAATCACAATCGGGAAGCCTTGGAAAGACGGTTATTGGGTCCGGACCCTAATAGCACGATTGACGGATCCTCGTCTGGACAGCCGATCACATCTACCATACTGTCCACTCACTGCTCCGGTCTCGTAAGCCGCAGTAGTGCGCAATATGCGCGGGAACACGGGTCCGCCTATGTCGGGCGACCCACGAAATACAATAGCCTCACGGTGAATACGTGGGGCGCGCTTACCCGTGTTCGCGCGTTACGAATCACCCGGCGCCTGCCGGGAGCTACACGGGGAAGAATATGAAGGGATCTTTGCTGTCAGGAATCTGTGGTGCGTTCGCGATTATGAGCGCCGCTGTCTGCTCACCTTCATTGGCCAAGGTGTATCAGTTCAAGGCTCAGGGCGTGCTGGGCGACCCCTATTCGGTTGATAAGGATATGAACGTCGTCCCAACGCCAACATCGCAAATTGGCACTGGCGATACGCTCTCGATCTCATTCCGGTTCGACACAGATGATGCGGTGGTCCAGAGCCTGTTCGACGCCGATCCTGCGATCAACATATACTATGGCAACGTATCTCAATATCGTCTGTCAGTGGGATCGTATCAGTCGGCTGGGCCTCGTTCCCAGCAACATTTTGCCAGTTTTCAGCTGTGGGATGGATACAATGTCGGCAGCGTCGGGCCGGTCGACAGCTTCTCGCTTATGACGTTCAAGCCGCTGTCTGGCAGCAATTCTCCTGTCGATCTGGGATCGGGTCAGGTCAACGAAATCCTCAATTTATATAACTTCGATCCTACCGCTTCAGTCCGTTCATCGGATCTCATTTCGGAAATCACACCGCTCGATGGCTATGCCTGGAAGTCAGGCCATTTGGGCTTCATCAACCCAGTCTCCTTTTCGCAGACGCAATTTTCGATCGGCGACATGACCACAACACTTAGCGCCGTGCCTGAGCCAGCCACATGGGCACTCATGATTTTCGGCTTTGGAGGCATGGGACTCGCGATGCGCCGACGTGATCGGACCCGTCTCGTGGCCAGCGGCTGTGCGTTCTGACTCGACCGCGCAGGTCGTCAATGACCGTAACTAATCACAGGAATGGAAAATTTCCGCGTCAAAGGAGACCCCAAGAATGACACCTCTGAAATCTCTCGTGACCACAGCGACGCTGATGCTCCTAGCACTTGGGTCTCAGGCTCATGCCGCCAAGATCTTCACGATCAATGGCACCATCGCCCCGGATCAGGATGGTTACGGCTATTCGTCCGATGTGCTTCCTTTCCCATCAGTCGACTACAGCTCCTACTCTCAGGGACTGAATGTTCGCTTCTCGTCTCCCATGTTCGCGACCGTGACCATTTGGCCTACCGGATATTATGATTATTTCGGGCCGGATGGTGAGATCATTCCTGGTAATGATCTGGTCGAAAGAACGATTGATTTCTACGGAACGGACACAGGCATCGACAGATATTCGGCCCCGGTCATTTACGCCGGGCAAGGGTGGAGCCGCCGCGAGACCTTCATTGATGCCTTCTTCACGATCGATGCATTCGAGATGAGTGCGCCCGTTAGCTTCACCATGAACGGATTTGCCAGCGTGCCTGAGCCGTCCACATGGGCGATGATGATATTGGGTTTGGGCACGATCGGAGCAAAAATGCGCAGGAAAGCGCGACTTAATTGGGAGCGTAGAGAGTTGAAGCCCGCAAGGTGAGAAATCCCATGAGGCTTATCTCCGTATCTTCGCTCGCTGCCATCTCTGCCCTTGCGCTTAGTTCTCCGCCAGCCCTGGCGGGTGACAAAGGTGGGAAAGCCTTCAACGCCGGAGATTACGCTACGACGGTATCCGAATGGACTTCTAAAGTCAGGCATGGCGACGCGAGAGCGCCTTATAATCTGGGTGTGCTGTATGAGAATGGCCTCGCCAGCCTGCCGCGTGACCTCAATCAGGCGATGTCCTTATATTTGCTCGGTACACAGCGCGGTGATTTGCCCTCAATGGTTGCGATTGGGCGAACTCAGATAGCCACCGGGCAGACCGCGGCTGGGTTAAGCTGGCTAAATCTTGCTGCCCGATGGAATGATCCGGATGCGATTGGGATGTTGCAGCGGCTGGGTCAGCCGGTTCCCGGCCCCGATCTCTTCACTGCCAAACAGCAAGCCAACGATGAGGCAGCGGCCGTTCTGGGCTACAGCTTGGGGTGCATACTGGCAGGAGGATGCTCCAATCGTGCTGTTGCGCCCTCGGTGCGTCCGCCCGCTTCTTCCTATCAAGCCCCAAGGCCTGCGCAGCCCAAGGCAGGTGTCGCACCAATGCCGCTGCTTTGCCCAGATGGTCGATACGTGCTGGGATTGTGCATTGGTGCGCCCGATGGATCATACGTTGGCGGCGCTCCCCAGGCTGCTCCTGACGGAACTTATGTGACCGGCCGACCTCGGATCGCTCCTAACAGCAAATATGTAGGTGGCGAGGGTCCGATGACAGTCTGTCCAGATGGAAACTACGTTGTTGGAAAAACCTGCCGCCTAATGCCCAATGGGCAATATCTCGGACAGTAAAATGCGCTGCTCATACATGCGCTGGCTATCAACCCTGCTTCTTCTGACCTTGGCTTATCCGGCAGCATCATCGACCATGGCGGGCTGGGAAGTTCACGGGGCCAGCTATTCGGGCGATCAGGTGATTTGCGATGATCCCAAAATCGACCCCGCCGAGAAGAAAATCTCATGTCCCGGCGAAGTTCTGCCTGAACCCACCGTGCTGGAAAATGCCCTTCAGATAGTTGGCGGTGGCTATCTCATATTCAGCGCCATCTTCATCGGTGCCTACATCGCATTTCGCCTTGAGAAGCATCCTGAGACGGTGTTCTTCGAGGCAAATGGCATGAAAATGTGCTTCGTCTGGTCGGTCGTTTCATGGCTGCTGGTGGGTGCCATGTTTGGCAAAGCCATCTGGCAATGGATCACAATCGGATTTCCCGACGCGAGGTTGCTGTAATGACTGAACATATCAAGATCACATTGATCATTGCCGCCACAGCCATTTTCATCGTGGCGGTTCGCATCTACTTCTCGCCCTACTATTCATGTGTTCGGGCCTATGAAACTGCGGATTATAAACCACAGGGAGACTGTGCTGGGACAACCAGAGGGCACTAGGTATGAGCGGGGAGCGTCCCTGGACTTAGGAGGCGGTGATTGTTCGACTGGTTGCGATCTCTGATCTTCCCGCCCCCGAAGCCCTTTTTGTGCGGCTGGGCGTTGGCTCGATCGGCGTTTCACGAGGCCGCCAATAACGACATGCCGCGAGATTTAGGGCAGCTGATGGAGCTGCATGGCACCCGCCTTCAATATCGGGAGATGCTCGCACTCGCTCAGCTGTTTGCCACATGGGCTGCAACAGAAGATGTTAGCGAGGAACAACGCAACCGCCTGCTGAGGAGCGGAATGGAATTTGCCCAACTCGCGGAGTTTTGCGGATCCGACTGGCAGCCCCGCAATCGCAATGAGCAGAAGCCCGATCTACTAAAGTTCATTGTTCAAGATGCGTTGGTTGATGACGACGACTGCTGGCGATCAGACCGGGCGAGAGTTGCAGAAGAATTTCTTGAAGCCTTGGCCAGGCGCATGATCGCATTGCTGGAAGCATCAGCCAATCCCGACGCTTTCATCGTCGATATTCGCCACAACGCAGAGCAGGCGGGTATCTTGCAACCGGAAATGAAAATTCGTTCGCTGCCATACTCCGCGTTCGTACGTGATCTCCTTCTAGATAATCCCCGCACTATTGAGTGGGCTGGGCATGCACATCTGGGCAGCGACTTGATCGCTTCGGCCGATGAAGCGACCCTGCTGAGTGTTATGTTCTAGCGCCGAGGAATGCATGCCCCCGGCGCGCGCACTATTGAACTGCCCAATCAGAATATCATGTCCCTCCTTCGACCTCAGATTAGAACGAAGTCACTGGCAGAGAGAGCGGCACCATTAGTGAACGCGGCCACCTGCACCTGATTTATTCCGCCCGCCCCATCCGCATCATAAAAAAGCGCGCCTGTGCCGCTGTTGTATACTATGTGCTGACTTGTTGTGGTTGCCGCTGAGCCGGTGGCAAACGTGGTGGGATCAAGCAACCCGGCCGCGTCGCTGGCGAATGCTGCAAAGGCTGAGCGGCTCAGTGCTATTGTGTCCTCGCCTGAAACGAAGTCTGTGATGGTGTCCTTCCGGTAGCTAGGTTCCAGCACATCAAACAGGAACGTGTCCGCCTCAAGCCCGCCGGTCAGTATGTCGGAGCCTCTTCCGCCGACCAGGGTGTCCTGACCGTCTCCGCCCATCAGAACATCATTGCCGATGCCGCCATCAAGCAGGTTGCCCGATCCACCGAATACAGTCAGGCTATCGTTACCCTCTTCGCCATACAGCTCACTTGAGCCAACCAGCGAGATCATCGTGTCGAAGCTTTGCGTATCGATCAGAGCGGAGAGGACATCGTTACCCAGACCGCCATAGAGCTGGTTGGAGCCGATGGAATAGGTCGCGGGAGCAATCGCAAAGCTGTATAAGGTGCTGGCATAGATTTCCGCGTGCAGCGTATCCGTACCTTTTCCTCCGTTAAGGACGTTGGAGAGGTCAGCGTCTGTTTCCAGATCATCGGCGGCAAAGGTTATGATAGCATCGAGAGCGTCGTTTCCATCTTCGCCGGTAAGTGTGTTGCTCGCTGAGCTGGGAGATGGGTAGCCGCCAAACCCCGTATAAAGGTCGATGGTGGCATTAAGTGTGTCGCTACCCGATCCGCCGCTCATATTGGCTATTAGGTGATAGGAGTTCGCTTCTCCAACGATGTCAGAGTCCATCGTATCGTTACCAACGCCACCTACCAGCGTGTGCCCGACAGAGGCTGAACCATCGAATGCTGCGCGAGCAAATGTTTGAGCAAGCAGTGTGTCGTTGCCTGCGCCGCCGTCAAGCAGAGCATTAAAACCGACGCCAGCATCCTCCCCGCTGGAATCGATATAAGATTCCAGTGTGTCGTGTCCGCCGCCACCATAGAGTTCGTGGCTCGCGCTTGGAGTGTCGCTATTTGTGCCAGTGAAGGAATATGCCTTCAGTACGTCGTCGCCGTAGCCGCCGTTCAAGATGTTATGGAGGACGTCTCCGCCATTACTTGCCCCAGTGGCCCACGCCTCGATGATGTCATCTCCTGATCCCCCGTCCACGATATTGGAAATGCCAGACGCATAACCATAATAAGAGCCGCTGCCGAACACCCGGATCGTGTCATCACCGGCATCGCCGAAAATCCTGTTGGTAATTGTTCCATCAGATCCACTGAGACCAGCGTCAACATCAATGGTGTCGTTGCCGTTGCCTCCGCGCACTTCGGTCAGGAGATCGGTGCCGCTCTGATGATAGCTGTCAAAAATGTAAGCGACGGTCTTTATGGTATCGTCACCTGACCCGCCAAACTGCTTGATATCGGCACTGCCCCCGCCGGAAGCAGCTCCGATCTGCGCAGTCATCAGGTCATTCCCATTTCCGCCATATTGCCACGCAGCGAGAGCGGATGCTTCAGACAAATAGCGCGAGAATTTGGTGGTCAGCTGATCATCGCCATCATTTCCATAGAGGAAGGTGTCGTTAAAGGCGCTGTTCAGGATGTCATTGCCGGGGAGACCGCGAATCTTTTCGCCATCCTCGAATGTAACAAGCACATCATCACCATTGGTCGCCGCCATATACGCGCTCCATAAATTGAGAATCATCAATGAGGGTATTTTTTGGCGGCCTTATTGACCGCATTACACAGGTGAAGAGTGGCGGCAAGGACTGCTGGCGCTATGAAAGGGCTGAGAGGCAAGATCTGCCTATAAAATAGGGCGCGGAGCGCCGACGCCGCAGAGGAGACGACAGTCTTTCGATGCTCTTTGAAAAATTGAGAATTTTTTTGCGCAGCAAATTAGGTCTCGAAATGACACCGATCTCTACAGAGTCTCTTTGATAGGTCTTTCCTAGATATTTATGGGATTTGAGAGGGTTCAGCGCAGAATGGCATAGGACGACCAACCCCCGCAAAAATGCGAAGGCGGTCCGGCCTATGCCATCTTCGTTCATGGGCTTCGAGCCGGGACGAGCGACATTCGGCACCATTGGTTGGGAGGCCACCAATGATTTGGCTGCTGCTTATAGAGGCATTCCTCCGCCCCTTCGATCTCCGCCCAGCCTTTCGGACCCGGATTGCCGTTATGATCGACCCCTTGTGGTAACGGCGATACTCGCTCTCCCGCCACAAGTGTCAAACCAAGCCGGGAGAGGAGGAGGAATGCCGCCTGACTCCAGGCGGCACTCCGTTAGTATTCGATCAGTTTCGCCGAGATCCATCGACTATTGACCAGTGATAGTCAGCTTTTGATCGGTAGAGATTGAAGATAACTGTTAAGATCTTCGATCAGGATGAGAGTGCGTTTCCCATTTTTTCGGGCAACCAGATCACCACTCTTCATCGCCAGGTAAAGTGCGCTCCGCGAGTTACCAGAAGCCTTAACAGCTTGAGGGACAGTGAGCGCCAGTGGCTGAATTTCCGTAGGGCACCTCCATGAGCCGACGACGCTGCCGGACATGGGTAAACCAAATATGACAGCTGTTCGTAATTGGCCAATAGAAAGCAGTCTCACGAAAGGGGGTCATCAATCCTCGAACACGGGATAGCGCCGCGCACGCTTTGTTATTGGAAGAACCTTAATGAAACGCTTTCTTTGAGTTCTCAAATATGCCTTGCGGAAGGATAAAGCCCCTTCCCTTCGCCGGGACCAAATACGATATAGCTGTGCACGACTCAGGCCAAATCGACGAGAAGCTTCGTATATTGTCTGCTTTGTCAGACGGCCCTCTTGTTCTACAAATTGGGCCAAAAAGAGAGCGATACGGGTCTCGTCAAGCCAGTCTACGCTGTGTTTCTTATTCGTTAGTCCGTCACGAGGCTTAATCATAATTCTCGTAAGGCCGGAAGTAGTCGGCAGACCTTCCAAAATGTTAGCGAGGCCATCTGTGACGGTAGGCAGGCGACGCTCAATATTCGCAACGAGAAGCGCCTTCGCATCCTCCCAGAGAGGCTTCATCTGAGCATTGCAGCGCTTAAAGTGCCCTCCGATGAGCGAACGATGCCGCACCTCCCACTCCGCATCGATCATCGCTCTAATCAGGCGATGATGAACCTCACCCTCGCATTTCCTAAGGTACTCAATGAGTGGGATCATATCTCCCCGCTTCATTGCCAGAATCACCGACTCAAAATGCGGTGCACGACCCATTAGTCTTCTCCGACGGTTCCAGTGAAGCGAGGTGCGGTTTCAGTAATCCCCAATCCGACGATGTTCTTACGTACAGTATCTGATACGTAAGACGGTGCGAGATGTGCATAATGCCGACGCGTTATGCGTTCATCGGCGTTGCCGATCGCTTCTGCGATGACTGCCATGGAAACACCTCTGACAGCGAGGCGGGCACCATAGGTCCGGCGTAGATCATGAAAAGTGGCAGCCGGTTCGATCTTTCCCTTTTTGCATGCGTTCTTCAGATATCGTATTTGCTGCGAGTCGCCCCACTGACCCCCATCCGGCCGAGGAAACAACAGGTCATTGGCCGTCTTTCCAGTCATAAGCTGTTTGAAAAACGCCACGCCCTCCTTGTCCAAATAGGCGAAACGCTGCACTCCCGCTTTGCTGTCCGGAATCGCGATGGTCATCGCTTTGGCATCAAAGTCCCCAACTCTTGCGCGCGCGACCTCCTGATAACGCATGCCGGTCAGCAGTGCTGCTTGCAGCAAGGGCCTGAATATGGGGTCACACGCGGTGACGAGCTTTCTCGCCTCTTCATCCGAAAGATACCGAAGGCGCGCCCGGTCAGCTTTCGCGAAGGGCTTCACTCGCCGCCAAGCGTCATCGCTGGCTACGCGGCCCGCAATGTAGGCGGCATTGAGGGCCGCCTTTAAAACCGTCATATCGCGATTAGCTGTACTTCGCCGTTTCCGCTTCGCATCCTCGGATTCCAGCGGCCGGTAATTCTGAGTGTCTGATGTTTTCGACGTGCGCAGGCGCGCAGGACGCTTCGCAAGATCTGAGAGCCATTTTCCAATGATAGAAGCACTGAGTTTCGAAACCTCATAATTACCAAGGTCTGGTTTTATCAGGACATCAATCCGGCGCTGAGTATTCTTCCGATCCTTACCCTGAAAACGGTCCATATAATCATCACAAGCATCGGCGACTGTGTATTTCCCGAGCTTGATGCCACCAGCTGCATCCATCTCAGCAAACCATATTACCGCCCTGGCCTTAGCCTGCTTCCATGTGAACACGCGCTCACCATCAGCCTCACGACCGACCACATCATCCGCTTCACCGATTGTCGTCTTGCTATAGCCACCCGACGCACCCGGCAGTCGATAGCGTGCAACCCACTTGCCCACACGGGCGCCACGATAATAGCCTATATGCTGTCCCTCGCCCTCGTTGCGCCAATAAGGCTCGGCGCGCACAGGCAGCCGCTTGCGCGCTTCTCTAGTCGACAAATCGCGCTCCACCACTCTGCGCCCCATAACGCAATTCCCATCGGTAATATTTCGGTTATATATATTACCGAACTACCGTGGACAGGCAAGGACATAAACAACGGTTTTTAAGCTAATTTTTTAGCAATAATGGACGTCCATGGACATTATATCAGCCCTTTCACGGCTGAAACACGGGTTCGATTCCCGTAGGGGTCACCAGTCAAGCGATTTATCGCATTGATTTTGTGTGATAAAATAGTCGACAGTGTCAGTTTGCACCACATATATTCCCACATTTTATATAGGCTGGCATGGCTCGCATCGGGCCTTAGAGAGACACGTCAATCCGGATCATCCAGCCAGTCGACTTCGCCGGAGGCAAGATGATAGAAGGCTCCTACGATTTTCAGGAGACCATATTTTTGAGGCCGTCGAAGGGCGGGAGAAGTTTCTTCCTGCAACTCACGCACAACACGCCGCACATTTTGTTTTGAGGCCGCATTGATCAGATCGTGCTGACCCTCATCTCCGACTTCCATGATTGCTGGATATAAGGGCTGGAGCACTTTGCTGATATTGGCCGAAAAGCTATAATGCTCTCGCACAACCGATACCGCAGCCCGCACCGCTCCGCAATTCTCGTGGCCCATTACTACAACCAAGGGAACCTGAAGCGCCGAGACGGCAAATTCCAGACTGCCGATAGCCGTGGAACACAGGCTGTTTCCCGCGTTGCGGATGATGAACAACTCGCCAAGTCCTCGTCCAAAAAGAAGTTCGGGAGCGACACGCGAATCCGAACAGCTCAAATAGGCAGCGATCGGCCGTTGGCCCGCAAGCATCCGCAATCTGCTGGATCGATCCGCATGAGGTTCATAGGGTTCGTCGGCAAGGAACCGGCGGTTGCCTTCCTTGAGAAGCGCCAGCACGTCATCGGGTGTCATAGGCGGGATAGTCATCCGGCTTTTCCATCCAGTCGGGCACGCAAATATATAAGCGCATTACGTACTGTCCATGGCGTTAGTGTTATCACCATGATTGCAGACGACACCACCAGAATGCCCGTTTGCTCCCCGGCGAAGGCTGCGCCGATACGTATCAGGGCTGCCAGTTGTACTCCGGCAAAGGCTATATAGCCTGCAACAGGCAGCGTGAGCGGGCGTCCGGAATGCCCCTGCGTCACGCGCGTTACCATCGCGACGACCATGCTACCAGCGACCCCGATGGTGAGCGCATGGTCGGGAGCGCGGCCCAACCATATTCCAGTGCTGTCCAGCAAAGCCAGAGCATAGCCCACGGGTGCCCAAACAAAGCCGATAACAAGCACCCATAACAGTGCCGGTGCCTTGCCCCTTGGCCACCATTTCCAGACCATGAGGCTTGTCAGAACTGTGAGGAGCGCAGCACCCCCTCCCCGCAAAGCAGGCACTGCCATAAGCTCTCCAAGCGAGAGGCTTGCGACTCCCGCCCAGATGCACCCCAAAAGCCAGAAAGGCCGCCAGGGCCGGTAGCCTTGTACTGCATTGGCCGCGAAAAAGGGGAGCATGCGGTGAGCGACGGTCAAAAATACCGGCATCAGAAACAGATTGAGTCCAATGCGGTTGGCAAACATCAGACAGGCGGGATCAAGGCTATACAAAAAGCAAAGGAGCGCGATCTGACCAGGCAGGGCTGCGCCGAAGGCCGCGAGAACAGACCATGCATGCCATGTTGGTCCTTTGCTGTCCCGCCTCTCGCGCACAGCGACCCGCAAAAGCATGGCCACGCCCCACAGGCTCGCCAGCAGAGACGCAAAGAATGCGTGGGCAAGCAAGGCGTCATGCCCGGCCAGCAGACCGGCCCAACTCAGCAGCGCCGCAATGGCATAGCCGCCGCCCGTCGGAACATAGGCACCGGGCGTCATGTCAGGATAGCCCATCCAGCGCGGGAATACCGTCAGCAGAAAACCGAAGAACATAGATGGCAATGCTATATAAAGCAGCAACGGCGCGTGTATTAGCACTACGGGGACACTGCCTATAACAGATCCTGCCGGGTGGACGCCAGCCAATGTGAAACTCCACCACAGAATCGTCAGCGTCAACTGGCCGATCCCGACAAGGAATAGAAAGCGGTGGGGCGCGGCGAAAAGACTCATGACATTCACCACAGACCGTGACTGCCGCCAACAGCCCCGATTGTAGCCATCAGCGATACGAAAAGCAGGATTTTATGCATGCGCTGCATCCGCCGGAAATCGCCCGCAGGATCGGGCGAGGCCGCCATCCGGCGATGGATCACCAGCGGTTCAAGAACGAAAAGCATAAGCGTAAATACAAGCCACACCCCAAGCATTATCCACATCCACCAGTAGGATGCGTCCAAGAAACGGAACCATAAATCGGCCCGCCATGTCATCCAGAAACCGCTCAGCCCGGCGAGGATTACCCATATGCGAGCTTGCCAGGCAAAGCCGCTTTCCAGCCGGTGGAACATGGCAAGGCGACGTGAAGGCTCATTTCCCGAACGGATGGAAGGCAATGCGACTGTTGTTACAAAAGCTACCCCGCCGATCCACATCAGGACGGAAACCACATGAACAACACGAGCCAAATTAAAATCATCCATTGCTTGTTCCTGAACTACGCTACATTCCAAATCCACTGTGAGGGTGAAAATATCTTGTTAAAAATCAAGATATACGGCAGAAATCCGCCCTTCGTCCTCCTTTTCCACTGTTGACGCACGCACCAGCAAATCTGCGGTAGCGAGTGGCTTTTGTCTGCCTGAATCCTGAGAGGGCAGCAGGACAGCCAGCCCGTTCTCCATCCGAGCACGCGGAAAATGCTCTCGCATCAGGTCGGGTTTGATATCACCCATGACTAATATGCGCCGCCAAGCGAGTGCCACCTGCCAGGGGCGTCCAACCAGAATTGCTAACAATGGCGCGAGGAACAAGCGCGCGGTCACCATGGCGGATGTGGGGTTTCCCGGTAACCCGACGATATATTTCCCTCCGCACCGCCCGATCCATACCGGCTTCCCCGGTTTTATTGCGACTTTCGAAAACAGCCACTCGATACCATGCGGCACGAATATCTCCTTGGCATGGTCGCGCTCCCCGACCGAGGCACCCCCAGTAACGACTATGATGTCGGCTTTCTCCAGCATGACGCCTGCGATGGAACACAGCTCGATCAGACCATCACCTGCAAGCCTGCGCTCGACCACTTCTCCGCCCCATGTGTCGATGAGCGCTGCAACGCCGTGCGACACACTGTCTGGCAGGCGATTGGATGTCCCCGATGCACTGCCCGCCGGGACAAGCTCCGTGCCGGTGCTGAGTATTCCCACGCGTGGCTTGCGCCATACGCTGACCTTCACACGATCCGCCGCCGCTGCGCACAGCAAATGCCTCGGACCAAGACGAATACCAGCCGGAACAAGTATCTCGCCCGATGCAAAATCAGACCCGGCAGCACGCACATGCCACCCCGGTCCATAGCCTTTAGTTACGGTTGCCTGATCCTCGCTGAAGCGGACGTATTCCTGCATAACGACGCGGTTCGCACCCTTTGGCAAGGCGGCGCCAGTGAAGACACGCACACATTCTCCGGGGTGGATTTCACCCGGCCAAGGTTCTCCGGCAAAGGATGCGCCCACGATGTGCAACGTTGCGGGCGTGAGTGAGAGATCGGCATCGCGCACGGCGATACCGTCCATTGCCGAAATATCCGACGCTGGCGCGCTCATGCCAGCAACAACGGGTTCAGCCAATATGCGCCTGTGTGCCTGATCGAGCGATATCTCCTCCCGATCCAGCGGATGGGCATGCTCCACAATCCGCGTCACCGCTTCGTCAAAAGAAATCATGATCGGATCAGGCGCAAATATGCATGAGACGGGGAATAACTCCGGCCAGAGAACAAGGCCGATGGCGGCTGTCCAGCTCTTGCGCCAAAACCATGTCCCATCCATCGCGGCAGGCGCCGGGCGAACCGGGCAGGCAGAAGATGAAGCTGTTTCCGACCTGCCCGGCCAATGCGCGTGACTGCAATGTCGAAATGCCGACCGTCCGCTGACTCGCAAGATGGAAAAGGACCGCAAAGCCGTCCATTTCCTTATCAAGCAGAGGGCGGACTGCTTCGGGTGTGAGATCGCGCTCCATAAAGCCGGTGCCGCCGGTCGAGAGGATCACATCCACGCCCTCATCCTCCGCCCATAACTTCACCTGATTCCGGATGGTGGAAATATCGTCGCGCACAATCTGCCTGTCGACCAAATCGTGCCCTGCCGCTTGCAGGCGTTCAGCGAGCAGTGCGCCGGAAGTGTCAGTTTCGAGAATCCGGGTGTCGCTGATCGTCAAGACCGCAATATTGAGCGGATGGAAGGTTGGGTTCTTGTCGATGTCGGACATGTCAGCCTCCAATAGATGCGAGGTGGGGTGTGGCGCCACTGTTGTCGCTGTGCAGCCGGTGCGCGGCGGGCTTGCCACCAGTCAGACAGCGCATGCGGTTGACTAGTTCGTCATGCTGATCGTCAGACCTGAGCAGCGTTTGGAGATCTACCCCGCCGTTACCGAACAGGCACAGGTGCAGCCGCCCCGAAGCCGACACCCGAAGCCGATTGCACGAAGCACAAAAATTCTGCGCGTAGGGAGCGATGATGCCGATGCGCCCTGCGGCAGCCGGGTGCGCATATTCGATTGCCGGACCTGCGCCTGCCTGAGAAGCCATGGGCGACCACCCACGTCGTTCCAGTTGCGCAACAATGCTGGCTCCAGGCATATGGTGTCGAGCAAAGAAATCAGGGTTGTCGTTGGTGCGCATCACCTCGATGAAGCGCAGCGACAAATCTCGCCCGGCGACGAAATCAACGATTGTGTCCAGTTCATCATCGTTCACATCCCGCATCAGCACTGTATTGACCTTGATGCTGTCGAATCCGGCAATGCGCGCCGCGTCCAGCCCGGCCAGCACTTCAGCCAGCCGGTCATGCCCGGTTATCGCGCGGAACCTAATGGGGTTCAGGGAATCGATGCTGACATTGATCGCGGTAATACCTGCGGCGCGATATTCCTCCGCCCGTTCAGCCAAGCGATAACCGTTTGTCGTCATCGCAACCCGGCGGATACCCGGAACGGCGGCGATGGTGGCGGCAATTTCCTCGAACCCGGCACGCAACGTCGGTTCGCCGCCGGTCAGTCGAATCTTCCACAGGCCCAACGCCGCGAAACCCCGCACGAGTCTGCCTATTTCCTCGCTGGACAGCGGCGCTGGCGCGCGTTTTGGCTTATGATAGCCGTCCGGCAGACAATAGCTGCACCGGAAATTACACACGTCCGTCAGTGACAGCCGCAGATATTCAAGCTGGCGGCCGTGGAAATCATGAAAAATCGGCGAGGTGGTAGGCCGCAGATCTTTTATCATTACTGCACCAGCATCCCTTCCGGGACGGTGATCTTGACTCCGCTCACCCCCGCTCGTGCGGCGAGAAGGAGGATATATTGGGATATGGCCCGACGCAGACTCGCCTCTTTCAGATAATGAGCGATATCATGGCGCACCGCTTCGAATGGCAACAAGCGCGGCTCTATGCGCCGACCTGCGCGGATGACATGTACACCGAACCGACTCTTTACCGGATGCTGACACAAAGCCCCTTCGGCGAGGGCGAACAGTGCTGATTCAAAGGCCGGATCCGCCTGTCCTGCTCCGATCAACCCCAATTGCCCCCCCTGCGCCGCAGAGGGACATGTCGAATAGGTTTGCGCCAGCCGCGCAAAAATCCACGGATCATGATTTATTTCCCGAATAGCGCCACGCGCATCGCTAGTTGCTATGCCAATGGCTATGGAATCGTCCGCTTGGGCCGCGAACAAGATATGCTCCACTTCGACCTGTAAACGCGAGAAGAAGCGCTGCTCGTGGCGATCATAATAGCGGCGGCAGGTTTCCTCATCCGCTTCAGGCACATGCACCTCCTGTTCGAGCAACGCTTCAATTCGTGCATCGTCATCGGCCAGTAAACGCCCCTCGCCATCCGTCGCCTGACCGGGAGAGATGCTCAGCCGCCCCGCCTCGTCGAGCAGCAATTGCTTGACGACAAGTGCTTCGGCGGCGGCGGCCCAAGCCGTATCCGCATTGTGGGCGGGGTGATGCTGCGCCTCGGCGGCGATCGTGGCGACCGGGATCTCGCGGCCGCCGACAATGACAGGTGCGAAATGGCTACTCATGCCGCCAGCTTCCGCGACCGCACGATCTGATAGCCCGGACGCCAGATATATCGTACCGGCGCGGACAGCATGTGCACCAGCCGGGTGAACGGAAACAACAGCAGGATCGTCAAGCCGAGCGCTAGGTGCACCTTGAACACCAGCGCCACGTCGCGGATAGCGTCAGCGGCGCCACTGCGGAATGTGAAGATGCCTTGCGCCCAAGTCATGAACTTCACCATCTCATGTCCATCGAGATGCTCCGCTGACAGGGGAATTGTGGCTAGCCCTAGGGCAAGTTGTACCCACAGAAGCAGAATGATCATATTATCGCTGAAGCTGGAGGTGGCGCGCACACGCGGATCGAAAAACCGGCGGTGAATCAGTAAGGTCGCGCCGATGATCGCCATCACTCCGGCGACGCCGCCCGCACTCATGGCCAGCAACTGCTTGGCGCCGTGAGAAACCCCCAAGGCGTCGAACAGGGCAATGGGTGTTAGCAGGCCAACGAGATGGCCCGCGAAGATCAGGAGCACGCCGACATGAAACATCACTGATCCGATCATGAGTTGCTTGCGGCGCAGCAACTGGCTTGATCCGGCACGCCAGCTATAGGGTTCGCGATCATACCGGATCACGGACCCTACAGCCAGAACGGCAAGCGCGACATAGGGATATACTCCGAAAAGCAGATGGTGGATATAATCAGCCATGGTTGGAACTCCTGTTCGGTTCAGGTGACTGGAACCGCGCCACCATCGCGGATGCCTGCGGGCAGGCGGGCGCCGCGCCAGGGGCGGCAGGCGCATCGAAACGGACTTGTTCTTCCTCCCATAACGCGTCGAGTGCGGCGAGGTCATCGGGATCATCGGCGGGCGAGATCAAGAGCGGCTCTCCGCCGGCCCCGACAAGGTCAGCCAGCAGCCGCATTGGCGCTGCATAGGGCGTGGCCTTCTGTTCCAGTCGCTCGGCGAGCGCGCCAATGATGACGCCGGGCTGGGCCAGCTCCGCCAAGGACTGTTCTGCGGGCAAGACAGACAAATACTCTAGGAACAAGGGCAGATAATCGGGCAGTTCTCTGGCAGATATTTCCAGACCCTGCGCTTCGTAGCGCGTACGCAGGTCAACCATGGCCTGACCGCGATCGCGGCTTTCGCCATGCACATGTTCGAACAGATGCAATGACAGTGCCCGTCCACGATCGAACAGAGCGACATAGCGCTCCTGCAGGTCCAGCAGATCGTCGCGGATTAACCCGTCGATGAGCGGTTGGAGAGCGCCCAGTTGCTTGGGTGTCAAAATAGCGTCCCGCTCCATAGCCGCGAGCAGCGCAGGTGCAACCCGCTTTACCGCTTCATCGGGATAACGCAGAAGCGTTGAAAGGATACGTAAGGTCCATTGCATCAGAACACCTCCGTCGGCGTCTGGAGCCGCTTGCGCGCCGGGGCACCAAACAGGTTCGTGTCGCTGGAACCACCCGAACAGCCGTTGCCGAACGAGAAGCCGCAACCACCACGTTCGTCGTACATGTCTTCTGCATCTTCACGGTGGCCTGCGGGGATGACGAACCGATCCTCGTAATTGGCGATGGCCATCACCTGATACATGTCGTCAATTTGATAGCCAGTCAGCCCGACCTGCGTGGCGATATGCTCTTCGATTACCCCGCCGACCGTTTTAGCCCGCATATAAGCACGCATTGCAAGCATGCGTTCCAGGCAGGCAGCAATCGGCTCCTCGTCCCCGGCGGTAAGCAGGTTGGCAAGATATTTCATGGGGATACGCAGCGAACGCACATCGGGCATGCCATTGTTCGCCGCGATTTTCCCCGCACTGGTCGCCGCGCTGATCGGCGACAGTGGCGGCACGTACCAGACCATTGGTAGCGTGCGATATTCCGGGTGCAGCGGAAAGGCCACCTTCCATTCCATCGCCATCTTCCACACCGGTGAACGACGCGCGGCCTCTATCCAAGCATCAGGAACGCCATCCTTTCGCGCCTGCGCGATGACAGCCGGGTCATTGGGGTCCAGAAAGATGTCGAGCTGTGCCTGATAAAGGTCAGTAACACTTTCAGTGCTGGCAGCCTCTTCGATACGGTCGGCGTCATACAACATCACACCCAGATAGCGGATACGCCCCACGCAAGTTTCGGAACAGACAGTTGGCTGCCCCGCCTCGATGCGCGGATAGCAGAAGATGCATTTTTCCGATTTTCCGGTTTTCCAGTTGTAGTATATCTTCTTGTATGGGCAGCCGGATACGCACATGCGCCAGCCCCGGCATTTTTCCTGATCGATGAGGACGATGCCATCCTCCTCCCGCTTGTATATCGACCCCGCCGGACATGCCGCGACGCAGGTGGGGTTGAGGCAATGTTCGCACAGTCGGGGCAGATACATCATGAAGGTATTTTCGAACTGGCCGTATATTTCCTTCTCGACCCCTTCGAAATTATAGTCCGCAGACCGCTTCGAAAATTCGCCGCCCAGTATCTCTTCCCAATTCGGGCCGCTTTCGATCTTCTCCATACGCTGGCCTGAAACCAGGCTGCGCGGACGCGCCGTCGGGAAGGCCTTGCTTTCGCCCGCCTGCTGAAGATGGCCATAATCGAAGGTGAAGGGCTCGTAATAATCGTCGATTTCCGGCAGGTCCGGGTTTGCGAATACCTTGGCAAGTAGCCGCCACTTGCCGCCCATGCGCGGCTGGATCGAACCGTTGCGTAACCTTTCCCAGCCACCATTCCAGCGATCCTGGTTCTCCCAGTCCTTGGGATAGCCAACACCCGGCTTTGTCTCCACATTGTTGAACCATGCGTATTCCAGCCCTTCGCGGCTAGTCCACACATTCTTGCAGGTCACCGAGCAAGTGTGGCAACCAATGCATTTATCGAGGTTGAGCACCTTCCCGATCTGGGCGCGGACTTTCATGCTGCTGTCTCCCCTTCGGCCAAGGCTCCTTCGAGCCAATCGACCTTTTCAAGTTTGCGTACGATGACGAACTCATCGCGGTTGGACCCGACGGTTCCGTAATAATTGAAGCCGTAAGATTGTTGGACATAGCCGCCGATCATATGCGTCGGCTTCAGCACGGCGCGGGTCACGGAATTATGGATACCGCCACGCTGGCCGGTGAGGGGTGAACCCGGCACGTTCACATGCTTCTCCTGTGCGTGGTACATGAAGAGGGTGCCCTCTTTCATGCGTTGCGAGACGACTGCGCGGGCAACGAGCGCGCCGTTGGCGTTGAATGCTTCGACCCAGTCATTGTCCACGACCCCCGCGCTGGCGGCATCGGTTTCGGACATCCATACGATCGGGCCACCACGGGAAAGCGTCAGCATCAGCAGGTTATCAGTGTAGGTGGAATGGATGCCCCATTTCTGGTGTGGAGTGATGAAGTTCAGCACAACATGCTTTTGCCCCGCTGCATGATCAAGCATCGGCTTGACAGCCTTAGTGTCGATGGGCGGACGATAGACACACAGCGCCTCGCCAAAGGCCCGCATCCACTTGTGATCCTGATAAAGCTGCTGCCGCCCGGTAAGCGTCCGCCAGGGGATCAGTTCATGCACATTTGTATAGCCCGCATTGTAGCAGACATGCTCACTTTCAATCCCCGACCATGTGGGTGAGGAAATGATCTTCCTGGGTTGCGCCTGAATGTCGCGAAAGCGGATTTTCTCCTCTTCCTTGGGCAAAGCAAGGTGGGTATGATCCAGCCCGGTATTTTGCGACAGCGCGGTCCAAGCTTTCACCGCCACCTCGCCATTGGTTTCCGGCGCGAGCATCAGTATCACCTCCGCCGCATCGATGGCCGTTTCGATGCTGGGCATGCCCTTGGTTGGCCCATCTTCGGTCACCACGCCATTAAGTTTACGTAGGTTCTCGACCTCGTGCTCGGTGTTCCATGCGATACCCTTGCCGCCGTTGCCGAGCTTGTCCATCAACGGGCCAAGTGCGGTGAAGCGCTTGTAGAGGTTGGGATAATCGCGTTCGACCACCGCAACGCCAGCCATCGTCTTGCCCGGAACGGGCTCCACTTCTCCCTTGCCCCAATCGGCCACATCGAAAGGCTGCGCGATCTCGCCGGGCGTATCGTGCTGGATCGGAACAAGCACCACATCCTGCTCCACCCCCAGCACTTCAGGCGCGATTTCCGAGAATTTCCGGGCAATGCCTTTGTAGATTTCCCAGTCGCTGCGCGATTCCCACACCGGATCGACCGCCGCCGACAGCGGGTGGATGAATGGGTGCATGTCCGACGTGTTCAGGTCGTCCTTCTCATACCAGCTGGCAGTCGGCAGGACAATGTCCGAATAGACGCAGGTCGTGGACATGCGAAAGTCCAGCGTGACAAGCAGATCCAGCTTTCCCTTGGGCGCATCTTCATGCCACTTGACCTCCTTGGGCTTCTGTTGGCCAGTCTGGCCTAGATCTTTGCCCTGCACGCCGTGCGCGGTTCCCAAAAGGTGTTTCAGGAAATATTCGTGACCCTTGCCCGACGAGCCGAGCAGATTTGAGCGCCATACGAACATGTTTCGCGGCCAGTTTTCAGGGGCATCGGGGTCCACACAGGACATTTCGAGCGAACCATCCTTTAGTCCGCTGACGACGTAATCCTTCACATCCTGACCAGCAGCTTGCGCCGCAGAGGCAATTTCGAGAGGATTAGTGCGCAGTTGCGGTGCGGAGGGCAGCCAGCCCATACGCTCGGCCCGCACATTATAGTCAATCAGGCTGGCGTCCCAGTCTCCTTCCGGCGCGGTGGGGGACAGAATTTCGCTGACGTCCAGCGTCTCATATCGCCATTGATCGGTATGCGCATAGAAAAAGCTGGTGGAATTCATCTGCCGGGGCGGTCGGCTCCAATCCAGTCCGAAGGCCAGCGGCGCCCAGCCGGTTTGCGGGCGCAGCTTTTCCTGCCCCACATAATGTGCCCAGCCGCCACCCGACTGGCCGACGCACCCGCACATCACCAGCAGGTTGATGATACCGCGGTAGTTCATGTCCATATGATACCAATGGTTGAGGCCCGCCCCTAGGATCACCATGGATTTGCCGTTGGTTTGCTCGGCGTTGCTGGCAAATTCGCGGGCGACGACGATTATGTCATCGGCGGGTACTCCCGTGATCTTCTCCGCCCATCCCGGCGTATATGGAATGTCGGCTGAATAGTCCGTGGCGACATTTTTACCACCCAATCCACGGTCGAGGCCGTAGTTCGCACAGAGAAGATCAAACACGGAAGCAACGTAGGCGTCACCGTCCTTTAGCTTTATCTCACGGACCGGCACGCGCCGGTTGAGCACTCCGGAATGGTCGGTGCCTTTAAAATAGTCATGCTCACGATTGCCGAAATACGGAAAAGAAACTTCGACCACGGCGTCATGCTTGTCGTCGAGTATGGCGGTCATGCGCAGCGTCACAGCTGCGCCTGCGCCGTCTTTCTCTTCAAGGTTCCATTTGCCCCGTTCACCCCACCGGAAACCGGCGGAACCGGCCGGAGCAACCGGGGCACCTGTGGTATCGTCTATTGCCACCGTCTTCCATTCGGGGTTGTTCTGCTCGCCAAGTCCATCATCGAAATCAGAGGCGCGCAGCATCCGGTCAGGCACAAATGCCCCGTCCTTTCCGATCAGTTTCACCAGCATGGGCATGTCTGAATAGCGACGGCAATAGTCCTCGAAATAGGGAGCCTGCCAATTGAGATGATATTCGCGCAGGATGACATGGCCCATCGCCATGGCCAGCGCAGCGTCTGTACCCTGTTGCGGATTGAGCCAGATGTCGCCAAACTTCGTCGCTTCGGCATAGTCTGGGGAGACAACCGCAACCTTGGCACCGCGATAGCGCGCCTCGGTCATGAAATGGGCATCAGGCGTGCGCGTTTGCGGCACGTTCGATCCCCACAGCATCAAGAAACCGGCATTATACCAATCGGCGCTTTCCGGAACGTCGGTCTGTTCGCCCCAGGTCATCGGAGACGAAGGCGGCAAGTCGCAATACCAGTCGTAGAAGGACATGCAGGTGCCGCCCAGCAAGGACAGATAGCGTGACCCGGCGGCATAGCTCACCATCGACATGGCCGGGATGGGAGAGAAGCCGATCACGCGATCCGGCCCGTAGGCCTTTGCCGTAAAGGCATTGGCCGCAGCGATGATTTCGTTGACTTCGTCCCAGGTCGAGCGAACAAAGCCGCCATGTCCGCGAATAGCAGTATAGCTTTTGCGCTTTGTGGGATCCGACTGGATCGAGGCCCATGCGGCGACGGGCGACAGGCTTTTCCGCGCCTCGCGCCATAGCTTGACCAGCCGCTTGCGGATCAATGGGTATTTGAGACGCTGCGCTGAATAGATGTACCAGCTATAGCTTGCTCCGCGCGGGCAGCCGCGCGGCTCATGGTTGGGCAGTTCGGGCCGCGTGCGTGGATAGTCCGTCTGCTGCGTCTCCCAAGTGATGATCCCGCCCTTCACGTAAATCTTCCAAGAGCAGGACCCCGTGCAATTCACGCCATGGGTGGAGCGCACGATCTTGTCGTGCTGCCACCGCTTGCGATAGCCGTCCTCCCACCCCCTCGATTCTCCAGTAGTTACACCGTGCCCGTCCGAAAACGGTTCTCGCGCCTGTTTGAAGAATGTCAGTCTGTCGAGCAAATGGCTCATGGTCAGGCTCCTGTGGAAAGGATGGGAGTGGGTGCTGAAGCCGCAGCGCGGCCTCGTTCGATGTCGCGAAGCAGGCCGCCTCGGCGCGTATAGGCCCACCAGGTCAGCACCGCGCAGCTCGCATAGAAGGCGAGGAAGCCATAAAGCGCCGCATGCGGTGTCCCTGTGGCGGCAATTGCGCTGCCGAAGGACTTGGGGATGAAGAATGCGCCATAGGCTGCGATTGCCGAAGTGAATCCGACAATTGCCGCAGACTCCTTCTCGGCCTGCCGCGTCCGCTGGTTAGCGTTTAGTTCCGGCATCAGGCGCGGTACTTCGATGCGCATGATGTTGGGTATCATCTGGAAGGTCGATGCGTTGCCTACCCCGGTCACGAAGAACATAAAGATGAACATTCCTAGGAAACCCGCGAAATCCTTGGCGTCGAGGAAGTGGATCACGCCCACCACACCAAGCATCATGCCTATAAACACCCAAAAGGTGACACGTGCGCCGCCCCAGCGGTCAGCAACCCAACCGGTCGCCGCCCGGCTGATTGCGCCGACCAATGGTCCAAGGAACACATATTTGAGCACGTTGACATCCGGGAACTGGCTCTTGGCGAGCAGCGGAAGCCCCGCCGAGAAACCGATGAACGATCCGAACGTTCCGGTATAAAGCCAGCACATCAGCCAGTTGTGCTTGCGCTGGAATATCACAGCCTGCTCGGAAAAGCTCGCTCTGGCATCGGCGATGTCATTCATGCCGAACCATGCCAGCAGGGTGGAGGCCATGATGAATGGTATCCAGATGAAGCCAGCATTCTGCAACCAGAGCTGGCTGCCATCCTTGGCCGTCTGCGCTTCGCCGCCTAGGGCACCGAACACGCCGGCAGTAATGACCAGCGGCACGGCATATTGCATCACCGATACGCCGAGGTTGCCGAGGCCCGCATTGAGTGCCAGCGCATTACCCTTCTGCGCCTTCGGGAAGAAAAAGCCGATATTGGACATGGAGGAGGCGAAGTTGCCGCCGCCGAAGCCGCACAGCAGCGCCAGCACTAGGAATATGACATAGGGCGTATCCGGGTTCTGCACCGCATAACCGATGCCGAAGGCAGGGATGAGTAGCGACGCAGTACTGAGCGTCGTCCACAGCCGCCCCCCGAAGATAGGGATCATGAAACTATAGAAGATGCGGAAGGTCGCCCCCGACAGCCCCGGCAATGCAGCGAGCCAGAACAACTGATCGGTCGTATAGTCGAAGCCGATCAGCGGCAGTTTCGCCACCACCACTGACCATACCATCCACACGGCGAACGCGAGCAGCAGAGCTGGAATGGAGATCATCAGGTTGCGCCGCGCGATACGGCTGCCCGCTGCCTCCCAGAAGTCCACGTCCTCGGGTTTCCACTCGGTCAGCACCTTGGCACCCGCAGCATGGGCGGAATGACGCTCTGCATCGTGTAGCGAAGCCATCTCAGGGAACTGTGGCAGAGACCTGATATCGATGCCCGCCGCTTTTTGCTCCATCTGCCGGATGGCGAGATGCATCCATGCCAGAGCAATCGTCACGAGCGCGAACAACACCATGAAACAGCTGGTCCAGATGCCGGTCAGATCGCTCACCGCGCCGAACACAATCGGCAGGATAAAGCCGCCGAGGCCGCCCACGAGACCAACCAGCCCACCGACCGAGCCGACATGATCGGGATAATAGACGGGGATATGCTTGTAGACGGCGGCCTTGCCCAACGACATGAAGAAGCCGAGGACAAAGACCGTAACCACGAACGGCACCAGGCTCATCGAGGTAGCGAAGTGAATATCGCCCTTGATTCCGTGGATCGTATAGTCCGTGGCAGGATAGGACAGCATGAACAGGCAGAGCATGGAGACGCCAAAAGTCGCATACATGATCCGACGTGCACCGTATCTGTCCGATAATATGCCGCCATAGGCACGAAAAAGGCTGGCCGACAGGGAAAAGGTGGCGGCAAGCATGCCGGCTACTTTTATGTCCACGCCATATACGCCAATCAAATATTTTGGCAGCCATAAGGCAAGCGCAACAAAGGCGCCGAATACGAAGAAGTAATAGAGGGAGAAGCGCCACACCTGTTCGTTACGCAGCGGTTCCAGTTGTTCCTTCAGGCTCTGGGGACGCACGCCTGTCCGCTTGCGAGCCACCAGTTCGGGATCATCCTGCGCGAACAGAAAGAACAGCACGGCAATCAACGCCAGCGAAGCGGCCCATATCTGGGCGACGACTTCCCATCCGAACGCGACCATGACCCATGGCGCGGCAAACTTTGTCACCGCCGCGCCGACATTGCCCATGCCGAAGAAACCGAGAGCCGAGCCTTGCTTCTCTTGCGGATACCATTTGGATACATAAGCGACGCCCACCGCAAATCCACCGCCCGCCATGCCCAATCCCAGAGCGGCAAGAAGCATCAGCGAGTAGCTGTGTGCATAAGAGAGCAGGAATGTTGAGCCTGCGGAGGCGAGCATGGTAAGGGGGAAAGTGATCCGCCCCCCATATTGATCCGTCCACACTCCCAGCAGCAGGCGCACCAGCGATCCTGTCAGGATTGGTGTGCCGACAAGCAGTCCGAACTGGGTATCGTTCAGCCCCAGCTCGCCCTTTATCTCGATCCCGATGATCGCGAAAATCGTCCATACGGCAAAGCAGATGGTGAAAGCGAAGGTGCTGAGGCCCAGCGCCCTCTGACGTTCCGCCTGCGATGTTATAGCTGTGGTTGGCATATGAGGCCCCTGTGCATGAATGGCTGCGGGGACCTAAGGCGCTATCGGCCCACGATTTGTTGATCTCGGTCAAGCATTTGAAATGGCAGCCGGGAAATTGGTTTTGGCTTGAATTGAATCCAAGGATGACTTGATGTGGCGCGCAAGGCCAATTGATAAATATCAAATCCTCTATATGACCGGCTTTTTGAAACCCGCGATTAGGCTGAACATGCGCCCCGGAGAACGTCCCGAAATTTCTCGCCTGCCTCTGTTCGCCGAAATGCGGGAGGAGGAGCGCGACCGCTTGTTCGCCGCGTCCTTTCTACAGGTGTTTCCGCCTGAGTTGACGCTGTTTGAAGCAGGGCAACAGGCCGATTTTCTACATGTGCTGGTTGATGGTTCGATAGAATTGAAAGCCTCCAATAGCGGCCGGGAGACCACCCTAGCAATGGTCGAGCCAGTACGCAGTTTCATCCTGGCCGCTGTGGTCACCGATATGCCTTATCTGATGACCGCGCGTACACTGAGCGCTGCCCGTGTTTTAATGGTGCCCGCTGAATTAGTGCGCAGCGTGATCCAGCAGGACAAGGCGCTCATGATGGCAGCGATACGCGAGTTGGCTAATGGCTATCGCGAATTTGTACGTGCCCTGACCGACCTGAAACTGCGACAGTCGACAGAGAGGCTCGGCAATTATCTGCTTCTGCAAAGCCATCGTCGAAGCGGTGGTGACAATTTTCAGCTGCCCGGAGAGAAGAAAATGCTGGCCTCGCTACTTGGCATGACTCCGGAAAATCTTTCGCGCGGATTTGGCGTGCTTGCTGCCGAGGGCGTAGAAGTCAGCGGATCCCATGTAAGGATAACGGATCGCGCTCGGTTGGAGGCATTTTCTCGCCCTGATGTTTTCTATGATCCGCAATGAGAGCAGAATTGGTTTGCGCCTGCACTCTCAATCATTACGCAAATTGGGGCGCCCAAACGGGGAGGCATGGACGCCCCCTCCCTGGATAACAGACCATAGGTCGCCGTCCTTCGCATGAGACAGCGGGGTCTGTCTCATGCGAGAGATTCCGTTACATTTTTAGCTCAACCCCAAACCACGCCTTAAGTGTATCCGTGGCGAACCCCTTCGTATTATAGCGAGCGACCTTGGTCACTAGTGCCACATGTTTATGAACGGGGAAGGTCGCTGATGCATCCCATTCCTGTCCGTAATGCAGATCACTGCGGATCGAACGGAAGTCGTGCCACGCAAGGCGAAAACTTGCCCCCTTAAGCGGGCCGTTGCCGGTCAGACGATAGCCCAGATCGGCATATATGTCCCGCAGGCCGTTCGCGGGTGTGGTGAGAAACTTGTCGGCCCAGCCGTTGAATGCGTGCAATGTCGCCAGCGGCGTTTGTATCGCAGACACGCCATCACCCTCCAGACGTTCCCAGCCGAGGCGAAACGATGCGGGGCCAAACGCTGCGCCGCCTTCCACCAGTGTATAGTCCAGCGCGAAGTTGCGCGGATTGGCCGCATAGTCCATCTGGCGTGCATATTCCCCCGTATAAAGCAGCTTGAGCTTAGAGTTTAGAGCGCGCTCGCCCGTCAAACGCAGGCCGATCGTCGCGTTCGAGGATATGGGCGAAGCGGGAATGTCCAGCCAATAGCCATAGCCGGACAGTGTTCCAATATCCTTGATGGCCAGCGCGGCGCGTGCGCCATGTATGTTCGTGTCATGCCAGATGCCTTGAGGTGAGTCCGGGCCGAACACGCGGTTGACGCGCCAGACATAGAGATAATCCAGCGTCAGCGTCTTGGCGGGGCGTAATGTCAGACGCGCGCTGTCCAGTGTCTGATCGTTCTGCCGCCATCCGACAGAACCGATCCAGCGTTGATTCTCGATATTGACGGCCTGCCGTCCGGCAACCGCTTCGATCTGCGGTGCGGGCCTCCAGCGCACGAATGCCTGGTTGAGTAGCACATCCTTCGAATCGGCCACTACCGGATAGGTAGTTTTTCCGTTGACGGTGTCGTTATATTTCGCCTTGCCGATCACGGCAATCGCCTCACCTTCAATCTGGGCGGACAGGCCATTCCACTCCATTGTGCGGACACCTGCTCGAACGCGGAGGGTCGATGCTGTGGCGTTGCGGGAAAGCCCATCCTGATCGACCAGCTCCAGACGGTAGCGAATGTCGGCATAAGGCGTCACGGGATGCGACTGTTTTTTCCCATCGGAGGTATCGGCCCGGACTTCGATGCTGTTGGCGGAGACGGTCACCAGGAGAGCGACCAGTGATAGGATGCGAGAGATCAGTTGGGTCATTCCGCTTCCATTAAGGTCTACTGCGGCCCTGAAATTGACATACATCACTTTGCCTGCGCAACAAAACGATAGAAGTCCCTCATGCAGACATTCTCTCCCCTTTCGGTGCATCGGCAATTTATTCTACGATCTCCTGTTTCTCCATCGCGCGCATTAATTATGCTCGTTCAGCCGGTATTGGGCCGGATCGTAAGAAACATGGCACGCGAAATGCCGGATATATTCGCACGCCTAGGACCGCACCGGCATAGCAGCTTTCTAATCGACGCGCGCGAGTTGCCCTTTCTGGTCCTGTTGCGTCCAGATCCCGAAAAGCCGCGGCTGATTGCTATGTCGCGTAGGGCTGAACCGCTTTGCGACGCGCGGATAGCAGGGCGGTTCAGCAATCTACTGGGCCTAATCGACGGTGGGAGAGACGGGGACGCCATGTTTTTCTCACGCGATCTCGACATCAGTGGGAATCTGGAGGCGGTGGTGTGTCTGCGTAATGCCCTAGATGATGTGGAAGGCTCTGTCGCGGATCGGGTGGCGACTTCGCTGGGCCCAGCGAGTCGGACCGCTTGGACACTGCTACGCCATCATCTTACCCGACGCGATAAAGATGGTTGCCAGTGAGGAACGCTCCTGAGCTTATCTGCCCAGCGGGCACACCTGCGACATT
>JAGNYO010000032.1 GCA_017984895.1 Sphingobium sp. | reverse complement strand
GGGGAAATAGGGCTGCAACCGAACCATCTGCTCATCCGTCAGCCAATACAAATCACTCATCTTCAGTCTCCTCGCAGAGCCTGAATCAGATTGCGCCTTACAAATCAATAGGTCCTGACCCTAGCGCATGGCGAGGCGCGCGGGCGCCTTGGCTTTGGCCCAGCGGATCGGCGCGGCTTCCGGCCCACCCATGCGGACAAAGCAACTGCCGCCTTGCGCACGAACCGAGTCGCAAAGCCGCACGGCGCCGGCGCGGTCGCCAAATCCGGCAATCGCAACACGGTGAAAATTCCGGCCATTGATATTGGCCTGCGTAATGACCTGCGGGAATAGGCCAAGCCGCTCATTACCGCGCACGGCCTGCGTCCAACCCGCTCTGGCCGACTGCGGAGACGAGAACGCGCCAATCTGCACCAACCAGGCCGAGCCTTTTGCCGCATCCACCGGCTGCCACAGCGCCACTGTGCGCGCGCCAGGAATGTTGCCCTTCATCAGGAGGTTGGGCGTGGCCCGCAGCAAGGGGGACAGCGGCGCCTGGCTAAGGGTGGCCTGAACGGGAGCGGCAACCGCCGCGCGCATCGGTTTACGCGGCGCGGGGATGAAGTCCGGCACCGCGACCTTGGCCTCGTCCTGACTTGCGAGGGCAGGGACAGGCGCAACGGCAGGCGCAGATGCCGGCGCAGGCTCAAGAGCGCTTTCCGGCGCGGCGGCATCCAGCGGAACGGGGGTGAAGTCGGTAGCGGGAGCGGCGTCAGCCATCTGCGCGGGCGCAGGCTGGCTATGCCCCAGCGCCAGACGCACCGGCAGTCCGGCATCGTCGCTGCGCGGGGCAACGCCCATCATCGCGATAACCCGCTGGCTCTCCGCCCCTGCCTGCGCATTTTGTGCCCAGACTGTAACGCGCTTCAACGCATCGGCGGGGGCGAGGTCGAGCGTAGCGACCTGCCGCGCCTCGGTCCACTGGCCGGACAGCGCATAGGCATAAGCGAGGTTCTGGCGTTCCTTCGCACCCGCTGTTGGGGCGTGAATCGCTTGAGAAAGCACGCGAATCGCTTCATCCGGGTTGCCCGCCATCGCCATCGCCAGCCCGTAGTCTGCGGCGGTGAGCTGATCGACACGCGCGCCAAGCAAGCGCTGTGCAGCGGTCTGGTCCCCCTGCGCGACATGGATCAGCGCGAGGTTGACGACGCTGCGGCCATCGGTCGCGCCGAGCGTCAGCGCATCTTCAAACGCGGTGCGGGCCGAGGCAAAGCGCCCGTCCAACAGATAGGCGCGGCCCAGCAGGGTGCGATAATCGGCCTTGTCGGGCGACGCGGCGACGGCGGCTTCGGCGATCTGGATCGCTTTCGGCGCATCTTTGGCCGCGAGCGCCTTTTCGGCGTCGCGCGCCTGCGCATCGGCCATAGTGGCGAGCTTGCCGGCGCTTGCGCCCGCCTGTGTGTGCAGCGCCTGGCCGGTGCAGCCGACCATCGACGTGGCGACGATCAGCGACGATGCCGCGAGATTGGATAATGCCTTATGTTTCATGGTGGTCCCCACCTTCATGGCTTGCGAACGGGATGTGTGCCGTCGGTCCCCGGCACCTGTTGCGCCAGCGCCTCTAGCTCGGGCTGGCTGTTGAGAAAGGCGTCGAGCGCCTGTGTGACGATCTGTTGCGCGCTGCGGTTATTCACCGCGCAGGCGAGACGCAGGCGCAGATGGCGCTCCGGGTCCAACCTCAGTGTGAACGCCGCCTTGGCGCCGCGCGGACGGATGACGGGGGCGGGAGTCCACGGCTCGCGCTCGTCCATCGGCTCGGCGATCTGCTCGGCAAGATGTTCCTGCTGGCGCACGATTTCGGGCGCGGCCGCTTGCGCCTCTGGCTGCGGCATATCTTCGCGGATCATCGCCAGCGGCGCGGGGGGCGTTAGGGCGGGGGGCGTATCCTCGCCCATGTCGTTCCAGCCGAGATCTTCCTGCACCGAGAGCGGCAGCGAGGGCTTGTCTCCGCCGGGAATATAGGCGCGGCGCATCGCGGGGCGCGCACCGCCCTTGCGCGCGAGCAGGCCGGAGGTGAGCGAAGCGAAAGGCTTGGGTTCGATCATCGCCACGCCTCCTTACTGGTTCACCGTGCGGCGGCCGAAGCCGGCAGCAGGGCGGGTCGCAGCGCCAGGGCCAGGCACCGAAAAGACAGTGCGGCGAAAGTTCTTTTCGAGCCGGTCCGAGATATAGGACCAGAGCTGCTCCACCTCCTGGGCAGAGCGGCTGCCGGGGTTGACCTCCATCACGGTGCGCCCGTCGATCATGCTGGCGGCGAAATCGGTGCGCTGGTGCACCACCACCGGGGCGACGGTGCCATGCTGGGAAAGGGCGATGGCGGCTTCATGGGTGATGCGCGCCTTGGGTGTGCCCGCATTGACGACAAAGATCAGCGGCTTGCCCGCCCGTTCGCACAGGTCGACCGTGGCGCCGACGGCGCGCAGATCATGCGGGCTGGGGCGGGTGGGAATGACGATCAGCTCCGCGACCGAGATCACGCTCTGGATCGCCATGGTGATGGCGGGTGGGGTGTCGATGATCGCGATCTTGAAGCCCTGGGCTCGCAGCGTCTCAAGGTCATGCGCCAGCCGCGCGACCGTGGTTTCGGCGAAGGCGGGAACGCCAGCCTCGCGCTCGTTCCACCAGTCCGCCAGCGAGCCTTGGGGATCGATGTCGATCAGCACGACCGGTCCTGCGCCCGCCAGTTCCGCCTGAACGGCGAGATGGCCGGACAAGGTGGTCTTGCCCGAACCGCCTTTTTGAGAAGCCAAAGCCAATACGCGCACGCAATTCCCCCAGATGGATCTAGTCGTGCGGGAGGGTAACTGGCGACGTCCTAACATTCTGTTAATTCGACGGCCAGGAAGCACTGTCAAAATACGCGAGAGGGCTGTTTTTGGATACCGCTCCGGCCCACCCATCAAAGAGTTTACGATTAACCCCGTTTCCACCATTTTGCGGGCATGATAGCGCCGGAGCGTGCGGCAGAGATACCGCGCGCGTGGGAATGGACGTATGAAACATCGTATTTGCGCGGCCCTGTCCGCTGTTGCCATCATCATCATCGCACCATCGGCCCTTGCGGATGTGAAGGCGGGCGTCGATGCCTGGACGCAAGGTGATTATGTGAAGGCGCTCAAGGTCTGGCGGCCCCTCGCGCAGGCGGGCGATGCCGATGCGCAGTTCAATCTCGCGCAGGCTTATAAACTGGGCCGCGGGGTGCCGCAGGATATGAACGCCGCGCTCGACTGGTATCAGAAGGCCGCCACGCAGGGCCATGTTCAGGCGGAGGATAATTACGGGCTGTTACTGTTTCAGCAGAACCGCCGCACGGAGGCCCTGCCCTATCTCCAACGCTCCGCCGAGCGGGGCGAGGAGCGCGCGCAATATCTGGTTGGCCTCGCGCTGTTCAACGGCGACCTCGTGCCGCGCGACTGGGTGCGCGCCTATGCGCTGATGACGCGCGCCTCGGCGGCGGGAGTGGATCAGGCATCGACCGCGCTGGCGCAGATGGATCGTTATATCCCTGAGTTGCAACGCCGGGACGGCCTCGCGCTGGCAGCAGCAATGGAGGTGCGCAAGGCGCAGGCAAAGGCTCCGGCGCTGGAGGGCGCGCCCCAGCCTATCCGTCCCGTGCCCAGCAGTGCGCCGATCCGCACCACGGCCTTGCCCCCCTCCCAGCCCCCACGCCCGCTACCGCCCGCCGCGAAACCGGCGACGGTATCCGCGCCTCTTCCATCAGCCCCGAGCACGGGCGCATGGCAGATCCAGCTTGGCGCCTTTGGCGAGGCCGCGCGCGCGCAGGCGCACTGGAAGGCGATGGCCGCCAAAGTTCCCGCGCTCGCCACCGCTCCGCACAGCCTCGAACAGGCAGGAGCAATGACGCGTCTGCTCGCCGGAGCGCTAAAATCCCGCGCTGAGGCCGACGCCCTGTGCGCCACGGTAAAAGCTGCTGGGGCTGACTGCATCGTCAAGCCCAGGTAAAAGCCCGCTACTCGCTCACCCAGTCCTTGCGCGCGATACCCTGTGCATAGAGCAGGGTGGAGAGATCGCCATAGCGGATTTCCGCGTCAGCCGCTGCGCGCGTCTTTTCCTTGGCGTGATAGGCGACGCCCAGCCCCGCCGCTTCGATCATCGGGATATCGTTCGCGCCGTCGCCGATCGCGATGCTGAGCGCGGGATCGAGGCCAAGCTGACCGAGTGCCTGCTCCAGCTCCGCCTGCTTGCGCGCCGAATCGACGATCGGCTGCTGCACCGTGCCGCGCAATGCACCGCCCGCAATGTCGAGCACATTCGCCACCACCTTGTGAAAGCCGATGTCCGCCGCCACCGGCTCGGCAAAGCGGGTGAAGCCACCCGACACCAGCACCGTATGGCACCCGCGCGAACGCAGCGTCCGGATAAGTGCCTTCGCGCCGGGCATCAGCTTGACCCGCTCCGCGCGGCAGCGCTCGATCATCGCCTCATCCAGCCCGGCAAGCAGCGCGACGCGCGCCCTCAATGCCTCGGCAAAATCCAGCTCGCCGCGCATCGCCCGCTCTGTCACCTCGGCGATCTGCGGCTTGATCCCGGCATAGTCGGCCAGCTCGTCGATGCATTCGATCGTGATCATTGTCGAATCCATGTCCGCCACCAGTAACTTCTTCTCCCGCGTGGCGTGGGGCTGGACGATCACGTCGACTGGGCCGGGCAGTGCCTGAAGCGCGGCGCGCACCGCCTTGGCGTCGCCCTCGAACAATATGTCCGCCGCCTTGCCCGGCTCGATCTCGGGCCGCGCGCTCACCTGCGCGCCAGCCTCGGCCACCCGGTCCGCCGCTTCGGCAATATCCCCCTGCCCTAAGGAGCCTTGAGCGACTAAGGTGGCGACGAACATGAGCAAACCTTCCGATAAACCGACCGAATCCTCCCGGCCCCGGCTCGCGCTTATTGCCGGGCCGACGGCGAGCGGCAAGAGCGCACTCGCGCTGGCGCTGGCGGAACACGCGAACGGCGTGGTCATCAATGCCGACGCTAGCCAGGTCTATGCCGATCTCGAGGTGCTGTCTGCCCGGCCCTCGGCGGCAGAGCTGGCGCGCGTGCCGCACCGCCTGTTCGGGTATCGCGATGGCGCGCAGCCCTGCTCTGCCGCGGATTGGGCAGCAGACGCCAGGGCCGAGATCGCGGTGGCGCATGCGGCGGATAAGCTGCCGATATTGGTGGGCGGGACGGGGCTATATATCCGCACCTTGCTGGATGGCATCGCGCCGGTGCCGGAGATTGACGCAGCGGTGCGCGCGGAGGTGCGCGCCCTGCCGGTGGAGCAGGCTTATGCCGCGCTTGTGGCGGAGGATGCGCCCGCCGCCGCGCGTTTGGCTCCGGCGGATGGCGCGCGGACGATGCGCGCGCTGGAGGTGATCCGCTCCACGGCACGCAGCATCCTCGACTGGCGGGCTGAAAAGGCCGGGGGCATCGGCTCGGACGTTGATCTGCACCCGCTCATACTGTTGCCGCCGCGCGAATGGCTCACTGCGCGCTGCGACGCGCGGTTCAAGGCAATGCTCGATCAGGGAGCGGTGGAGGAGGTGCAGGCACTTCTCGCGCGCGGTCTTGCGCCCGGCCTTCCGGTGATGCGCGCCATCGGGGTGCAGGAAATTGCGCAATGGCTGGCGGGTTACTTGATCCACGAAGCGATGATCGAGCGCGCGCAGGCTGCCACCCGCCAATATGCCAAGCGGCAATATACCTGGTTCTCGCGCCAGCCTCCACCCGGCTGGCAGCGGATTGATCGGATATTAGATGATAGGGAATGGCATAAATTTGTAATAAAATTATCAGAAAATCATTTGACATAGCATATTGTGTCTCTTAGGTGCTGCCTTCCGCTGCTGGTGGCATGATTCGCGTTTATGATGCATGACGCTGCGGGGGAGCGAGCGATACATAGCCGGAACTGTGGCCATCGAAATTGGGAGACAATGCGTGTCGGAACTGAGCGGCGCTGATATATTGCTGCAATGCCTCGTTGATCTGGGGGTGGAGGTCGTGTTCGGCTATCCCGGCGGCGCGGTGCTGCCGATTTACGACGCGCTCTATAACCACCCCACGATCAAGCATGTGCTGGTGCGCCATGAACAAGGCGCGACCCACATGGCGGAGGGCTATGCCCGCTCTACCGGCAAGCCCGGCGTAGTGCTCGTCACCTCAGGCCCCGGCGCGACCAACGCGATCACCGGCATCACCGATGCGCTGATGGATTCGATTCCGATGGTCGTTCTCACCGGGCAGGTCGCGACGCACCTGATTGGCACCGACGCGTTTCAGGAGGCTGATACCGTCGGCCTCACGCGCCACTGCACCAAGCACAACTATCTGGTCAAATCGCCAGAGCGGCTCGCCCATGTTGTCCATGAGGCGTTTCATATCGCCACGTCTGGCCGCCCCGGCCCGGTCGTGATCGACATTCCCAAGAATGTTCAGGTCGCCACCGCGCCCTATGAACGGCCAGACCTCTCCAACCATGTCAGCTATCGCCCGCAGATGAAGGCCGATGCGGCGCAGATCGCGCAGGCGGTGGCGATGATCGCGGCGGCGGAGCGGCCGATCTTCTACACGGGCGGCGGGATCATCAATGCCGGGCCGGAGGCTTCTACGCTGCTGCGGGAGCTGGTTGCCCTCACTGGCGCGCCGGTCACGTCGACGCTGATGGGCCTTGGCGCGTTTCCGGCATCGTCAGACGAGTGGCTCGGCATGCTCGGCATGCATGGCACCTACGAAGCCAATATGGCGATGAACAAGGCCGACCTGATCGTCAATATCGGCGCGCGGTTTGACGACCGTGTGACCGGGCGGCTCGATGCGTTTTCGCCCAGCTCCAAAAAGATCCACATCGACATCGATCGCAGCTCGATCAACAAGATCGTGATGACGGATCTCGGCATTGTTGCCGATGCGACCAGCGCGCTCGCCGATCTGATCGCCGGGTGGAAGGCCGCCGGGCACCAAGCCGCCGATCTTGACGAATGGTGGGCGCGCATCGCGGGTTGGCGTGCGCGTCGCAGCCTCGATTATCCCGATGGCGGCGCGGAGATCATGCCCCAGCGCGCGATTGCCGATCTGTTCAAGGCGACACGCGGCAGGGACACCATCATCACCACCGAAGTCGGCCAGCACCAGATGTGGGCGGCACAGCATTACCCGTTCGAAGCGCCGAACAAGTGGCTGACATCGGGCGGGCTGGGCACGATGGGCTATGGCTTTCCCGCCGCAATCGGCGCGCAGATGGGCAATCCCGATAGTCTCGTCATCTGTGTCGCGGGTGATGCCAGCATCCAGATGAACATTCAGGAGCTGGGCACCGCCACGCAATATCGTCTCCCGGTCAAGATCTTCATTTTGAACAATGAATATATGGGGATGGTCCGCCAGTGGCAGGAGCTGACCTACGAGAGCCGCTATTCCGAGAGCTATTCGGATAGCCTGCCCGATTTCGTGAAGCTGGCCGAAGCCTATGGCTGGACCGGCATCCGCATCGAGGGGCCGCAGGAGCTGGAGGCAGGCATCCGCCAGATGATCGAGACGCCGGGGCCGGTGATGGTCGATTGCCGGGTGGCGAAGCTCACCAACTGCTTCCCGATGATCCCATCCGGCGCGGCGCACACCGAAATGCTGCTCGATCCCAGCCAGATTTCGGGCACACTGGCGGATGAGGCCAAGGCTCTGGTATAGGGGGCTATTCACCAGCCGGAGTGCTTCCATGCCTGAACTCTTGAAACTGCGCGTGCACATCACGGAACCCTGGGATTTCGCACGCCAGAATGAGGGACGGGAGGAGCTGACCGGCTGGACCTACGATCACGAGATAGACGAGCTGGAGGAATGGGAGATCGAGCTGGACGCGGGCTATGAGCTGCACGCCGTGGTACATACCCGCATCCTCGTCAGCGCCCGCTATGTGGGGGAACATCTGTCCAAGGTGCTGGATGCGATCGTCGGCTTTCCGGTGCGTATCGCCCACCGGCTGAATGGCGAATGGCATTATGCGATGGCGGGGATGCTCTCTGTCCGGCGCGAAAAAGAAGAAGAGGTTTAGGGGCAACGGCCATGCATATCACAGAAGAAATCAGCGAGCGGCACGTCCTCTCGATCACCGTGACCAACGAGGCGGGCATCCTGGCGAAGATCGCCGGGCTGTTCACCGCGCGCGGCTATAATATCGAGAGCCTGACGGTCGCCGACATATCGGACAATCATCAGGTCAGCCGCATCACCATCGTCACCAATGGCCCGCCGCGCGTGATCGACCAGATCATCGCCCAGCTCGACCGGCTGGTGCCGGTGCATAATGTGGCGGATCTTACCGCCAACGGCCCGTTCGTGGAGCGCGAGCTGGCGCTGGTGAAGGTGGCAGGCGCGGGCGAGCATCGCATCGAGGCGCTGCGCATCGCAGACATATTCCGCGCCAAGGTGGTGGACACGACCACGACCAGCTTCATCTTCGAGATCACTGGCCCGACCGACAAGATCAACACCTTCATCAGCCTGATGCGCGAGCTGGGGCTGGTCGAGGTCGGCCGCACCGGCATCGTCGGCATGGTGCGCGGCAGGGATTGACCCCTCCTTATTTTCCAACCATAGGCCGGTCGTTTTTACGCGGTCGGCCCGCCTCCAGAAATTAATCCGAAGGAAATTGTCATCATGAAGGTTTATTACGATCGTGACGCCGATCTCGGCATCATCAAGAACAAGAAGATCGCTATCGTTGGCTATGGCAGCCAGGGTCATGCTCATGCGCAGAACCTGCGCGACAGCGGCATTGCCGAAGTGGCGATCGCGCTGCGCCCCGGCTCGGCCAGCGCCAAGAAGGCGGAAGGCGCGGGCTTCAAGGTAATGGCGAACGCCGAAGCCGCCGCATGGGCCGACATCCTGATGATCCTCGCGCCCGACGAGTTCCAGATGGATATTTATAACGCAGACATCCACGCCAACATCCGACCCGGCGCTGCTTTAGCGTTCGCGCATGGCCTCAACGTGCACTTCGGCCTCATTGAGCCGCGCGCGGACGTGGACGTTATCATGATTGCGCCCAAGGGGCCGGGCCACACGGTGCGCTCCGAATATCAGCGCGGCGGCGGCGTGCCCTGCCTCATCGCGATCCATCAGGACGCGACCGGCAACGCGCATGACATCGCGCTTGCCTATGCGTCTGGCGTTGGCGGTGGGCGTTCCGGCATCATCGAGACAAATTTCAAGGAAGAATGCGAAACCGATCTGTTCGGCGAGCAGGCAGTGCTGTGCGGCGGCCTGACCCATCTCATCATGGCCGGGTTCGAAACATTGGTCGAGGCCGGATATGCACCGGAAATGGCCTATTTCGAGTGTCTGCACGAAACCAAGCTGATCGTCGACCTGATGTATGAGGGCGGCATCGCCAACATGCGTTACTCGATCTCCAACACCGCCGAATATGGCGATTATCACACCGGCCCGCGCGTCATCACCGACGAAACCAAGGCCGAGATGAAGCGTGTGCTGAAGGACATTCAGGAGGGCAAATTCGTCCAGCGCTTCATGACCGACATCAAGACCGGCTATCCCGAAATGAAGGCGAAGCGCAAGTTGCAGGCCCAGCACCCGATCGAAAAGACCGGCGCGGAGCTGCGCGCGATGATGCCTTGGATCGGCGCCAACAAGCTGGTGGACAAAGACAAGAACTGATCCGTCGCAAAGGACTATACTTTATGAGGGCGTCGCCTATGTTGGCGGCGCCCTTTTCCGTGTCTGGAGGATGTTATGCGCCGCGCCATTCCGCTTATGATTATTGCTGCCGCCGTTCCACTCGGGTTCGCGGTTCACGCCCAGATGCCTACTGAGCCGCCTGGCAAGCGCGACGTAAAGCTGGTGTCGGGTGGCAGCTATGCGGTTGACCCCGGCCATACCCAAGTGTCCTTCCGCTACAACCATATGGGCTTTTCCAACAATATGGGCCTGATCGTGGCCTCAGGCGGTAGCTTGATGCTCGACCCCAAAGCCCCGGAAAAGGCGCAGATAACTGTCACCTTCCCGATTGCCGGTCTGCGTAGCGGCATAACAAAGCTCGACGAGCATCTGATGAAGGCCGATTTCTTCGATGCAGCGAAATTCCCGACCGCGACTTTCCAGTCCACTGCGGTGAAGGTGAACGGCGAGACTGCGCAGATTGCGGGTAAGCTCACGATCAAGGGCATCACCAAGGACGTGATGCTCAACGCTCGGTTCGTCGGCGCGGGGATGAACGCGATGGCGAAGAAGGAAACCATCGGTTTCGATGCCGACGGCCAGATCAAGCGCAGCGACTTCGGGCTAGGCTATGGCGTGCCGGTCGTCGGCGACGACATAACGCTCCAGATTACCGCCGCATTCGAGAAATAGGCGCAGGCGCAACAACAGCAGGCATGCAAACATATTTGCCTTGATCGCATTCAGCTCATATCTGGGCGCATGACCGAGAAACACGCTTCCCTCATTAGCCGCGCCATCATCCTCAGTGCTGGCCAAGGCTCGCGCCTGCTTCCCCTCACAGCGGACCTGCCCAAATGCCTTCTCCGCCTTTCCGGCAAGACGCTGATCGCCTGGCAGATAGACGCGCTGTTTGCCAATGGGGTGGAAGAAATTCACGTCGTTACCGGCTTTCAGGCGGATCTCGTGGAGCAGGAACTGGCGCGATTGGCGCGGCCCGGCCTCACGCTGCGCGCGCATTTCAACCCCTTCTACAAGGTGGCGGACAATCTCGGCAGTTGCTGGATCGTGCGCGAAGCGATGACCGGCGACTTCCTGATCTTGAATGGCGACACGCTCGTCGCGCATCCGCTGGTGGCGCGGGTGCAAGAGGGCGGGGCCAACTTCCCGATCTGCGTGACGGTGGACGTGAAGCCCGACTATGACAGCGACGACATGAAGGTGGAGCGCGATGGCGACCGCCTCGTCCACATCGGCAAGACGCTCGGCGCACAGCAGAGCAACGCCGAATCCATCGGTTTCCTCGCCTTTCGTGGCGAGGGTGGCGCGCTATTCCGCGCGGCGGTGGAGGCGATGATGCGCACCCCTGTGGGGGTGGAAAACTGGTATCTGAAGGTGATCGATCAGCTTGCGCCAACGGGCAAGGTCGGCACGCTCTCCATCGAGGGGATGGAATGGGGCGAGGTCGATTTCCTCAACGATGTCGATGTGGCGGAGAAGCTGACCGCCCGGTGGCGATAGGAGCGGATCAGGCCGTTGCGTTCCAGAGGCCCCGCAGCCATCCGATTAGCTCAGTCTGCTGCTCTTCCGCAAGCGCGATGGCGGATTTGAGGTCCGGCGGGCCGGGCCAGGCGGCGTCCGCCAAGCTCAGTGCGCCATGGCTGCGTTCGCCCTCATAGCGGGGCAGCACATGAAAATGCACATGCGGGTCTACCATCATCAGCATCAGCCAGTTGATGCGATCATACCCCACCGCCGTGCGCAGCATAGCCTCCGCCCGGCGTGAGGTTTCGGCCAGATCGGTATGGCACTCCCCCGGCAGCGCGCCGAAGCCTGTGGCGTCTGATTTGGCGGCAATAATCAGCGAACCGAGCGTCACCTGCGCCGGGCGCAGCAGCACCACCCAGTGCGCCGTCTCGCCAATCAAGCTCGCGGGATAGCCGAATTTGCGGATCGTTGCGTTCATGCCTTCTGCTCCAGCCAGCTCGTGATCGGGCGCCCCGCACGGCGCGCCTGCACAAGCTGTAATACCTGCACCATATGCACCAGCAGCGACAGTATCGTCCACCACGCCACCGCGATCAATCCGATATCCGGCCTGCCCGCGATCAGGCTGGCCAGCAGGATCACCATATTAGGGTTGCGCCGCGCGGTGATGAGGCGAAACCAGCTATCGAACCGCCGCCAGACATGCATGTCCATCCCCGCATATTTGAGAAAGACGCCCTCGCACAGCCGCTGGAGCACATAACCGGACACTATCGCCACCATAATGGCGGCGAAGGTCATACCCGGTAAAGAAAGGCCGACATGCGCCAGCCCCATGCCCCACGCCGCCCACCAGAATGGCGGGTGGACAAGGTCTATGCCATGATCGAACGCATTGCCCCATTTACTCGACGTGATGGTGCAGCGGGCGAGCTTGCCATCCACCGTATCCAGCACCATGAACACAAAACCCGCGGCAACCCCCTGCCAATAGGCACCGTTATAGAACAGGATCGTCGCCAGCACGCACATAAACGCGCCGATCGCGGTAACCATATTGGGCGTCATCCTCAGCACGGCGGCGAGCCGGGTGAGGTGAAAGGCCAGCTCCGGCCAGAGATATTTGGTGAGCAGGTCGGTCACGCCCTTATAAGCGCCCTGATAGCTTGCCCGCTCGATCTGCCCGCGCGTTTGCGCCGTCAGCCTGATGGCAAAGGGACGCTCGGTCTTGCGCAGCTTTTCGTTGTAAAGGCCCGGCGCGGTGGCGAGATCTATGTGCGCTAAAGGCGCGCCTTCCTCCGGCAATTGCCCAATCACCAGCGCATCGCCATCGTGAAAGGCGGTGCCAGCGCGCGCCAGCGCCAGCCGCAGCAGCAGTGGATCGAACACATAGTCGAGATTGATATGCAATCTGTGGCCCGGCGCGATGCCTGCCCCCGCAGGCACGTCGCGCAGCAACATGCGGCGGATGCGCTCCGCCGATGTCATCCCCCATATGTGTTCACCGCTCCCCCCGAAAAGGTGAAGCTGCGCGCTGTCCAGTCCGTCCGTCATGCTGTGATCCATCCCCGGCGATGCCCGGCTATATCATCCCGCCCGCATCAGAAAAGGGCAATTTACCGCCCTGCCCGTTCGGCATGGAGGAAATGCACAATCGCCTCCGCGCCGCGCCGCGCCGCGCCGGCAGGGTCGCCCCCAACGGATAGCGCCAGCGTCTCCTTTTGCAGGGCGCTATAGCGCGGATGCTCCGCGCGCGCGCGGCCGACCGCCGCCATGGCTCCGGCCACGCTGTCCGCGACCTCGCCCAGCGTCCAGAACAGATAATTGGCGTCCTCCTGCCACGCCACCGCATGCGCATTGAGGAAAACGCAGGGGCGCGGCGTATCGAGAAACTCGTATACCTGGCTGCTGACATCGCCGAGATAGATATCCGCCCCGCTGGTATAGCTCATATCCAGCAACCTTTTGGAACCGAGGTCGATCAGAATCTTGCCCGGCACCGCCATCGCCGCGATCCGCGCCCTGGCCTGGCGAGAGGCGCGGTGGAACAGGCGGATATGGGGTGCAACCACCAGATTATATGTCTGCTGAGCAGCGAACGCACTGATAATTTGGGTGCCCAGTAAAGGCCAGGACGACAGCTCCGCGCGAAAATGGGGCGCGTAGAGGACGGTCGGGCGATCATTGTCGAACAAGGGGGGGCGGGTGGCGGACAGCCTGCGCATGAAATCGAGCTTCACATAGCCATTGACGGCATAATGGCCCGGCCTGATCGTCCCCGCATCCAGCATCATGCGCTCGCTTTTCTCCCCCGCCACCAGCGCGAAATCGAACAAACGGTCGCGGCGGTCGAAGGTGACGGCTCGGTCCCCCGCGCCATGCGGCGTGAAGATAAGGCTTGTGCGCGCGGGCAGCAAATGGCGGATCAGCGTCGTCGTGCGCTCGGGCACCACGATGGCGTCGAAACCACGGAAATAGGCGATGTGGCCGAGCAGGGAAAGCAGCCGCGGCGGTTCGTCCGCGCCCCCGAGCCGTTTCTGCAAGGCCGCGAGGGCAGGCAGCGCGAGCGTTTTTACAGGCGGCGAGAAAGAGGGATAGACCGTTCGCACCAGATCCATTACCCAGTGATGCGCGCTTCCCGCCAAGGCGACTTCGAGCGCGACATCGGGCGCCATCGCTTGCATTTCCGCCGCGATAGGCAGGGCGTGCAGCGCCTGATGGGCTTCCCCGATACAGAGAAACAAGATGCGCATCTATGTCCTTTTCACCACGAGCGGCCATCCCATCCGCCAGCCAGATGTGCGCCTGCGCTGGCCATCCCGCCCTCCCATGCTCCGCCCGCGCCGCTTTGCCAACCGCAGATCGTGTATCCGCGCTTGACAGGCAAGCATGAAATGGCGCTTTGACGCAGCAAGCCGAGCTTGTAATAGGGCGGGATTGCAGGACAGCTCGCAAGAACAACGGGCGCGCGTGGAGTGACTGTCTGAATGTGGAATACCCTCGTTCGCACCGTGGCGTTGATGGCGCCCAAAGACAAGCGGCGCGGTGCGCGCCTTCTCGTGCTGGTCGTGCTGATGGCGATGAGCGAGACGTTCGGCATCGCCATGCTGCTGCCCTTCTTCATGGTGCTCAGCAAGCCTCAGCTTATCGAGTTGCAGCCGGTCGTTTCCGCCATCTATCATGGCCTAGGCTTTACCGATTATCACAGCTTTCTGCTCGCTTTCGGTTTCGTGGCGTTCGCCATTGTCGTGCTGGCGGCGGCGATCCGTATCGGCGCGACATTCTCGATGAACAAGTTCGCGCAGCTGTGCGGGCACAGGCTGGCTGAAAAGCTGCTCGAAACCTATCTGCGTCAGCCTTATATCTTCTTCCTCCAGCGCAACAGCAGCGAACTGACCAAGAAGATCACCTCCGACTCGCAGATGCTGGTTTTCCATATCCTCCAGCCGGGCATGTATGTGATCGCCTACACGCTGGTAGTGGTTACGATGACCGGCGTGCTGCTGGCGCTCGATCCGGTGCTGGCGCTTACGGTGGGCGGGGTAATCGTTGGCCTTTATGTGCTGATTTTCAGGGCATCCAAGAAAATGCTCTCGCATATCGGCGTGGAGCTGGACGATGCGCATCGCCAGCGTTTCTCTTCTATCGAGGTGGCGCTGGGCGGCATCAAGGACATCAAGCTGATGGGCCGGGAGGATGTCTATATCGACCAGTTCCGGCCTGCCTCGTTGCGCGCCGCGCGCCATCAGGCGACCAGCGTCGCGCTGGCCGAATCGCCGCGCTACCTCATCGAGGCGGTGGCTATCGGCGGCGCGCTCTCTCTCGCGCTGGTGCTGATAACGACGGGCCGGTGGGGCGGGATGATCCTTCCTGGCCTCAGCGTCTATGCACTGGCCGGATACAAGCTCATTCCCTCGGCCCAGCGCGTATTCAGCGGCCTCAGCAATATGCGCGTCGGGGATACGGTGCTGAACGCGATCCAGGAGGATTTCGACCAGACCGTGGCGGTTCAGCCGCTGCCGCCGGAGCCGGTCAGCCCCATGCAGCCCCGGCGTGAAATAGTGCTCGACAATGTCGGCTTTTCCTATCCCGATGCGCGCAGGACTGCCCTCGAGGGGATCAGCCTTACGATCGGTATCGGCACGTCTGTCGGGCTGGTGGGCGGCACGGGCGCGGGTAAGACGACGCTGGTCGATATCATCCTTGGCCTGCTGCACCCGTCCGAGGGCCATATGCTGGTGGATGGCGTGGCGATCGACAAGGACAACCTGCGCTCCTGGCAGCAGGCGCTCGGCTATGTGCCCCAGTCCATTTTCCTCGCCGATACGACCGTGGCGGAGAATATCGCGCTGGGCGTCCGCCGGGATGCGATCGATATGGCGAAGGTCGAGCAATGTGCGCGCATGGCGCAAATCCATGACTTTATCGTTTCGGAAATGCCCGAAGGCTATGAAACCCGGACCGGCGAGCGCGGCGTGCGCCTGTCAGGTGGTCAGCGCCAGCGCATCGGCATTGCCCGTGCCCTCTATCGCGATCCCTCCGTGCTGGTGCTCGATGAAGCGACCAGCGCCCTCGATACCCTCACAGAAAAGGCCGTGATGGAGTCTGTGCAGGTGCTGAGCCGCCAGAAAACGATCATCATGATCGCCCACAGGCTCAGCACGGTGCGGCCCTGCGACCGGATCTTCATGCTCGACAAAGGCAGGCTGACCGAGCAGGGCAGCTATAACGAGTTGCTTGCCACCAGCCGCAATTTCAAGGCGATGGTATAACCGCCCTGATCAACCCTTCCGTCGCAGGATGACATAAAGCGCCCCCTTGCCACCGTGGCGTGGGTGAGCGGTGCGCACGCTGGCGATAGCATCTGCATGGCCGGACAATGCCATCCAGTCACCGATTTCCGCGCGAATCGCCCCGCGCGCCTTGTGCCCCACCGGCCCCTGATGCGACGGGCGCGGATTTCCTGTCACGACCAGCAGCACCCTGTGCCCGCGGGTAACGGCGGTGGCGAGCGCATGGTTGAGACGCTGATGCGCGGTATCGAGCGTATGGCCATGCAGGTCTATCGTGGCATCGGGCGCCAGAGTGCCGTTGCCGATGCGGCGTTCCCAGCTTGAATCGAGCACCGGCTGGGGCGTGCGTCTGGGCGCGGGCGGCGCAACAGACGATGCGGGAAGCGCGGCGGACAAGCCGCGTGATGCGGCTGGGGCAAGGGCGCCATCAGGCAGGCTGGCAGGAAGGTTCGCAGACGGGAGCGCAGCTTTCCGTCCGGCGAGCGGGGTCACACTGCGCGCCAGCCGCTCCCATATCTCGCGCTCTTCAGGGCTGAGGCGCCGTTGCAGCACTGGATTTCAACCGCGCGAGGGTGCCGACAGGTAGCAGCAGATAGGAGGTGCCCCGCGCTGACATCCCCCCCGCGATGGTGCGTGCCCGCTCGCCCGCACCCCAAAAGGTGTCGAAACGGTTCGCGCCCTTGATCGCGCCGCCGGTATCCTGCGCGATCCACACGCCGCCCGCCTCCGCGCGGTCGAGCGAGAGCAGCACTGGCGCGCCCAGCGGGACATAGCGCGGGTCCGCCGCTACGGTCGCTTCTGGCGTGACCGGCAGCCCCAAAGCGCCCAGCGGCCCCGCGCCCGTAATCTCCTTGAAAAACACGAAGCTCCTGTTTTCCTGCATGATCGCGCGGCCTTCCTCGGGGTGAGCGCGCAAATAGGCCATGATGTCCTGCATCGAGCCGGCCTGAATCAGCCCGCGATCCTTCATCAGCTTGCCGATACCGGTATAATCCCGCCCATTCTGCCCTTCATAGCCGATGCGCATGACAGACCCATCCGGCAGGCGCAGGCGCCCACTGCCCTGCACCTGAAGGAAGAAAAATTCCACAGGGTCCGCCGCCCATGCCAGCTCCAGCGCGCGGCCGGCAAGGGCGCCGCTTTCTATATCTGCGCGGGCGGAATAGGGGATGAAGTTGCGCCCCTCGACACGCCCACGGATCGTCTTGCCTTTGAGATTGTCGCTGAACTGGCCGAGATCGACGTCGATCAGATCCGGCGGGCGGCGGTAGATCGGCACCTGATAGTCCGCGCCCGGCGTGCGCGATCCGGCGATTTCCGGTTCATAATAGCCTGTGGCGAAGGCGGTGCCAGCACCGACCTGGGCGGTCTCGAAATAGCGGGCGAAGAAATCTGCTGCGGTTTCGGTAGGCCAGCTTGAGGCAGCGGCGCAGGCCTGCGACCAATCCCGGCCCTCTGTCAGCCCTGACTGGTCCGTGCGGCGGAGCAGCGAGGGACAGGAGATGCGGAAGGCTGCCAGTGCGGCGGCGGTGCGGGCATTCTGGCGCACCAGCTCGGCTACGGCTGGTCCCGGCGCCAGCCCGGCGGTCAGCGCGGTGCCCGCCGGGCTGGCGGCGGCAGACGGCGGAGGGGATTTAACCGGCGGCGGAGCGGGCCGCACGGCGGGTGCGGGCACAGGCGCGCGAGCGGGTGGGATGACGCCGCCCGCACAGGCAGACAGCAGCGCGCATGCCGCGAGCAGGAAAAAGACGTGAAGCGGCGCGCGCTCTACTGTCCGCCTCCCCGGCAGACAGCGCATCATGCCACCTCGTCGGTTTCGCTCAATTTCCAGTTGGGATCGGAGTGGCCGATTTCGCGGCTGAATGTCCACAAATCTTGCGCCGTAACCGCATCGCTCATCGAACCGGCAATAACCCCGCCGTCCTTATCGCGTGTGATCGAGGCGATATCGGCATCGAAGCGGATGGTGACGTGCGCGGTGCGCCCATGCAGTGCCGCATCAACGATCTGCGCCTTCTCGATCCGCACCAGACGGTTATCCAGCACATGACCCGCCTCTTCACGCGCGGTAATGGTATCCTCGAAGGACTGGGCCACGTCCGAATCGCACAACCAGCGCAGATCATCGCGCTTGCCCTTCCAGAACGCCTCGAGAATCATGCCATAAGCCGACCTGGCGCCCTCGAGAAACTGCGGCACATCGAAGTTGCGATCCGCCGCGATGATGGCGCGGATGCCATTTTCCGCCGCCGGAGCAATCAGGCTTTCGGCAAAACGACTGCGGTCAGGGCTGAGCGGCGCCTGCATCTCGGGCTGCACCGGCTTGGGTGAGACGCGGTCATCATGCTGCAACGGCGCGGGCTGCTGCTCATGGCCAGTGCGGCGGCCAAGGACCGAATAGAGCCGCAATGCAAGGAATGCGGCCACCAGAGCCAGTATGACAATCATGTACACGGTTATAGCCTGTCGCGGTTAATAAAGGGATGAACGACCAACATAGGCAAAGCGATCCTGTTTTTCAAACCCGATGTCCCGAAAAAGCGCCCAGCGCCTTCAAGAAGCCCCGATATGCCGGTGAAATCGCGGTGATGCCCTTGCCCCGCATTGCCCAATGGCGTGGGGGCTGCTAAGCGCGCGCCAGACGCATGCCTGTTTTGCGGGCTGTCGCACCGTTATTTTGTTGAGGAAAGAAACCGACATGGCCGACGATGCCGTCCCCGCCGAACCGCTTGCCAATGGCGCCGATACTTCCCAGGCTATTGGCCTCATCACCCAATATGTAAAGGACTTGTCCTTTGAAAACCCCAATGCCCCCGCCGTCTATCAATGGCAGGAGCAACCGGAAATCGACGTGCAGTTCAATATCGCCTCCGAAAAACCCGGCGATGATATTTACGAGGTGGCCCTCAAGGTCGAGGTAAAGGCCAAGACCGCGCAGGGCACCGCCTTCGCCACGGAGCTGACCTATGCCGGGCTGTTCGGCATTCGCAATGTGCCGGAAGATCAGGTTCATCCGTTCCTCTTTGCCGAAGCGCCGCGCCTGCTCTTTCCGTTTGCCCGCCGCGTGCTCGCCGATGCGATCCGCGATGGCGGTTTCCAGCCGCTGCTGCTGGACCCGATCGACTTCAATGGCCTCTATCTTCAACAGATCCAGGCGCAACAGGCCGCGCAAGGGCAGGATGGCGAGCCGGTCATCGGCAACGCCTGATTATCAGGCGGGCGCGCTGATCCGATGAGCCTGCTCCGCGCCTCCGGCACCATCGGCGCGCTCACGCTGGTCAGCCGGGTGCTTGGCATGGTGCGGGATATGCTGGTCGCGCGCTATCTTGGCGCGGGGCTGGCATCCGACGCGTTCCTGATCGCATGGCGCCTGCCCAACCTCTTTCGCGCGCTGTTCGCGGAAGGCGCGTTTTCCGCCGTGTTCGTGCCGATGTTCAACCGGACCATGGCGGAGGCAGACGCGGCAAGTCCCGGTTCCGGCAGGAGTGCGGCGGTGCTGTTCGCACAGCAGGTACTGTCCGTGCTGTTCCCGTTCCTTGTCCTGTTCACCGCGGCGATGATGGTTTTTTCCGCGCCGATCGTCTGGGCGATGACCGGCGGTTTCCCGGATGGCGGGCCAGAGAAGTTCGCACTGGCAGTAGACCTCACCCGCATCACCTTCCCCTATCTCGCGCTGATCTCGATCGTCTCGTTGCTGGGCGGCATATTGAATTCTTTCGATCGCTTCTGGGTCAATGCCGCCGCGCCGATATTGCTCAATATCTGCATGATCGGCGCGGTGCTGTTCTTCCGTGGCGACACCCCGGTCGAGACGAGCTATACCCAGGCGGTGGCGGTCACTGTTTCGGGCGTGATGCAGCTTTTGTGGCTGATGTGGGCCTGCGCGCGCGCAGGGGTTGTGCTGTGGCCGCGGATGCCGCGCCTCACCCCGCGTGTAAAGCATATGCTGGTCCTGATCCTCCCCGCCGCGCTGGGGCAAGGGGCGATCCAGTTCAACCTGCTCATCTCAACCTCGCTCGCCGCGCGCTATTTGCAGGAAGGGGCAGTAAGCTATCTCTATTATGCGGACAGGCTGAACCAGTTGCCGCTGGGGCTGATCGGCATCGGGGTTGGCACCGCGATCCTCCCCGCGCTCTCCCGCCAGATCGGTTCCGGCAATGAAAGCGCAGCGAAGGAGACACAGAATCGCGCGATCGAGCTGTCGCTGTTCCTCGCGCTGCCCGCCGCCGTGGCGTTGTGCGTGGCGGCAACGCCTTTGATCCGTGGCCTCCTCCAGCATGGGGTGTTCACCGCGCAGGACACAGTGGGCGCGGCGTCGGCGCTGGCGGTGTTCGCGCTGGGCGTGCCGGCCTATGTGCTCATCAAGGTGCTGACCCCGGGATTTTATGCGCGTCAGGACACCAAAACGCCGGTGCGTGTCGCGCTGTTTTCGATGTTGTTCAATCTGGTGGGGAATCTGATCCTGATCTGGCCTCTGGGGCATGTCGGCGTGGCCGCAGCCACTGCTTTCTCTGCGTGGGTCAATGTCCTTATCCTTTACTGGCTGCTGCACCGGGACGATCATTTGAAGGCGGATGCGCGTCTGCTCAGCCGTGGCGCGCGCATCATTGGCGCGAGCGCGGTGATGGGCGCGGCGTTGTGGTATGCCGCTCCGCTGGCGGATACCCACATGACCGGCGGGTTTTTCAGCCGCGTGATCGCGCTTGGGGCATTGTGCGGCGGGGGGGCGATGGTCTATGCGGGCGCGATCTTCGGGCTGGGCGCCTATCGCCTGTCCGAACTGAAGGCGCTGGTTTCGCGCCGCACATAGAACGAGAGATACTCATGCGCGTCCTTTCCGGCATCCAGCCCACCGGCAACCTGCACCTCGGCAACTATCTCGGCGCGATCCGCAACTGGGTGAAGATGCAAGACGCGATGGACGCATCGTCGCAGTGCTTCTTTTTCCTTGCGGATATGCACTCGATCACGGTGCACGAGGGACGCGAGCAACGCCTCGCCAATGTGCGCGAGATGGCGGCTGCCTTGGTCGCCTGCGGGATCGACCCGGATCGCTCGGTGCTGTTCAACCAGGCGCGCGTGCCCGCGCATGCCGAGCTGTGCTGGCTGCTGAACGGCACCGCGCGCATCGGCTGGCTCAACCGCATGACCCAGTTCAAGGACAAGGCGGGCAAGAACCGCGAGGGCGCGTCGATCGGGCTTTATGTCTACCCGGTTTTGCAAGCGGCGGATGTGCTGCTCTATCAGGCGACGCATGTGCCGGTGGGCGAGGATCAGAAGCAGCATCTGGAGCTGACCCGCGACATCGCGGTGAAATTCAACACCGATTTCGCGCGCCCAGGAAAACCTGACGTGTTCACCCTGCCCGATCCGATCATCCCCAAGGAGACGGCGCGGATCATGTCCTTGCGCGATGGATCGGCCAAGATGTCAAAGTCCGACCCGTCGGACCAGAGCCGCATCAACCTGACCGACGACAACGACACAATCGCGCAAAAGGTGCGCAAGGCCAAGACCGACCCCGAACCTTTGCCAGCGGAAGCGAAAGACCTGGAGGGACGCCCCGAAGCGCAGAACCTCGTCGGCATTTATGCCGCGATGGCGGGGATGGGCGCGGATGCGGTGTGCGCACAGTTTGCGGGGCAGGGCTTCGGCGCGTTCAAGCCCGCACTGGCAGACCTGCTGGTGAGTGCGCTCGCGCCGATCCGCGACCGTTATGTGGCGCTGAAGGACGATCATGCCGCGCTCGATGCCATCCTCGCCAAAGGTGCGGAAAAAGCGGCGGCTGCGGCGGAGCCAACCCTCCGCGCGGCCTATGATGCGATGGGCCTGATGCGCTGAATGCGCGGTCAGTGATTTCAGGGGCATCGGCGGAACCCCCGCCCGCGCCTTTCATTCAACCTCCATTCACTTGCACGCTGGCACCATGGCAGGCATGATGGATCACCGCCGCACACACCCTGCGGCCAATATAGGCAGGATGGGATCATGAAACGCACCAAGACCCTCGCCATCGCGCTCACGGGCGCAACCCTGATGCTCACTGCGGGCTGCGCCGAACGCTTCAAGGCCGATGTCGCCCGCTTTCAGCAGCTTCCCCCCGCGCAGGGGCAGAGCTTCACGATCGTCGCGGACGACCCGCGTCTTGCCGGTGGGCTGGAATTCAACCAATACGCATCGCTGATAGCGCACAAGCTGGGCGGAGTGGGTTATATTCCGGCGGAGAATCCGGCTCGTGCGGACTTGGTCGTGCGTATGCGCTATGAGGTCGATAACGGGCGGGAGCGGGTGCGCACCACCGGTTTTGCGCCAGATCCCTTCTACCGCGGATATGGCCGCTATGGCTATTGGGGCCACCCCTATCACTGGGGATTCTATGATCCGTTCATGTTTGGCGCAGGCTATCGCGATGTCGAGAGCTACACGGTCTATACCGGCACGCTGGAGCTGAAAATCGACCGCGCCAACGGCGGCGCGCGGCTGTTCGAGGGCAAGGCCGAGTCGCAATCGCTCAGCAACAAGCTCACCTATCTGGTACCTAACCTGATCGACGCGATGTTTGTCAATTTTCCCGGTAAATCGGGCGAGACAGTGAAGATCACACTGGGGCCGGAGAAGAAATAATCCGACCTCGCCCCGCTGGGCTCAATGGCCCGCACCATCTGCGCATGGTGCGGGCCATTGCATATCTGCAAGATCTGGTGCGGCTAGAGGGACTCGAACCCCCACGGTTGCCCAACGGTACCTAAAACCGTCGCGTCTACCAATTTCGCCATAGCCGCAATGCGCTCCGCTATAGCCGCGTGGGCGAATGTGGCAAGCTGGTTCGTTGCGCTATCAAGACGGCCGATCATGGCCCCCGCGTAATCGAACTGTTAACCGAATAGCGCTACTAGTGCGGTTCGGATAAGGGATACCCGGTAACGGGCGGGGATTGGGCGTTTCATGAATAAAAACAGACTTATAGCTGCTACAGCCATGGCGGGCGCGATGGCGCTGCTGGCGCCCCGGGCGCAGGCTGGCGGCTTCCTGCTTCAGGAACAGTCGCAGCTTGAAATCGGCCGGGCCTTTTCCGGCGCTGCGGCAGCGGCGGATGACCCCTCCGCCCTGTTTTACAATCCCGCCGCGATAACCGATCTTCCCGGCATCCAGCTTTCGACCGGCGCGACCTTGCTGTTCATTGATTCGCATCAGCGGGATCTGGGCACCACCCGCACCGGCCCCGGCGCGACGCCGACACAGGCTGTTGGCGGCGGTAATGGCGGCAATCCGTTTGCGCCTGTGGTGCCGGTTCCCACCAGCTTTGCGAGTGCACGGCTGTCAGACAGGCTGTGGCTCGGCTTTGGCCTCAGCGCGCCTTTTGGCCTTAAATTGCGCTATGAGGATGATTTCTTCGGGCGCTATGACTCGACCTATTCCAACCTGCTGACACTCGATGGGCAGATGAGCGCCGGATACCGGCTGAACGACGCCATTGCGATCGGCGGCGGGATCAACTTGCAGTATATCTATGGCAAGCTGACCAGCGCCATGCCTGCTCTGACGCCGGGCGGCACGGATGGGCATAACAGCATGAAGGCGGACGATGTGTCGCTCGGCTGGAATGCGGGTGTTCTGATTCGTCTGCCCCACGATGTGCGGGTGGGCCTGGGCTACCGATCGCGCATCAAACATGAGCTGAAGGGCGATTATCACTGGGAGCTGGGCGGCACGATCAAGGATTTCGGGGTGCGTTCGCCGATCACCCTGCCCGACATGCTCACCCTCGGCATCAGCGCGCCGCTAGACACCAGAACGAAAGTGATGATTTCCGGGCGCTATTACGGCTGGTCGAGCTTCGACGCGCTAAAGCTCCATTTTTCGACAGGTTCCAGCGGCAGACGAGACTTCAACTATCGCGACAGCTGGAGCGTCTCGGCCGGGCTGGAGCGCACGGTTACGGACCGGCTGACGGTGCGCGGCGGCGCGATGTTTGACCGCACACCGACAAACGCAGCCTTTCTCAGCACCCGTGTGCCCGATGGGGATCGCACCTGGGCAAGCGGCGGACTCAGCTATCGTCTCAACGGCCATATGACGCTGAATGCGTCCTACGCCCACGTGTTCATCGCCAAACAGGATCTGCTGCGCACGGACAGTTTCTATACCCCGCCCGCCACGATGATGACCACTACATCGGCGCGCAGCTCGGGCAATGTCGATATGCTGGCGGCATCGGTGACGGCGCGCTTCTAACCTGCGCCGCAAGCCGCTATAGGGTGGACGATTCACACGGAGCGTCACCCTGATGTCTGACCACAATCCCGGCCTGCGCCCCTGGCGCGACATTGCGCGGCGGCACGCACGCCAGATCATGGTCGGGGCAGTGCCTGTGGGCGGCGATGCGCCGATCACGGTGCAGACGATGACCAACACGCCAACATCGGACGCGCGCGCGACGATCGACCAGATCCGCCGCTGCGAGGAAGCGGGGGCAGACCTGATCCGCGTTTCCTGCCCGGATGAGGAGAGCACGGCGGCGCTGAAACAGATTGTGCGCGCGGCGCGTGTGCCGATCATCGCGGATATCCATTTCCACTATAAGCGCGCGCTGGAAGCTGCGGACGCAGGTGCGGCGTGCCTGCGCATCAACCCCGGCAACATCGGCAGCGAAGCGCGCGTCAAGGAAGTGGTCGATGCCGCCAAGGCCAATGGCTGCGCCATCCGCATCGGCGTCAACGCCGGCAGCCTCGAGAAAGATCTGCTCGAAAAATATGGCGAGCCATGCCCGGATGCGCTGGTGGAAAGCGCGCTCGACCACATCAAGCTGCTGCAAGATCAGGATTTCCACGAATACAAGGTCGCGGTGAAGGCGAGTGACGCGTTCCTCGCGGTCGCGGCCTATATGCAACTGGCGGAGGCGGTCGATTGCCCCTTGCACCTCGGCATTACCGAGGCGGGTGGCCTGCGCTCCGGCACCGTCAAAAGCGCCATCGGCATCGGCAACCTGCTGTGGGCGGGGATCGGCGACACAATCCGCGTCTCGCTCTCCGCCGAGCCGGAAGAGGAAGTGCGCGTCGGCTATGAAATCCTCAAGTCGCTGGGCCTGCGCACGCGCGGGGTCCGCGTCGTGTCTTGCCCGTCCTGCGCGCGGCAGGGGTTCGATGTGATCCGCACCGTGCAGGCGCTGGAGGAACGGCTCCAGCACATTCGCACGCCCTTGTCGCTTTCAGTGTTGGGCTGCGTGGTGAACGGCCCTGGCGAGGCGCGCGAGACGGACATCGGCATCACCGGCGGCGGCAATGGCAAGCATATGGTCTATCTGTCTGGCGTCACCGATCATCATGTGCAGGATGAGGCGATGGTCGACCATATTGTGCGGCTGGTCGAAGCCAAAGCGGCTGAGATCGAGGCCGCTGCCGCAGAGGTAGCCGCCTAACTCATCCCCGCCGCAAACGCGACTTTCAGCGTTTCGGACAGCGAGTGGGTGCCCAGCTTGTCCATGAGGTGCGAGCGGTAAATTTCCACCGTACGCGGGCTGATACCGAGATCGAGTGCGATCATCTTGTTCGATTTGCCGTGCAGCAGGCCATGCAGCACATCCCGCTCCCGCGCGGTGAGCCGCTCGATCTGATGACGCGCCTCGGCACTGGCGGCGCTCTCCGCTTGCGCGACGCTCACCATGGCCAGCGCATCGTCCACAACGCAGGGCAGATCCTCTGCCGCATGCGGCATCAGCAGGCAATCGACCGCGCCGGCCTTCATCGCATCTATCGCGAGGCGCAATTGCTGCCCGCTCGCCAGCAGGACACAAGCGAAGCGCCTGCTTTCCCGCGCGTGGCGAATAAAGTCGAGCAGCGCGCCCGTTTCAATATCGCCCTTGTCCGCGCCTTCATCCGATAGGATGACACAGCCATCGTCCAGCATGTCGGCCGAAGCGAGGAACGCGGCGCGAGTGCGGTAGGCGCGCACCACCATATTGGCTCTGCCACTCAGCAATTTGTGCAACGCCGCGCGGCTTTCGTCATCCGCATCGATCAGATAGGCGTGCACCAGCCCCGCCGTCGGCGGTGCCTCGATCGGCATAGGGAGTGCGCGTGGGCTGCTCGGTGTGCTTTGAGGAAAGTAGTCGGGCAGTTCCGCCCTTTTCTGGCGCGTCGCTGGATAGGGCGTGCTCGCGAACATGCCTGGCCTGTCCGTCCCGGCCGGGGGGAACCCTTCCGGCCTGGCAAACAGGACCGGCGCAACGCCGCGTTCTACCGATGAAATCGAATGTGCCTTGACCATCACGGCTAGCCCTCCCCCCGCATACGGCTGGTCTGCGTTAAGGACATTATAGGATGAATACGGGCTTTGAATCCGGGACCTGATCCATTTTGCTCGCTTGTTTTCCGGGACTTGCGCGAGAACAGGCTGCGCAGGACTCTCCGCCCGCGAACTGCCACCGAAACGGATCAATATCAGGGAGAGCCGGCCCTCAGATCACCGACAGCTTGGCCGTCTGGGTCGTGTGCCCGGCATCGCTGTAAAAGAAATAATCGTTGCCGACTTGGCTGTAAAAGGCACCGCTATTGACCGCAACGCTGTCATTACCATCGAGATCGACGGTGAGGATCGAGCTGTTGCCCGCGCCGACCAGCGACTGGATCACGCTCGCATCCATCGTCAGGGTGCCGATGACATTGCTGGCGCTGAAGTTGATCGTCTCGACATGGCTGAGTATACCCACCAGGCTCGCCTGAGTGAGGGAGCCGCTGTTGGCCGCGATTGACACACTGTCTGTCCCCGCCCCGCCATCGACATGCCAGCCGCTCGAAAGGCCCAGCGTGAAGCTGTCATTGCCCGCGCTACCGGTGACGTTCTCGATACCAGTGAGCGTATCGCCGTTCGCGTCGCCCGCGCTGCCGGTTCCGGTGGCGGTCGAGAGGTTGAGGCTAATCGCACTCGCGGAGCCGCTGTAGTCCGCAGTATCCGTGCCAGACCCGCCTGTAAGCGTATCCGCGCCGCCACCGCCGATGAGCGTGTCGTTGCCCGCGCCACCGTCGAGCGTGTTGGCGCTGCTATCGCCGGTCAGGCTGTCGGCATTGTTCGAGCCGGTGAGGTTTTCGATGCCCGAATAGCTATCTCCGCCCGCGTCGCCGCTGTTGGCCAGCGAATTGCCGAGGTTGGCAGTGATCGCCGAGGCTGCGGTGGAATAATTGGCTGTATCCGTCCCCGCTCCGCCGATGAGCGTATCCGCCCCCGCGCCGCCGGTGAGCAGATCGTTACCATTGCCGCCGTCGAGCGTGTTCGCGCC
>JAGNYO010000082.1 GCA_017984895.1 Sphingobium sp. | reverse complement strand
CCGAGCAAGCCCGCATCCTCGAAGAACCCGCCCCGATCCTCGCTGAACAGGTCGCGAATGATGGTGCCGCCCGCCTCGACATAGGCGTCGGCCCCGACGAACACCGCGCGCCGGTCGTCGGCAGGCACGTTGGTAGCGGTCATGTCGCGCCGGATGATCCACGGCTCGCGGTTGTGATGCAGCCCCTCGAAAACCTGCTCCTGCCGGGAATGGTCATCGGCGATGGCGAAGGCCATAAGCTGGTCCAGCGTAAGCCCATCCTCGCGATAGACCTGCAACAGCTTCGGGCTGACCGCGCCCAAGCGAAGCCGCTGCTTCACCACGCCCGATGAAACGCCGAACCGCGCGCCGATTTCCTCTGCGCCCCAACCCTTGCCATCCGCAAGTTCGCGGAACCGCTCGAACTGGTCGGCGGGGTGCATCGGGGTCCGGGTCACGTTCTCGTCCAGACTGATTTCAGACGGATCGTTGGCCGTATCCAGCCAGCAGCGCACGGCTTCCGATTTCTTGATCTGCTTGCGCTTGGCGCGCAGCAGCATCGCCAGCCTGCGGCCTTCGCCAGCGGTGACGAAATAGCAGCCGGTGGGCGTTCCGTCATCCTTGACCTCGGGCTCCACGACAAGGTTCTGGATCAGCCCCTTATGCTGGATCGAAGCGGCCAGCGCCTCGATAGCGGCTTCCCCATGCGGCACCTTGCGAGCGTTGCGCGGGGACTTCTTGAGCTTGGACAGCGGCACATGGATTTCGACGCCCGACACGGGCATGGCAGCGGTGGTTTCGGTAACTGCGTTCATCTTCCTTACTCCTTGAGCACACGCACCCCGAAGCGGGGTGGGCGGCGAAAGAGCGACCGGCAGGCCCGCCGGCAGAGCCGGGCAGCATCCGAAGGACCGGAACGCAGAGGAGGTAAGCGCGCCTGCGCGCGTTGCGGCCCGGCGCGGCGAGCCTAAAGGGAAGCGACGCCCACCCCGCGCTGGGGAGCGTAGCGACCAGCCGACGCGATCGGGGCGGCGCAGCCCTGGCCCGATCTCCACGGTCTCGAACGACTGCAATCCGCCGCGGCGGATTGGCTGATCGGCGCGCCAGCGGCGCCCGCCAGTCCGGTCGTCACCCGGATGGGACGAAACCCGTCAGGGGTTCGGTCGGAGCGGAGCGGAGATAGGGCGGCGGTCCCGAAGGGAGGCGCAAACTTGCCTTTTCACTGCTATTCGATTATATTTTAATCAGTCTGATAATGGGTGAAGCGATGACTACAGAAACCAAGGTATTGACGGCGCATGTCCCCCTTTCGCTGGCCGAAAAGGTCGAGGCCATGGCCTCCCGGCTGGAACGCTCGCGTGGCTGGGTGATGAAACAAGCGCTCGCCGCCTGGGTCGATCAGGAGGAGGAGCGCCATCGGATGACGCTCGAAGCCCTGGCCGATGTCGATGCGGGCCGGGTGATCGACCATCAGAGCATCCAGGCATGGGCTGACAGCCTCGGAACGGACAATCCGCTGCCGTCGCCCGTGCAATGAAGATCCAGTGGACCGGCAAGGCATCGTCGGATCTGGTGCGCCTGCACGAGCATCTGCGCCCGGTCGCGCCCGACGCAGCCGCGCGGGTCATACAGCAGCTTGCCCGCGCGCCGGATCGGCTGCTCGACTATCCGCGGATCGGCGAGAAGCTGGAAGCCTATGAGCCGCGCGAGGTCCGGCGGATCATCGTCGGCCATTACGAAATGCGCTACGAGATCGCGAGCGCGACCATCTTCATCCTGCGCCTGTGGCACTGCCGCGAGAATCGCAGCTTCGATTCCGAGGAGTGAGCCATGGCAGCGGGAAAAGACCGGATCGGCATGGAGCGATGCCTGCTATCTACCGCCGCGTTCCGCCATATCTACTACGCCATGATGCGCCGTTTGCGTTGCGCGGGATCGCGCGGCAGCACGAAGACATGGCCGTCCATCGCAAACGTCGCCGCCGCGCCCCGCGCGGCTGGGCCGAAGGGTTCGACCTTCAGGACTATGCCAGCCTTTTGCCGGAGCGCAAGCAGGCGGCCCGCCGACAGCCTGACGTGGAAATCCGGGTCACGGACGATTGGCCTGAGCAGGTTCCCATCACCGACGCCGAGTTGCGCGTCATCGAGGGGCATCTTGGCACCGAGCTGGACGCGCTGTTCGGTCCATTGCCCTGAATTGAGGAGTATCGAGTCATGACCAGCGCCATTCCCACGCAGGAGGCGGCGCCGGTCGCGACAACCGCCCGCGCGGCGCTCTATCTGCGCGTATCGACCGCGCGCCAGGCCGAGCATGATCTGTCGATTCCCGACCAGCGCCGCCAGCTCGAAGCGCATTGCCTGTCGCGCGGCTGGGAGGTCGCGGAGGTGTTCGTGGAGCCGGGCAACACGGCGACGGACGATCGTCGGCCGGCGTTTCAGGCCATGATCGACGCCGGGCTGACCAAGCCTCCGGCGTTCAATGTGATCGTGGTCCATAGCTTCTCGCGCTTCTTTCGCGACCAGTTCCAGTTCGAGTTCTATCTTCGCAAGCTGGCGAAAAACGGCGTCCAGCTTGTCTCCATCACGCAGATTCTCGGTGACGATCCGATGAGCGAGATGATGCGTAAGATCATGACGCTGTTCGACGAATATCAGTCGAAGGAAAACGGCAAGCACACGCTGCGCGCGATGAACGAGAACGCGCGGCAAGGCTTCTGGAACGGCGCCCGCGCGCCGATCGGCTATCGGATCATTGCCGCCGAGCAGCGCGGCGCGAAGATCAAGAAGAAGCTGGAGATCGACCCAATCCATGCCGAAACGGTGCGCCGCATGTATCGCATGGCGCTCGAAGGTGTCGAGGGAAGCGGGCCGATGGGCATCAAGACCATCGCCTCCTGGCTCAACGAAAATGGCGTCCGCACGCGCTACGGTGGGCGATGGGGCACGAGCGCGGTCCATGAGGTGCTGACGCGCACCACGTATATCGGCCAGCATCGGTTCAACACGCACGATCATAAGACGCGCCGCCGGAAGCCGGAGGCGGATCACGCGGTGATGGAAGTGCCGCCGATCGTCACCCAGGCCGAGTGGGATGCGGTGCAGCGGTCGTTGAAGGCCCGTAACCCGAAGATGATGCCGCCCCGCGCGGTTGGTGGGCCGACGCTGCTGACGGGCATCTGCTTCTGCGCCTGCTGTGGCGGCGCCATGACGTTGAGGACCGGCACGAGCCGGCTCGGCCGGGAGTATCGCTATTATACCTGCTCAACCAAGGCGCGGCAGGGCAAGACCGGCTGCCCCGGCATCACGGTCCCGATGGACCGGCTCAACGAGGCGGTGATCGAGCATCTGGAAAAGCGGCTCCTCGATCCGGCACGGCTCGAAGTCCTGATGGATCAGCTCCTCGATCGGCGGGAGGAATGGACGTCCCAGCGTCGGCAGCATGTCGCCGAATTGGAGCGCCGGGCGACGGAAGCGGAAACCAAGGTTGCCCGTCTGTATGAGGCGATCGAGAACGGGCTGGTCAATATGGGCGATCCATCGCTCAAGGCGCGAATCGCGGAACTGACCGCGATCCGTGACCAGGCGCGCGGCGATGCCGAACGGGCCGTGGCCCATATCGAGCGGATCGGCCCTGAGATCACGCTGGAGAGCCTGCGCGCGTTCGCGCAGGCGGCGCGGCGCAAACTGCGGCACGATGATGGCACCTATGCCCGCAACCATATTCGGGCCGTGGCCCAGCGGGTCGATGTCTTCAGCAAGACGGACGTTCGCATTCGCGGCACCCGCACGGAGCTACTGCGGACCCTCACCGCCGCCTCTGGCGTAGAGGCGGCGGTTCTAGGGGTTCGTGGTTTTGGACCGAAATGGTGCACCCGACAAGATTCGAACTTGTGGCCTCTGCCTTCGGAGGGCAGCGCTCTATCCAGCTGAGCTACGGGTGCTGATGTCGCAGCAGCGCGCTTAGCAAAGCCTCAAGCCCAGCGCCAGCCGCAACTGCATGGCGCGGCGTTTTTTATCCGCCAGCCGATATGCGGCCTATTTGCTGGCCTTTTCCATCTTCTGGAATTGGCCCAGCCCACAGCTCGCGCCCTGATTGAGGCCGCCGCCATAGGAATGCAGAACGGTGATGATGTCGACCGAGCAAAGCTGGCTGGTTGAGAGTTTATAGGAGAAGCGTTCCTCAAAGCCGAGGCTCGAGCATTTATAGGGCAGGGTGTTGCGATAGACGGTGTTGCCCGTCATCTCGAAATCAATCGTCTGATCATCGCGCACATGGGTGCTGCGGATAAGGCGCGGGTTGATGCAACTGATCGGCTCGCCGACGGAGACGAGATTGTCGGGCTTTTTCTCTCTCGCGGCTGTGGAGGCGGGGAGGGCAATGGCGGCGGCGGCGAGCAGGGCCGCAGCCGGGGGATACAGGCGGGATGTTCGCATGGACAGGCTCCTTTCCTGTGCAAAGATTATCAGGCCCCGCATGAACGGCAGATGACGGGAAAAGCTCAGGCAGGCGCGGGCGTTTTTGGTTTGTAGCGGCACAGGTCTGCCACCGGGCAGCGCCAGCACTCCGGCCGTCGCGCCTTGCAGATATAGCGCCCATGCAGGATCAGCCAGTGGTGCGCATCGCGGCGGAAGGGGGCGGGGGTGTCTTTCTCCAGTATGTTTTCCACGTGGAGAGGGGTTTTCCCCGGTGCTAGGCCGGTGCGATTTCCAACACGGAAGATGTGCGTATCCACCGCGAAGGTCTCCGCTCCGAAGGCGGTGTTCATCACCACATTGGCGGTTTTGCGGCCTACGCCCGGCAGGGTCGTCAGCACATCCCGGTCCTGCGGCACCTGCCCGTCGAAATCGCGCACGAGCTGTTCGGAAAGCGCGATCACGTTCTTCGCCTTGGCGTTGAACAGGCCGATGGTCTTGATGTGCTGCTTCAACCCCTCCTCGCCGAGCGCGACCATCTGCGCGGGCGTCGTAACGTCGCGAAACAGGGCGCGGGTCGCCTTGTTGACGCCTACATCGGTCGCCTGTGCCGACAGCACCACGGCGACCAGCAGCTGATAGTCGTTGCCATATTCCAGCTCGGTGCGCGGATCGGGGTTCAGTTCCGCAAGGCGGCGATAGAACTCGAATATATCAGCCTTTTTCATAAGGTTGTTTTACGAACCTAACACATTCTTCATATCATAACGCCCGGCGCTTTGCCCCGCGAGCCACAGCGCCGCCTTCACTGCCCCGCGCGCGAAGATGGCGCGGTTTTCGGCGCGATGACCGATCTCGATGCGCTCGTCGTCCGTGGCGAAGATCACCTGATGATCCCCCGCTACACTGCCGCCACGCAGCGACGCAAAGCCGATCGCGCCCGGCTTGCGTGCGCCGGTAATGCCATCGCGCCCGCGCTCGCTATTGTCCGCTAATGTGATGTTCCGCCCGCGCGCCGCCGCCTCGCCGAGCAGCAGCGCGGTGCCTGATGGCGCATCGACTTTGTGGCGGTGATGCATCTCGACAATCTCGATATCCCAGTCGTCGCCCAGCCTGCGCGCGGCATCCTCCACCAGCGCGGCGAGGAGGTTGACGCCCAGCGACATATTGCCGGTCTGGAGCACGGGGATGGTGTGGGAGGCGGCGTCGATCAGGTGATGATGCGCTTCCTCCAGCCCGGTTGTACCGACGACGACGGGCTTCTTCGCCATCATGCAATCCTCCAGCGTATCCTTCAGCGCGGCGGGGGTCGAAAAATCGATCAGCACGTCGCTTTGCTGAATGAGCGCGGAAAGATCGCCTTCGCCCTTGTCCACGCCGCCTGCTTGAGGAATGCCTTTCGCCTCCAGCTCCGCGCGGATCGCCCGGCCCATGCGCCCGTTGCATCCGATGATCCCAATTGCCGTCATGGCTTGCGTCTTTCTTCTGTGAACTGCATCAGTTTCTGATCTGAAATTCCGTTGGTGCGGAATTTCAGGGGTCGGTCCCGGCCCTCTCCCCCTCCCAACCTCCCGATATGGTATCCTATGGGAGGTTGGGAGGGGGAGAGGGCTGGTGCGGCTCTCAAAATTCGCGGTAAAGCGAATTTTGAATCAGAGATTGGATACGCGGATGCCAGACTATCGCTCGATTGTCATCCTCACAGGCGCGGGAATTTCCGCCGAGAGTGGGCTTGCTACCTTTCGCGGGCCGGATGGGCTGTGGGAGGGGCATCGGGTCGAGGATGTGTGCACGCCCGAAGCGCTCGCGCGCAACCCGGTGTTGGTGCACCGCTTTTACGACGAGCGGAGGGCGAAGCTGAGGCAGGTGAGGCCCAACCCGGCGCATGAGGCGCTCGCAAAGCTGGAGCGAGAATGGAGCGGCGAGTTGCTGCTCGTCACGCAGAATGTCGATGATCTGCACGAGCGGGCAGGATGCGCACAGGTGCTGCATATGCATGGGGAGCTGCTGTCTGCCCTCTGCGCGCGTTGCGGTGAAAGCGGACGCTGGGTGGAGAGCCTGCCGCCCGGCAGCATTTGCCCCGCCTGTGGGTGTGGCGCGCTCAGGCCCGACATCGTGTTCTTCGGCGAGATGCCCTATCAGATGGAGCGGATCGACGCGGCGCTGCGCAATTGCGACTTGTTCGTCTCGATCGGCACCTCAGGCGCGGTCTATCCCGCCGCCGGTTTCGTCCAGACCGCGCGCTATGTTGGCGCGGACACGCTGGAGCTGAACCTCGATCCTTCGGCGGGCAGCGTGCATTTTAGTGAGAGCAGGATGGGCAGGGCGGGAGAGCTGGTGCCGCAATGGGTGGAGGAGGTTTTGGGGGGATAGTGAAAGCGGACTGTCGGGATGCGACAGTATTGCGGATATTGGCTGATCAGTTAGACGCAGTGGGAGCATACAAGTCGAAGTCGATTGGCAAGTTTCGCTCAAAGAGCATTTTTAGCGTCGCTGGGGAAAGCGTTACGCCTCCGGTCCAGCCGTTCAGATAGCCGCCGACACTCATACAGCAATTGAACCGTCTCGTTATATGGCCCCACAAATCGACCTCACTAGGTAGGGTCAGGACTCATAGCCAGAAGAGGACAGTGGCGGCGAGAGCGATGGCGGAGAGGAAGACTGTTGGGCATCTGTCGTAGCGGGTTGCGACGCGACGCCAGTCCTTGAGGCGGCCAAACATGA
>JAGNYO010000081.1 GCA_017984895.1 Sphingobium sp. | reverse complement strand
GATCCATGATAACGCCGACGATATGCAAAGGGCCCCGATCGGGGTCCTTTGCATATCGCATCGCCTCACCATCAATGGCCTGCTTTTACTCCGCCACACTGGCCTGAAATCCAACCGCCGTTGACACTCAAAAAAATAAGCGCGAGGCCTCGAGGCCTCGCGCAGATAATGTTGCCCGGATTTGTGTGCGTACTTACTGCGCCGACCAGCTCCGGCAACGGCCTCAGATCAACATCAGCGGCGGCTGGACACCAGCCAGCATGCGGCCGTACATCTCAAAATTGCTTGGAGCAGATATCAATGCATGCAAGGTGCCTACTTTGGCATCCTGCCAAAGACGATTGGCAATGTTACCAGTGCGTGAGAAAGAGCCGCCACTCACCGTCGCCAACAAGTCGATACCCTCCCACATCAGCCTCTCTGCAAAACAAGAATCGCGTCTGATCTTGGCGCGGAGCAACATGGGCATATATTCATCGGACCGTTGCGACCATTCGTCCATCTGACGCACACCATCTTCAATCAGCAGGTGAGCGGTTTCTATCTTTGCTGTAGCTTCGCCAATTTGAAGATGGGTAGCGGGTGCCTCAGCCGCTTTGTCGTAAATGGTAAGCTTAATATCACGCTTGGGCAGCGTCTCCATGAAATGCTCGATCATATGGAGGCTGGCGCCCAACACAGGATAGGTGAGGATATTCGACATCAGGGGCATAAATGCGATCCGGGAGGACGGACTTTCGTATGTTCGCGGATGCGTACCCAAAGCAATCGATGTCAAAGGCACAATTCGTTCGGTCGGAACGAAAACGTTCTCCACGCTAACATTCGTGCTTCCGCTTCCCCGAACGCCTATAGTATCCCAATCATCGAGAAGTTTGCAGTCGCTCATGGGAAGCACTGCTATTCCCGGCTCAATTTCATTCCCATCCTCGTCGAACATTGGGACGCCGAGCATGTTCCATTGTGCCTCATAAGCACCGGAATTGAAAAACCACGTGCCCTTGTCGATGAAAATTCCGCCTTCTACTGGCCTGACAGTAACGGCTCGGCCCGTAAAGACGCCAGAGAAAACAGCATTGGGATCTGCGGAAAACACCTCGTCCACTATGTGCTTGGGCGCGAAATTGGCAAATGCCCAGCTACACGAGGTGTTCAAGGTTACGGCCCAGGCTACACCGGCGTCTCCTCGCGCGATTTCGACAATAGTCTCCATCCACGTCTTCATATCAACCTCTAGGCCACCATGTGCCTTGGGGATAGTGAGGTGATAGGCTCCAGCGGCGCGCAATTTCTCAACGATATGCGCGGGCGGGCGCCCAAGCCTGTCAGATTCAGGCTGCGCCGCCCGCAGATCCGGCAGCAGTGCTTTGACAGCAGAGACAACATCGCGCGCGACAGGTTCGGCAGGCGTCTTGAGTATAGTTGCTACGGACATGGAGGCATCCTCATAGTGGACTTTATGTATGTTATGAAATTTATGCCGAGTCTTGGCCTAGGTCAAGCGATTTATGGCAGCCATATCGTACGGGGAGTATATTTAAGAAGTCAGGCTTTGGTCCAAGGTCAAATATCGATCCCATGATATTTCAAATACAGAGCAGCTGGGCGCCTGCAAAAAACCCTGGTGTTGGGGGGTGATCGGGATTCATTGCGGTAGCCATTATGGCGTGCCATCATGGATCCAAAGTCGCTTTTCAGCCTGAATGATCGGCTTGAGTTGCTGAGCCGCCATTGCGATCCGCTTGAGGTTTGGGAGCGGACGGTGGATTTCGAGTATTTTCACGTGCCCACGTGGGCCAGGCTATCGGCGCGTAGTCCGCTTATCCGACAGCCTTCCCTTCTCCTGCTTCAGTAATGGCGCGAGATAATGTCCGGTATAGCTACGGGGCGCATTTGCCACAGCTTCCGGCGTCCCTTCGGCGACGATTTCCCCACCCTTCACGCCGCCCTCCGGCCCCAGGTCGATGATCCAGTCCGCCGTCTTGATGACATCGAGATTATGCTCGATCACCACCACACTATTACCTTGTTCCACCAGCGCATGCAGCACCTCAAGTAGCTTGCGCACATCCTCGAAATGCAGGCCGGTGGTCGGCTCATCGAGGATATACAGTGTATTTCCGGTGGCCCGTCGGCTCAGTTCCTTCGCCAGCTTAACCCTCTGCGCCTCCCCGCCTGAAAGCGTGGTCGCCTGCTGCCCGACTTTGACATAGCCCAGCCCTACCTCGGCCAACATCGCCATTTTGTCACGGATTGGCGGCACGGCCTTGAAGAACTCCACCGCGTCCTCGACCGTCATATCGAGCACATCGGCAATGCTCATGCCCTTGAACTTTACCTCCAGCGTCTCACGGTTATAGCGGCGGCCGTGGCACTCCTCGCAGGTGACATAGACATCAGGCAGAAAGTGCATCTCGATCTTGATGAGGCCGTCGCCCGTGCATTTCTCGCATCGCCCGCCCTTGACGTTGAAGCTGAAGCGGCCCGGCTTGTATCCACGCGCCTGCGCCTCGGGCAGGCCGGCAAACCAGTCCCGGATGTTGGTGAACGCGCCGGTATAGGTCGCGGGGTTGGAGCGCGGGGTGCGGCCGATGGGCGACTGGTCGATGTCGATCACCTTGTCGCAATGCTCCAGCCCGGTGATCTTGTCGTGCGCGCCCGCGATGATGCGCGCACCATTGAGCTGACGGGCCGCGGCGGCATAGAGCGTGTCGATCGTGAAGCTTGATTTGCCGGAGCCGGACACCCCAGTAATGCAGGTGAAGGTGCCGAGCGGGATGCTCGCCGTCACCCCTGCAAGATTGTTGGCGCGGGCGTTATGCACCGTTACTTTCTTGCCCGATCCCTTGCGGCGTTTTTTCGGCAGGGGGATCGCGCGGGTGCCATTGAGATAATCGGCGGTGAGGCTGCCGGTGGCGGTAAGAATATCGTCAAGCGTCCCCTGCGCAACCACCTTGCCGCCATGCACTCCAGCGCCAGGCCCCATATCGACAACATAGTCCGCAGCGCGGATCGCATCCTCATCATGCTCCACCACCAGCACCGTGTTGCCGAGGTCGCGCAGCCGCTTCAATGTCGCGAGCAACATGTCATTGTCGCGCTGATGCAGGCCTATGCTGGGTTCATCAAGCACATACAGCACACCCGAAAGGCCTGAGCCGATCTGGCTCGCCAGGCGGATACGCTGGCTCTCCCCGCCAGACAGCGTGCCTGATGTGCGGTCGAGATTGAGATAATCGAGGCCGACATTGTTAAGGAAACCAAGCCGCTCGATGATTTCCTTGAGGATAGCCTTAGCGATCTGGTTCTGCTGATCGGTGAGGTGGTCGGGAAGTTGCTCGAAGAACGCAAGCGCATCCACCACGCTGCGGCGGGTGGGGATCGAAATGTCCTCGCCCGCGATCTTGACCGAAAGGGCCTCAGGCTTCAGCCGCGCTCCCTGGCACGTCTCACAGGGCTGCGCCGTCTGATATTTGCCCAGTTCCTCGCGCATCCAGGCGCTGTCCGTCTGGAGAATACGCCGGTTGAGATTACCGATCACCCCCTCGAACGGCTTGTTGACGCTATATTCCTTGCGCCCGTCCTTGAAGGTGAGCTGCACAGGCTTGCCGCCGGTGCCGTGCAAGATGATGAAGCGCACTTCGCCGGGCAGCTCGGCCCAAGGCGTATCGAGCTTAAAGCCAAAGGCTTTGCCAAGGCTTTCAAGCACCTGCATGTAATAGGGCGAAGGGGGATTGGATTTCGCCCATGGCACAATCGCGCCCTTCTTGAGGGATAGCGCTTCATTGGGCACCACAAGCTGCTCATCGAACAGCAGCTTCTCGCCCAGGCCATCGCAGGCTGGACAGGCGCCCTGCGGCGCGTTGAAGGAAAACAGCCGCGGCTCGATTTCCGCCAGTGTGAAACCGGATACCGGACAGGCGAATTTTTCGGAAAAGACGATGCGGTTGGCGGGAATCCCCGCGCCCTTCATCGCTCCGCCATCTTCGACTTCGCCCTCACGGCCCGGCACGACGCCCTCCGCCAGATCGACATAAGCCAGTCCCTCCGCCAGCTTGAGCGCGGCTTCGAAACTGTCAGCCAGACGGGTGGCGATGTCGTCTTTCACCGCGATACGATCGACCACCACCTCAATGTCATGCTTATACTTCTTATCAAGCGTCGGGGCTTCCTCGATCGCGTAGAACTCGCCATCAATCCGCACGCGGGTAAAGCCCGCCTTCTGCCACTCGGCCAGCTCCTTGCGATACTCGCCCTTCCGCCCGCGCACCACCGGCGCGAGCAGATAGAGCCGCGTGCCTTCCTGCAGTTGCATTACACGGTCGACCATCTGGCTTACTGTCTGCGCGGAAATCGGCAACCCGGTGGCAGGCGAGTATGGGATGCCCACCCGCGCCCATAGCAGGCGCATATAGTCATAGATCTCCGTTACGGTAGCAACGGTGGAGCGCGGGTTGCGGCTGGTGGTCTTTTGCTCGATGCTGATCGCGGGGGAAAGCCCGTCGATATGCTCGACATCGGGCTTCTGCATCATCTCCAGAAACTGGCGCGCATAAGCCGAAAGCGATTCGACATAGCGCCGCTGGCCCTCGGCATAGATGGTATCGAACGCGAGGCTCGATTTTCCAGATCCTGAAAGCCCGGTGATGACAATCAGCCTATCTCGCGGCAGATCGATATCCACGCCCTTGAGGTTATGTTCGCGCGCACCGCGTACTTGTATGTGAGTCAGCATGGACGATTGAAATCCCGATCATAGCCTTATAGTTCCGCGAGCACCGCGCACATGGCCGCAGCGCGTGTTCGATATATGTTCCAAACCACCGATACGCAATCATGCGTTGGCAAATGTATTGAGACTAAGAGAAATCAGACCGCGAAAATGGTACCTATGTCCATTTTTTACATTTTTTATGGACAATTCTCCTTCTTCCGCTAGGGTATGCGCGATTCGTCGGGGTTGTCTGCGGGACGGCAAGGGAGGCTGACGCTCGAATGAAGTCTGTGCCCCTATACGAGGCATGGTTTTGTTTTCGAAGCATCCCGCCTCTCGTTAAATCCCCATCATTATAAGAATATCCTGAGGTGCCCGACAGCATGCAGGATGCGCCCCCGGATCATCCCTTGCTCCGGGGGCGCCACTTTTTCCGCACAGCTTCAGCTTATCCTCAACTCGTCGATTTTATGTTGCATTGCAACATTTCAGGTTGCGTCGCGCTGCCACGCAGATATGAATATCAGACAACCTATGCTTAAGCGTTTGCTAACCGCTTGGAGCGCATAAGCGGGTCTGTCCGAGTTGGGAAGGTTCGGAGGTAGAGACAGATGGGCATGAATGGCAAGCCAACCGACGGCACAATAACCCTCGCGGAGATGCGTGAATTCGCGAGCTTTCCTGCCGCGACCCAGCGCTATATCCGCCGCTCGCTCGATGTCGCCTTCCACCGCGCCGATGCGATGGATCTGTGGTGCCGGGACATAGTAGAAGCCGCAAGCATCCGCGCCCAATCCCGCATTTATGAGCGCATCCAGGAACTGCGCACTATTGTGCCGGATGATAGCGGGCTGGAGCAGATGGAGCCGTTCATGGCTCCGCTGATTACGATTTCCGCATTCGATTTGGGGCAGGATCGTCTGTCGAGTTTCTCGGCGTATCGGTTTCTATACGAGCGCCTGCTGGGTGCGGGGGCACGTCCGTGGCTGCCCGGAGCCTTTTGCGCCGCTGCCAGCCTGCCCAATCTACATCCAGACAAGCGGCGCGCCCTGCTGCAATCCATCAGCGAGGCGGCGGCGACAGCGATCGGCTGGTCCAACCGCGAACCGAGCTTCTACCCCGAATGGGTTGAAAAGGTAGATGTTACCAAATCCGCTAATTGAGCTAGGACCGCACCTAGCGCCTTGCCCACGTCCATACTATTTGAAAATCCCAGGCCATATCGTGAGGATCATCAACAGCAGTTTTCCTTTGCAAAGCCTGTTTCCTCATGCTACCGGCCCCGCCTCAGCAGCATGAAGCCGCCAGTCAGCGGTTTCCTCAGCCGCTTGTGGACGCATAGCTCAGTTGGTAGAGCAGCTGACTCTTAATCAGCGGGTCCTTGGTTCGAGCCCAAGTGCGTCCACCAATTTCTCCATATATTTCAACGTATTAAATGGCCCTTGGGCCAACCGGATTTCCGCTCGCAGATCGCTAGGTAGCTCTCTAGGTAGCAGCGGATCCGGCGACGGTTGATCAAGGTATTGCGACGAAAAGCTGGCTCCAGCGTGTGCTCGAGCCTGTCTTGCTCTATCAACACCTAGGGTTCAGTGACCCGGATTGAGAATCGCGGCGTTTTTCCGCAGTGCTTCGACAACTGTATCGGTCACTGCCCGCACTCTCGGCATGTGGCGCATGTCCACATGCACACCTATCCAGATGTCTCGAACAAGGTCAGGTCTGTCGGGGTACAGGCGAATTAGCCCGGGCTCCCCATCGGCACGATAGCGGGCGAGCGCCGCAACCCCGGCCCCTGCAAGAGTCGCGTGAACCTGCACTTCGCGGCTGTTGGAGCGAAAACCGATAAGCGCATCGGGGAAGGCATCCCGCAGCCATTTGGCCTCCGGCAAATGCGCCTGATCGTCGAGCACCGTTACGAGGCGGGCTTGCCCCTCCTCAATGGGCCGGGCCATATCCGGGGCTGAGTACAGTCCCATGGCGAGCGCGCCGACGCGTCGGGCTACCACTTCGTTCCCCTCGAAGCGAGACATGCGCAGCGCGATATCGGCCTCCCGCTTGGACAGGCTGAGCGAACGCGTGTCGGGAACCAGTTCGACAACGATGCCCGGATGCTTGGCTTGCAGGGCAACGAGCGCCGGGGTGACGATCCGCGCTGCAAGCGTGTCGACCGTGGTCAGCCTGACTAGGCCTTCGAGCGCCACGTCCTTGCCGGTGATGGTGCGTTCGGCGGCCAGGACCTCTGCTTCCACGCGTTCGGCGTTGCCCAGCACAGTCTCTCCAAGGGGAGTCAACGCATAGCCACCGGGCAGGCGCTGCAGCAACCGCGCACCCGTCCGTGACTCCATCGCAGTGAGCCGGCGCCCCATCGTCGGCTGCGTCACTCCGAGCGCACGTGCCGCAGCAGACAGTGTCCCGTGCCGGGCAATGGCGAGGAATGTGCGAAGATCGTCCCAGTCCATGCAACTTCATACGAAAACGCATGGCC
>JAGNYO010000031.1 GCA_017984895.1 Sphingobium sp. | reverse complement strand
TGGCGAGCTGCGCTGGCATCACCTGATTGGAGATACTGACGGCCTCGCTCGTCCGCCCATTCATGGCGAGAATAAACGCCTTGTCCCGCCACGCCGCGCGGTCGCTCTTGTAAAGCAGCGGCTGGATCGTCTTTTCCGCCAGATCGAGCTCGCCCGCTATGCCGTATGACACCGCCTGCCGCCGGATAACTTTCTGATCATTGGGCTGAAGGCGCAGCGCCGCCGCATAGTCCGCTTGTGCGCCCGTCTGATTGGCGGCAAGATCACGCGCCAGGCCGCGATCCGCCAGCAGGCCAAAATCGCTGTAGCCGAGATTGCCCGCCAGCTCCATCAACCGCAGGCCATCGCCGACCTGGTCGAGCTGGAGCATCGCCCGGCCCAACCCCGCCTTCACCCGGCCATTATCGGGCGCCACATCATCCGCCCGGCCGAAAAACCCCAGCGCCGAACGCGGGTCCTCCAGTTGCAGAGACGCTTCGCCCGCCCGCACCAGCGCATCGATGTCGCGCGGGCTGGCCGCCAGCCGCGTCATCGCACTGGCCAGCGCCGTGCCCGCGTCGGTGGGCTGCAACTGCAACTGCGATGACGGCGCGGCAGATTGCGCCAGCGCGCTGCCCGGCAATGCCATAGCCCACAGCAGGCCGGTTGCCGCCGGAAGCAAGGATCGCAACATGATAACCGGCCTCATCGAACATCCCGGAAAAGCATTGTAATCACGGTTTCAGAAAGGGGCTTATCTTACTGATTTCCCTGCCGATTAAGAAACTGCGGGAATTTCGTCACCGGCGGGCCGCCATCATCGTCGTCGTCATCGTCAGCGCTAGAGCCTCTGCCCAGCCCGCGTGACAGGCCTGACATCCGCTCGAACAAGGTGCCTCCTGAAGGCTTGGCGGCGGGCGCGGCCGGCGCCGGTGTGGCGGCGACAGGCTGCACCTGCGCTTCGCTGCCCAGCAGCAGCTCGTCGTTGCCGTCGATATCATCAAACCGGGCAACCGGTGTAGCCTGTGCCACGGGCGGGACCGGGTCCGCTTCGACCACCTCGGCCTCCACTTCCTCGATCACGTCCGCCTGCGCGAGGTCCATCACTTCCTCGCTGGGCGCTGCCTCGGCAGGCGCGCTGAACATGCGCGGAGCAGCCGATGCTTCGGCGGCAGGTTCGGCCGACGGCGTCACGGAGCTTGCGGATTGCGGACGGCTGGTGCTGGAGAAACTGAACGGTTGCGTAGCCGCAGCAGCGCCATCGCTATCGATCCCCGTCGCGACGACGGACACGCGGATCTTGCCGTTCAAATTGTCGTTGAACGCCGATCCCCAGATGATGTTCGCATCCGGGTCCACCAGCTCGCGGATATGGTTGGCCGCTTCGTCGACCTCCATCAGGCGCATGTCCTCGCCGCCGGTGATCGAGACGATGACCCCCTTCGCGCCCTTCATGCTGACCCCATCGAGCAGCGGGTTGGCGATCGCCTTTTCGGCGGCGGCGAGCGCGCGCCCGTCGCCCTCGGCCTCGCCGGTGCCCATCATCGCCTTGCCCATCTCGCCCATCACGGAGCGCACGTCGGCAAAATCGAGGTTGATGAGGCCAGGCATGACCATCAGGTCGGTGATGCCGCGCACACCTTGTTGGAGCACCTCGTCCGCCATCTGGAAGGCTTCCTTGAAGGTGGTATTGGGGTTGGCGACGAGGAACAGATTCTGGTTGGGGATGACGATCAGCGTATCGACATGCTTTTGCAGCTCCTCGATCCCCATCTCGGCGGACCGGGCGCGGCGTGTCCCCTCAAATGTGAACGGCTTGGTGACGACGCCGACAGTGAGGATGCCCTTTTCGCGCGCGGTCTTGGCGATGACTGGGGCAGCGCCGGTGCCGGTGCCGCCGCCCATGCCCGCCGCGATGAACACCATATGCGCGCCTTCCAGCGCCTGCTCGACCGAGAGGATCGTCTCCTCAGCCGCCGCGCGGCCGATCTCGGGGCGGGAGCCTGCGCCCAGCCCTTCGGTGATGCGCGGGCCAAGCTGGATGCGCCGCTCGGCTGGTGAGGCGTTGAGCGCTTGCGCGTCCGTATTGGCGACGATGAAATCGACCCCCTCGACCTGCGCCGCGATCATGTTGGCGATGGCGTTACCGCCTGCGCCACCCACGCCGATCACGCTGATGCGTGGCTTCAGTTCATCCACGAGTGGCGGTCCGATTTCGATGCTCATATGCTTGCTCCCTGGGCCTTTCCCCAACCCTAAATCCTAAATGCGTTCCCACACGACGCGGAACGATGTCTCATTTCACTTCATGCACGAGATGGAGCAGCAATTCACCCTCTTTTTAACCAATTTTTATGTCCTGCCATCCGCTTCGGGCGCGATCTTCAATAATTCTTCTTCAGGGCATGCGTAAGTCGCTGCCACCAGCCCCCTTTTCCGTCGCCCGCGCCCTTGCGCGGACCCGCACTGCCCGGCCCGCCAATTTCGAGCGGCTTCATATGGCCATAGAGCGCCAGACCCACCAAAGTCGCGAAGGCAGGACCGGCATGCGCTTCGGGCAGCGCGACAAGGCCACGCGGCCGCGCGATGCGCACCGTTCGGCCCAGCGCTCCCTGCGCATAGTCCGCAACGGCCTTCATTTCCGCGCCGCCGCCGGTCAGCACCACCTGCCGCCCGGCCGGCTTGCCAAAACCGAGCTGGGTCAACGCCTCGTTGACGCGGGAGAGAATCTGGTCCAGCCGTTCGCAAATAACCGAGACGAGCGCCGCGCGCGTGATCTTGCCGCCGTCCGAGCGCTCACCCTCCGCCACATTGGGGACGATCTCGATCATCTCCCTGAAATCGCGCGGGTTCTGCATCGCGGAGCCGTAGAAGCACTTCACCCGCTCCGCCTGGCTGCGGCGAATACCGAAAGCGGACGCGATGTCGTCGGTGATGTCAGATGCGCCCATCGGGATGCTGTACATGCCAAGCAGCACCCCGCCCGCATAGACCGACACATTGGTCATGCCCGCGCCCAGCTCGACCAGCGCCACACCAAGATCACGCTCTTCCTCGCTCAGGCAGGCCATGCCGGTCGCCATGGGCGCCGCGACGATCGACTGCACATTGAGATAGGCGCCGCGCACGCAGGCCTCCATATTGGCGAGCGGCGCGCCATCGGCCATCACCACATGAATATCGACACCGAGCCGGTCCGCGTGCATGCCCTCCGGCTTGCGCACCCCTTCATTGCCGTTGATCGTGTAGCACGCGGGCTGGGCATGGAGCACCACCTTGCCGGCGGGGTTGATGCTGTCCCGCGCGAGATCGAGCAGATCGTCGATGTCGGACTGCTCGACCCGGTATCCGCCCAGCACCCGCTCGACCGAAACGACATCGCTGACCAGATTGCCGCCGGAAAAGCCGACCCACACATCCTCGATATTGCTGCCCGCGACCCGTTCGGCCTGCTCCACGGTTTCCCGGATGGCTACCTCGGTGCGCTCCATATCCGCGATGAACCCGCGCCGCACGCCCCGGCTCTCGCGCTGGCCGGTGCCGAGCACCTCCAGCTCGCCCGCCTCGTTGACGGCAGCGATCAGCGCGGAAATCTTCCACGAGCCAATATCGACCACAGTGATGAGGGTGCGCTTGCCGGGAGCCGCCATGGTCAATTCAGGGCCTAGCCCTGCTCCCTGCTGGCGAGCGCTTGCGGCAGCGCGGCTTTGGGCTTCTTGGCCTCGGTGGTGCTGTCGCCGTGCGCCGGCGCTGCGGCATTGTCAGCACCCTTGGCGGGGGCGGCGCGCCCTTCGGGCATGCGCAGCACCATCCTGGCGGGATCGCGCATGTCGAAGCGGGTCACCCCACGCCCGAGAAGATGATTGACGCCATCCAGCCGCGCAAAGTTCACCAGCGCCGAAGCCGCCTGCGCATCCCCCTCGGGCAGGGCCAGCGTCTCGCCGGACTGAAAGCGCAGATCCCACCGGCGGTTGCCGACCCAGTTCGCGCCCGCCAACAGGGATTTCAAAGCGGGCGCGGCTTCCATCAGGCGCGACAGGCGCTCCGCTTGCAGATTGGCCGCCTCGCCCACCAGCAGGGGCAGATCGGGCATCGCTTGCGTAGACACCGCCTCCAGCACCACGCCAGAGCTGTCGATCAGGGCAAGATTACCCTGATGTTGCCACACGGCGGCAGGCGTGCGCTCGACAATATCCACCACCAGCGTATCGGGCAGGCGGCGCGACACCCGCGCATCCGCCACCCAGGGTAGGCGCACGATCTGCGCCCGCACATCGGCCAGCTCGACATTCAGCATCGAGCGGTCCACCTGCCCCAGCGCGATATCATAGACCGATTTCGCATCCATGCGTCGGGTGCCATGCACCTCGACCTTGGCGACCTCATAACCGCCATGGGCGGCAATTTCCGCCAGTTCCATCCGCGCCATGCCGGGCAGGCCAAAGAAGCTCGCCCCGCCCCAGAGCGCAGCCAGGCAAAGCGCGACGATCCCCCATGTCATGCCGCGCTGCATTGCCTCAGGGCTGATCGGCAGCCGGGCCAGCGAGCGGCCGATCGCCGATTTTCCTGCCGCCTTTTTCACCTGCCGCGCGGCGCGGGGCGCGTCTTTGACGGACAGGCGGTTGGAGGTGCCGCCCCGGCGGATGCGTTCGCCTTTCACAACGCCTCCTCGATGATGCGCTCGACCAGCTCTGCATAGCCGATGCCCAGCTTCGCCGCCTGTTCGGGCACGAGGCTGAGCGGCGTCATCCCCGGCTGGGTATTGACTTCCAGCAGATAGAGGCCAGCAACGCCCCGTTCGTCGTCCCAGCGAAAGTCGGAGCGCGAGGTGCCTTTGCACCCCAGCAGGCGGTGCGCCTTCAACGCAATGTCCTTGCAGGCCTGCGCTATTGCGTCCGGTATGTCGGCGGGGCAGACATGCTCGGTCATGCCATCGGTATATTTGGCGTCGAAATCGTAGAAGCCGGATTTGGGGCGCAGCTCGGTCACCAGCAGCGCCTCGTGCCCCAGCACCGCCGTGGTCAGCTCCCGCCCGCGAATATACGGCTCGGCCAGCAACGCCTTGAAATGCTTCCACGGCCCTTCGCTGTCTCGCGCGATGGGGCTGCCGAAATTGCTCTCCGCCGTAACGATCGCAACGCCGACCGAGCTGCCCTCGTTCACGGGCTTCAGCACATAGGGGCGCGGCAACGGGTCGCCTGCGTAAAGGCTTTCGCTGTCGATGATGTGCCCGCCGGGCATCGGGATGCCATGCGGCACCAGCGCCTGTTTGGTGAGCTGCTTGTCGATCGCGTTAACCGAGGTGGCGAGGCCGGAATGCGTGTATTTCAGGCCCATCAGGTCCATCATGCCCTGCACGGTGCCATCCTCGCCCGGCACGCCATGCAGCGCGTTGAACACCACGTCGGGCGCAGCCTCTGCCAGCCGCTGCGCAACGTCGCGGCCCATATCGATGCGGGTGACTGTGTGGCCGCGCTCTTCCAGCGCCTTCGCCACGCCCTCGCCGGATGAGAGCGAGACGGAGCGCTCCGCCGACCAGCCACCCATCAAGACGGCGACATGCCAGGGGCCGCTCATGCCTCCCCTCCCCTCTGCGGGAGGGGCCGGGAGTGGGCATCGGCGGCATGATCACCCATACGCTGAATCTCCCAGTGCAGGTCCACGCCGCTCTTCTGCTGAACCCGCCGCCGCACTTCCTCGCCCAGCGCCTCGATCTCCGCGCTGGTCGCATCGCCGGTGTTGATCAGGAAATTGGTGTGCTTCTCGCTCACCTGCGCGCCGCCAATTTGCAGGCCCCGGCACCCGGCTTCATCCACAAGCTGCCATGCCTTGTGTCCATCCGGGTTCTTGAAGGTCGAGCCGCCCGTCTTGCTGCGCAACGGCTGGCTTGCCTCGCGCTCGGCCGCGATCCGGTCCATCTCCGCCTGAATCGCGTCGCTCTCGCCCGCCTCGCACCGAAAGGTCGCCGCGACAACAATCGCCCCATCCGGCAGCTCCGAATGGCGATAGCTATAGTGCAGGTCGGCGGTGCTCATGCGCACCAGTTCGCCGGAGCGCAGCACCACCTGCGCCTCGACCAGAATGTCCTTCACCTCGCGGCCATAGGCGCCGCCATTCATGCGCACGAACCCGCCGACCGTGCCGGGGATCGAACGCAGAAACTCCAGACCCTGGATGCCATTGTCCCGCGCGGCGGACGACACCGCGATACCGCTCGCCCCACCGCCGCAACGCAAGGTGAGCGGCGCGACTGCCTCGACCTTGCCGCATGCCTTACCCAGCCGAACCACCACGCCCGGCACCCCGCCATCGCGCACGATAAGGTTGCTGCCCAACCCCAGCGCCATCACCGGGATCGCGGGATCGAGCGCCGATAGCAACACCTGCAAATCCGTGACATCCTCCGGCTCGAACAGCCATTGCGCATTGCCACCGCTCTTGAACCATACCAGCGGCGCGAGCGGCGCGTCGGCGGTCAGCTTGCCGCGCACTTTGGGAAGCGTCATGACGTCACTGTGCTGGCGCGCGGTCGCGTTCATGCAGCCTGCGTCTCCAGCTCAGCCGAAACCGCCGCCGCCAATCCCGCCGCCCATTTGGTGATGTCACCCGCGCCGAGGCAGACGATCATGTCGTCCGCGCGCACATCCGCCGCGATCACCTGTGCCAAATCTTCCGCGCCAGCCACTTCCGCCGCTGCACGATGGCCCCGCCGCTTCAATCCCGCGACCAGCGCCGCGCTGTCCACGCCCGCAATCGGCGGCTCGCCCGCCGCATAGACCGGCGCGGCATAAACGATGTCCGCATCGTTGAACGCCTGTTGAAACTCGTCCATCAGGTCGTGCAGCCGGGTGTAGCGATGCGGCTGCACCACGGCGATTACGCGCCCTATCGCGCCTTCGCGAGCAGCGGCCAGCACCGCCTTGATCTCGACCGGGTGGTGGCCATAATCATCAATCACCGTCGCCACGCCGCCCGCGACTGCAATCTCGCCCACCTTGGTAAAGCGCCGTTTGACCCCGCCGAACTTGGCAAAGCCGGTGCGGATCGTCTCGTCGGCAATGCCCATGTGCAACGCGACGCCAATCGCCGCCATCGCGTTCAGCACATTGTGCCGTCCCGGCATCGGCAGCTCGATCCCCTCGATCCGGCGCACAGAGCCATCACGCTCGCGCACCTGCACGTCAAAGCGGTTGCCACCCGGCACCGGCTGCACATGCTCGCCACGAATGTCCGCCTGGGCGCTGAACCCATAAGTGACGATGCGCCGATCCTGTACACGCGGCAAAATCGCCTGCACCTCGGGGTGATCGAGGCACAGCAGAGCCGCGCCATAGAAAGGCACATTCTCGACAAACTCGACGAACGCGTCCTTTACGCTCTCGAAATCGCCATAATGATCGAGATGTTCAGGGTCGATGTTCGTGACCACAGCGATGGTGCCATCGAGGCGCAGGAAGCTGCCGTCGCTCTCATCGGCCTCGACCACCATCCATTCGGACGAACCCAATCGCGCGTTGGAGCCATAGGCGTTGATGATGCCGCCGTTGATGACCGTCGGGTCCACCCCGCCCGCGTCGAGCAGCGCGGCAATCATGCTGGTCGTCGTGGTCTTGCCATGCGTGCCCGCCACCGCGACAGTGGATTTCAAACGCATCAGTTCGGCCAGCATCTCCGCGCGGCGGATCACCGGCACGCGCTTTTCGAGAGCCAGTTCCACCTCTGGGTTACCGCGCTTGATCGCGGTGGATGTCACCACCACCGCCGCATCGCCCAGATTTTCGGCCTTGTGGCCAATCATTACCTTGATGCCCTTCTTGCGCAGGCCTTCGACCACATAGCCCTCGGCCACGTCAGACCCCTGCACACTATAGCCCAGATTGCACATCACTTCGGCAATGCCGGACATGCCGATGCCGCCGATGCCGATGAAGTGGATCGTGCCGATGTCCGTCTCGACTCCCCTCATGCCGCCGCCCCGCCGAGGTTGAGCGCAGACGGCGAGGCGATAAACGGTTTGACAGGCAACGGGTCATTCATCAGCGGAGCACTTCCTATCGATTCCAGCAGATCGGCCATATCCCGCGCGGCATAGGGACGGCCACAATTCCATGCGCGCTTCGCCGCATTTTGCAGCGCGCCCGGCTCCATCGCCATTTTCTGCATCTGCTTGGCGAGTTCGACCGGCGTGAAGTGCGCCTGCGGGATCGCGCGCGCGCCGCCCGCCTCCACCAGCTCGCGCACATTGGCGGTCTGGTGATCGTCCATCGCGGACGGCAACGGCACGAGGATCGCGGGTCGCCCGGCGACCGTCAGTTCGGCCAGCGTCGATGCGCCAGCGCGGGCGATGACGAGATGCGACCAACTGAGCTTTTCGGGCATGTCGGTGATATAGGTCGCAAGGTCCGCCGGTATCTCCAGCTCGGCATAGGTAGCGCGCACCCGCTCGATGTCATTGGCGCGGCATTGCTGGGTCACTTGCAGGCGCCTGCGCAGCGAGATGGGCAGCATCGACAGCCCCTCGGGCACCACATCGGACAGGATGCTCGCGCCCTGACTGCCGCCGGTGACGAGCAGGCGAAACACGCTCTCGTCAGTCAGCGCCGGAAACTCCTCGTCCCTCAGGCTGAGCACTTCCTCGCGCACCGGATTGCCTACCAGATGCACCTTGTGGTCGAACTTGTCCTTCAGCCGTTCCACATGCGGATAGGCGGTGGCGATGGCATTGACCTTGCGGGCGAGCAGGCGGTTGACCCGGCCCAGCACCGCGTTCTGCTCATGCAGCACGGTCGGGATATCATCCTTGATCGCCGCGAGCAGCGCGGGCAGAGCGGGATAGCCGCCAAAGCCGCAGACCACGGAAGGCCGGAAATTATCATACATCCGCCGCGCCATGTCGCGCCCGTCGCGGATGCCCTTCAAACCTTTCAGCCAGCCCAGCGGCCCGCCCTGCATCCGCCCGGCAGGCAGCACATGCACCGCCGCCTTTTCGAATATGCCGGGGATCTTCGCACCGCGCTCGTCGGTCACCAAAGCGACATGATGGCCACGCGCCATCAGCTCCTCCGCCACGGCATGCGCGGGGATCATGTGCCCCCCGGTCCCGCCGGCAGCGAGCACGAAGTGACGGGTAATGCTCATCGGCCACTCCATTTGGTCGCGCGGGGCTTGCCGTCCAGATAGGGATTGCGCCTGGTGAAGGCCAGTAGCAGCCCCACGCCGATACACAGCGCCAGCATAGAGGAGCCGCCGTAGCTGATAAAGGGGAGTGTCATGCCCTTCGATGGAAAAATTTGGGCATTGACCCCCATGTTGATAATCGCCTGGCAGCCGAACTGGACGGTAAGCCCGGCAGCGGCGAGCAGGACGAACAGATTGTCCTCATCGAGCAGGCGCATCAGCACCCGCATGATGATGGCAAGATAGACCAAAGCCACCGCGATGCAGGATATCAGGCCGAACTCCTCTCCGATCACCGAGAATATATAGTCCGTATGCGCTTCGGGCAGGCGGAACTTGGCTTGCCCCAATCCCGGACCAACCCCGCCGAAGCCGCCGTTGGTAATGGTCCGGTGCGCCAGCTCCACCTGATCCGGCCCGGTATCCTCGAGTATGCCCAGCCCGAGGAAATCATTGATGCGCTGCCGCCCGTTCTCGTAAAACAGATAGACCGCGACGATCGCGCCCAGGGCCGCGCCGGTCATCACCCCGATAACGCGCCAGGAAACCCCGGTCAGCAACAGCAGCGCGCCCCAGCAGGCGCAAAACAGCACGGTCTGGCCAAAATCCGGCTGCTGCATCAAGAGCAGGCCGATCACGCCCGTGATCGCCCCCGTGAGCGGAATGACAGGCAGCGCCGCGTCCCGCTCCCGGAGCGACAGCAGCCACGCCATTGTCACCACATAAGCGGGCTTTAGGAATTCCGATGGCTGAAAGCGCATGCCGGGCAGCTCGATCCAGCGTTTCGCGCCGTTGACGCTGCTGCCCAGCACCGGCACCAGCAGCAACGCAAACAGAAACACAGTGCCAAGCGCAATCGCCAGACGCCGGGCCTGATCCCGCTGCATCATCGAAATACCCAGCATCAGCGGCACACCCAGCCCCACCCACAATAGCTGGCGATAGAAATAGACCAGAGGATCGACGCTCACCTGGCTGGTCGAGCGATCTATCGCCGCCACGGGCGAGGCCGCCGCCACCGCCACCAGCCCGATAGCGATCAGCACGACGATCAGCGAAAGCAATACGCGGTCGATCTCCCAGAACCATTCGGCCAGCGCCGTGCGCTCGCGGGGCACGGTGCGGCTGCGGAAATCGCGCATCATCTCGCCGGGGCGAAACAGGGCGCGGCGGGGGCGGCTCTCACGCATCAGCGGCCGCCTCGCTCTGGTCCAACGCGGCGACGGCGGCGACAAACGCCTCGCCGCGCGCTTCATAATCGCGGAACTGGTCGAAACTCGCGCAGGCGGGGGACAGCAACACAATGTCGCCCGGCTCCGCCACTCGCGCGGCACGGCGGACAGCGGCGGACAGCATTTCGCTGTCATCGACCGGCATGTGATCCTTCAGCAGCTCGGCATATTTATGCCCAGCCTCGCCGATGGTGTAGGCGGCCTTGATGTTGGGATAATAGGGCATGCACTCGTCCAGATGATCGGCCTTGGCGAGGCCGCCGACGATCCAGTGGATGCGCGGCTCGCCATTGATCGGCGGCCATGCGCCCAGCGCAGGGGCGGTGGACGCGGCGTTGGTCGCCTTGCTGTCGTTGATCCACAGCACGCCATTACGCTCCGCCACCCGCTGCATCCGGTGCGGCAGCGCGGCGTAGGTGCGCAAGGCTTGCTCGATCGTGGCGCCATCTATGCCCAGCGCCTGCGCAACGGCGCGCGCCACCGCGACATTCTGCGCGTTGTGCGGTCCTTGCAACGCGGGCCAGCGCGCCTGATCGGCGGCGGATACATCGGTGGCATGCACGCCCGTCACCCGCGCCACACCAGCGGCAATCGCCTGCGTATTTGCATCATCCAGCGCTATGACCGCCGTATGCCCCGGTGTCTGCATTTCAAACACGCGCGCCTTGGACGCGCAATAGCCATCGAAACCATCGTAACGATCCAGATGATCCGGTGTGATGTTGAGCAGCACCGCCACGTCGCAATCGAGGCTGTAGGTGAGGTCGATCTGATAGCTCGACAGCTCCAGCACATAGACGCCGCCCGCTGGCAGAGGCTCCTGCCCCAATATCGGCAGGCCGATATTGCCGCCCATGCGAGAGGGGATGCCCGCCATCTCGATAATATGGTGGATGAGCGCCGTGGTGGTCGATTTGCCGTTGGTGCCGGTAATGCCGACCACCTTGTGCGGCGGCAAGCTGGGCCGTGCCAGCGCGAACAGCTCTATATCGCCGATCACCGGCACGCCGCAGGTTTTCGCATGATCCGTAATCGGATGCCTGTTCAAGGGCACGCCGGGAGACACCACCACGCCGTCATAGCCGACAAGGTCGATCATCAGCGGATCGGCAATCTCCGCCTTGCCCAGCACCGCCTCGCGCGCATCGTCGCGGCTGTCCCACGCCAGCACTTGCGCGCCGCTGGCATGCAGGCACTCGACCGTCGCCAGGCCCGAGCGCGCCAGCCCCAGCACCGCATAGCGTTTGCCCGCAAAGACGGAAGAAACGATCCCCACGCGCGCGCCCTATCGCAGCTTCAGCGTGGCGAGGCCCGCCAGCGCCAGCACGAACGATACGATCCAGAAGCGGATCACCACGGTCGTCTCCGGCCAGCCGAGCTGCTCGAAATGATGATGGATCGGCGCCATTTTGAATACGCGCTTGCCGGTGCGCTTGTAGAAGAACACCTGAATGATGACCGAGAGCGCTTCCACCACGAACAGCCCACCAATGATGCCGAGCACGATCTCGTGATGGCTCACCACCGCGATCACGCCAATGGTGCCGCCCAGCGCGAGGCTGCCGGTATCGCCCATGAACACGGCGGCGGGCGGCGCGTTGAACCACAGGAATGCCAGCCCCGCGCCGATCATCGCGCCGGTAAGGATCACGAGGTCGCCCGCGCCCGGCACATGAGGGATACCGAGATAGTTGGCGAAGTCCGCGCGCCCGGCGAGATAGGTGATCGCGGTAAACGCCATGCACGCGATTACCACCGGCATCGTCGCCAGCCCGTCCAGCCCGTCTGTGAGGTTGACCGCATTGCCGAAGGATACGATCACGAAGGCGGCAAAGACATAATAAAACGGCCCCAGATCGATCGCGGGACCGTTCCAGAATGGGACATAGAGCGCGGTGCCGTTGTGCTGGACGATCAGCATCGCCGCAATCCCTGCGATGATGAACTCGGCCAACAGCCGCATCTTGCCGGAAAGGCCCTTGTGGCTCGCCTTGGTCACCTTGTCATAATCGTCGAGAAAGCCGATCGCGCCAAAACCCATCGTCACCGCGAGGCAGGCCCAGACATAGGGCGACGACAGATTCATCCACAGCAACACCGACAGCATCAGCGCGGTGAGGATCATCAACCCGCCCATCGTCGGGGTGCCCTTCTTGGCGAAGTGGCTTTGCGGCCCGTCCTCGCGGATCGGCTGGCCCTTGCCCTGCCGCACCCGCAGCCAGCCGATGAAGCGCGGTCCGATGAGCAGGCCGAGGAACAGCGCCGTCGCCACCGCCGCCCCCGCGCGAAAGCTGAGATAGCGCACGAGGTTCAACACACCGGGGAAATCAAGCTGTTGGGCCAGCCAATAGAGCATTCTTATCTTCCTCCGCCCACCAATGCCGCCACCAACCGCGACAGGCCGACACTGTTGGAGCCTTTGACGAGGATCGCGTCGCCTGCGCGCATGGTGTCATGCACAGCCGCCAACGCCGCCTCCGTATCCGCCACATGCGCCAAAGCCAGCCTGCCTTCAAGCCTTGCCGCCAACGGGGCCATTTCCTCACCCACCAGCAGGGCGTAATCGACCGCCGCCTGCTCGATCGGCTCCGCCAGCCCGGCATGCAGGGCGCTGGTCTGGTCGCCCAGTTCCTTCATCGCGCCCAGCACGACCATGCGCCGCTGCGCCTGCTCTCGTCCCAGTTGCCGGATGGTCGCCGCCATGGAGAGCGGGTTGGCGTTATAGCTTTCGTCGATCAGCAGCGCCGCGCCGCCTTCCGCCTGCACCTGATGCCGCGCGCCCCGGCCCGCCAATCCTGGCATCTCGGCGAGCGCGAGGCCCGCCGCCGCGAGATCGCCGCCCACCGCCTCCACCGCCGCCATGATGGCGAGCGAATTCGCCACATTATGATCGCCCGGTGTCGCCACCGTATAGCACAGCTCCACCCCCGGCATGGTCGCCGCCACCAGGGTGCCGCCACTCGCCGCTGGCACAGCCTCCGCCGCGCGCACATCCGCGCCCTGCTTCAGACCGAAGGTGAGGACGCAGGCACCCTGCGCTTCCGCCGCCCGCACCAGCAGCTCGCGATGCGGGCTGTCATAGGGGATGATCGCAAGGCCGCCGGCTTCCAGTCCCTCGAAGATTTCCGCCTTGGCGTGGGCGATCGCCTCTTCGGTGCCGAAAAATTCGATGTGCGCGGGCGCGATAGCGGTGATGATCGCGACATGCGGCCGCACCAGCCGCGTCAGCGCCGCCAGCTCGCCTGCGTGGTTCATGCCCATCTCGAACACGCCGAACGCGGTATCGCGCGGCATCCGCGCCAGAGAGAGCGGCACCCCGACATGATTGTTGTAGCTCTTGACCGAGCGATGCGTCCGCCCGCGCAGCCCCCGCTCCAACGCGGCAAACAGCGCCTCCTTGGTGCTGGTCTTGCCAACCGAGCCGGTCACGCCGATCACCTTGCCGTGCATCCGCGCGCGCGCCGCCCGGCCCAGCGCATTAAGCGCTTGCTCGGTGTCGGCCACCAGCACATGCGGCTGCACGATGGGATGTGCCACGATCGCGCCTGCCGCGCCCGCCGCAAACGCCTTGTCGAGAAAGTTATGCCCGTCAGTCGCCTCGCCCTTCAAGGCGATGAACAGATCACCCGGCCCCACCTCGCGGCTGTCGAACGCGACGCCGCTGGTCGCGAAAGGCGTGGAAGCCACCCCGCCCGTTGCCGCCGCTATTTCTTCCGATGTCCAGAGCGGGTCCGCGCCGCCCGGTGCGCTCATTGCGCACACTCCCGCGCGACCTCGACATCATCGAACGGCAGCACCCGCTCGCCGATAATCTGCCCCTGCTCATGCCCCTTACCGGCGAGCAGCACGATATCCTGCGGCCCTGCCTGCGCGATGGCGGCGGCGATGGCGGCGCGACGACCGCCGATCTCCTGCGCGCCCGGCGCGCCCGCCATGATTGCCGCGCGAATGACGGTCGGGTCCTCTGAGCGGGGATTGTCATCCGTAACGATCACATGATCGGCCAGCTCAGCCGCTACCTTGCCCATCAGCGGGCGTTTGCCAGCATCCCTGTCCCCGCCCGCGCCGAACAGCACGATCAGGCGGCCTTTGGTATGCGGACGCAGCGCTTCGATCGCCGCGCGCAAGCCATCGGGGGTATGCGCATAATCGACATAGACCGGCGCGCCCGTCTTGTTCAGCACCGCGCGCTCCAGCCGCCCGCGCACCGGCTGAAGGCGCGACAGATGCGGCATAATCTGCCCCCATGGCGTTCCGCAAGCCAGCACCAGTCCGGCGGAAATCAGCACATTCGCGGCCTGATAGGCGCCGATCAGCGGCAGATCTATGCTATGCTCCACACCATCAGCCGCGATGACGAGCTTTTGCCCCAGCGCGGTTGGCGCGCGGCTGACGAGGCGCAAGGTTTCGCCCCCCTCGCCGACGGTGACGAGCCGCAGGCCGCGCGCGCTCGCCCGCGCGATCACATCGGCGGAGCGTGCGTCATCCGCCCAGATCACCGCCGCGCCGTCATCGACGATCACCTCGTCGAACAGCCGCATCTTGGCCGCGTAATAGCTTTCCATGTCGCCATGATAATCGAGATGATCGCGCGACAGGTTGGTAAACGCGCCTGCAATCACCGGCAACCCCTCGGTGCGATATTGCGCGAGGCCGTGGCTCGATGCCTCGAATGCCGCGTGGGTGATGCCCTCCTTTTTCAGCCCCGCCATGTTGGACAGGAACGTCACAATGTCCGGCGTGGTCAGCCCGGTCGACACCTGATCGACCGAGGTCGTCACGCCCAAAGTGCCGATGGAGGCGGACTTGTGCCCCAGCGCGCGCCAGATCTGCCGCGTCAGCTCGACGGTGGAGGTTTTGCCATTTGTGCCGGTAACTGCCACGCAAGTGTCTGGAAACGGGGCGTAAAATTGCGCCGCCATGCGTGCGAACAGCCGGCGCGGGTTATTGCTCTCAACGTGGAAAACACCCTCGACTTTCGCTTCAGGCCGCGCCACCACCGCCACCGCGCCCGCCGCCACTGCCTGAGGGATAAAATCCTCGCCGTTCACCCGCGCGCCCTCGAACGCGCCAAACACGCAGCCGGGCGCGACCTTGCGGTTGTCGATCGCAAAGCCGGTCACTGCCACTTCCGGCACATTCCCCGCCAGACCGTCGGCGAGCCTATCCAGGCGCATCAGTTTTCTCCTGTGTCTTGAGACAGGAGCGGCATAAGTTCGGACATGTCAACATCGCGGCGCTGATCGGGCAAGATTCCCAGCATCGGGCCAATGCGCGTCACCACCTGCTTCACCACCGGGGCCGAGGTATAAGCGGCGGTGCGCACGCCGGGATATTTGCTGCTGCCCTGCGGCTCGTCCATCATCGCGAGGATGACATATTGCGGATTGTCCATCGGGAAAGCGGCGGCGAAGGTGGTGATATTGGCGTGGTGGGCATATCCGCCCGCCGAGGGTTTTTCCGCCGTGCCAGTCTTGCCGCCGATGCGATAGCCCGGTGCGTTCGCGGTTCTGCCGGTGCCATACATCACGATGAGACGCAGCAACTGGCGCATCCTCGCACTGGTGGCGGCGGAAAACACGCGGCGGCCCTGCGGCGCCTGATCAGCCTCGATCCTGATCAGCGTTGCGGGGCGCCAGATACCACCGTTGACCAGAGCCGCATAGGCACTGGCGAGATGCAGTGGCGTCACGGCGATGCCATGCCCATAAGCGACCGTCATATTGGTGATGCGGCCCCAGTCTGCTGGCCACAGCGACGGGAAACGCTCCTTTAATTCGATACTGGGCCTTCGGTCGAACTCCAGCGCGCGATAGAGCTTCTGCATCGGCCCCGCACCCATCTCGTCCGCAATGCGCGCGGTGACGATATTGGAGCTATGGATCAGCGTTTCCGGCACGTTGAGCCAGCGGCCAAGCGGATGATCGTCCTTGATTTTGTATCCACCCACCTGCAACGGCGCCGTAGCGTCATAGGTCTTGGCCATCGAGGTAACAACGCCCGCATCCATAGCCGCCGCGACCGACAAGGGCTTGAAGGTGGATCCCAGCTCATAGCGGGCCTGCACCACGTTGTTGCGGCGCGCGTCCGCATCCGCGCCGAGCTTGTTGGGATCGAACACCGGAAAAGACGCCATCGCCACCACTTCCCCGGTATTGGCATTGAGAACAATACCGGTCGCACCCTTGGCCTTCTGGTCGACCATGGCGGAATACAGCTCGCTCTCGAGCGCGCCCTGCACACGGGCATCGAGCGAGAGCGCCAGCGGTTCGCCCCGTCGGGCGGGGTCGATCAACCGCTCGTTGAATGCCGCCTCGACCCCCATGCCGCCTGAGAAATTCTGCCCATCCTTGACAGGCGCGAAGCCGAGCAGATGCGCGGCCAAGGTGCTCTGAGGGTAAAAGCGTTCCTTCTCGCGCGGAAACTCGATACCAATCTCGCCCAGCGCATTGACCGCCTTCACTTCTTCGGGGAGTGCGCGGTGGCGCAAATAGGCCCAGCCTTTGCCGGTCAGCTTGGTGTAAAACTCGGTTTGCGGCACATCGGGGAAAATCTCATGCAGCTTGCGCGCCAGCTCGGCGGGATCGCTGATGAGCTTGTCCGGGCGCACAGAAATGGCATAGGCATCCATCATGCGCGCCAGCGGCACGCCGTTCCGGTCCACGATGTCCGCACGGGAAGGAAGCCCGGCCAGCGCACCGTTGTGCTCGCCCTGCTTGCCCGAGGAAATACCCATCCATGCCAGCCGTATTACCAGTAATGCCGACACAGCGGCCAGCAAGAGCAGCATCAGCATCAATCGCTGATGGGCGACAGCCGTCAGGTCCAGCCGTTCGCGCCTCATTGGCGGTCTGTCATGCCGAACGACGATCGTGGCCATTAGCGGGCGCTCCTCCCACCTTCAGAAGCTGCCTTGCGGCCCAGTTCGCCCAGAGTGCGACTATCAAGGAGTTGCGCATCCAGCATCGCCATGCGCTCTGCCTTGCGCGCGGCAGGTTCAACAGCGGACCCAGCTTTGCGCGCCTTCTCCGCTTTTGCCAGCCGGGAGGGTTGGCCGCCGGCCATATCTTCCATACCGGCTTTGGCGGCTTTCGGCTGCTGCGTCGGTATGACACGAACGATGTTTGAGGTTTCGGCGGGCAAGCGCATGGCTGCAAGGTTAACCGCCCGCACAGGCGCCTGCTCAGCCTTATCCTCGGCGGTTTCGAGTCTCTGCGGTTCCGCACGGTCGCCGCGCTCGATCATTGCCACCAACACCGGCTGGGGCGCATAATCCGGTCCATTGGGCTGCAATCCATCAAGCTGAGCCAGTTGGCGCTCGTCGGTCAGATAGCGGTCCGCGCCAAGCGCGGAGTAATGAAAATCCTGGCTCGCCCATTGTTCAAGCTGGCGCATGTTGGAGCGCGCGCTGAATTCTGTTTCCAGATAGCGGATATCCGCCCGGGCAGAAGCGATCTGCGTGCGCACCCGCATCAGTTCATTGCGCTCTGTGGCCACCTTCAGCGACACCAGATAGGCCGACAGTGCTCCCAGCGCCACAAACAGCACCCAGAACAGGCTTTGCAGACGCTTGACGGCTATCATTCTTCGGACTCCTGACGAGTGTCGCGCGCGTCATCGAGGCGGATGGCGCTGCGTAAGGTGGCGGAACGGGCACGGGGATTGCGGCTGATCTCCGCCTCGCCAGGACGAATGGCTTTGGCGGGCTTCGCGAAGGCGGAACGACCAGCGCGCTGCGCCAGCGGGCGATGGCGCGATCCTGCGGCCTCGCTGCCAGAGCGGCGGCGCAAGAATTGCTTAACGATCCTGTCCTCAAGGCTGTGGAAGGTAACCACCGCCAGCCTTCCACCCGGCGCGAGGATCGCTTCCGCCGCCTCCAACCCGCGTTCCAGCTCGTCCAGCTCGCCGTTCAGGTGGATGCGGATCGCCTGAAAGGCCCGCGTGGCCGGGTCCTTCTTGTCATGGGGCTTATGGCCCAACGCACGGCGCACCACGCTCGCAAGCTCGCTCGTTCGCGCAATCGGCCGCGCAGCGACGATGGCACGGGCAACGCGGCGAGAGCGCGGCTCCTCGCCATAGCGATAGAGTACGTCCGCAATCTCTTCCTCAGGCGCGCTGTTCAGAAAATCGGCGGCGGTCATGCCCGCCTGCGCCATCCGCATATCAAGCGGGCCGTCCGCCTGAATGGAAAAGCCGCGCTCCGCCCGGTCGAGCTGCATCGAGGAGACGCCGATATCCAGCACTACGCCGCCTACCCGCGCTGCGCCCGCCTGTTCGACAAGTGTAGCCATTGCGGAAAACGGCCCTTCAAGCAGGGATATATCGCTACCCTCACGCGCGATCCGTTCCCTGCCCTCAGCGATGGCGTCAGGATCACGGTCTATCGCGACAACATGCGCGCCCGCATCCGCCATCGCACTGGAATAGCCTCCCGCGCCATAAGTGCCATCGACATGCGTTTCGCCCGGCTGGATCGAGAGAGCGCTCAGCACCTCATCAAGCAGCACCGGAATATGCGGCGCGACGAGCCTGTCTGCGGAGGGGCTAGCTGAGGAAATCATTTGTCAGCCACCGCACCTTGTCCGGCGAGAAACTGCTCGACCGCATGAAGAACACGGCGGCTGCGACCCTGATAGGCGCGGTATTTCTCCGGCGCCCAGATCTGGATATGGCGCCCCGTGCCGACAAACAGCACACTCTCGCCAAAGCCCATCATCGATTTTATGTCGTCCGGCATGAAGAAGCGCCCACCGTCATCGAAGTTGAGATCCTCGAGATCAGGAAAATATTTCTCGCGCGCGGCTTCATCGTCGAAAGCCTCGCCCCGCTCTCGCGCGGCTTGCTGATCAGCGAGAATCTGGCTCTCCAGCCAGTGCTTGTGCGACAGGCCGAAACCCAGCGCGCAGTCATTTTCGGGATGGAGGGTGATGCAAAGCCGATTGGTGTCTCCGCTGCTTTGCTTGATTGCCTTGCGCATATCGAGGGGCAGGGCGAACCGGCCCTTGCCGTCCGCGGTGCAGATACCGTGCCCTGAATAGATGACGCCCTCGGCCACGCGCGACCAATCCCCAATATCTGCGCCGTTCAAGGCCGCATGACGCCGCACGGAAAAGCGCATTGGGAACGCCTCACCGCTACGGGAATCACACAGGATGAACAGCCCCTAGTGCGGATTGTGTATCAAGGGTCGGGTTGGGAGAAAAGGGGAAATTTTGGGAAAATGTGGGAAACTAGTCTATTTTAACCGAAAATCGCGGTTTTTTTGTTACTCTCCCAGTCCGTTCATGACTCGTTCTTCTTCAGTGTGAGCGAGGGTTTACATCTCTTTATGTGCGCGCAGCAGTCGATGCCCGAACCATCCCAGCCCTGCCCAGCCCAAAGCGGCAAGCAGCACCAGCCGCAGGGCGGCGATCAGCGCCGCATCGTTCGTCACTCGGCGGGGTGCGGGCTGGATAGGCGCGGACAGGGGATCAGCAACCCACCCATCGAGCAGCGGCAAAATATCCGCCGCATGGGCCTCCTTCCGCGCGGCCCAGCGCCGATCCGCCAACCATAGCCTGTCATCGAGCAGATCTGCGTCCGCAACGAGCCTTACCCTGCCCTGCCCGACACGACATAGCGCCATGAGGCCCTGTTCGGTCATAACGCAGCGCGTTGAAGCCTCTTTCTGCGCCATGCGAGTGAAACGCGACGCTCCGGCAAGCATCAGCATATGCCCGGCGCCGAGCATCCGGCGATCCACGCCATCCGCGCCCGGCAGTACTGGCTCCAACCGCAAACCCCAATGTGCCATGAGCGGGTCGAGCAAGCTGGTGAGCGGTGGACGACGGGGATCACCCAAGGGTAGTGCGCTCGGCCACAGCAACAGAGGGTCCGCAAAGATCACCGCCCGTCCGCCACGTCGAAGCCAGTCATCCAGCGCTACCAGCTCGGCGGGTTGAAGCAGGCGCGGCTGCGCTATTACCAGTGCGCTAATACCGCGCAGGCTAGTGATGTCGATCCTGTCCAGCGGCCTTGCGCCAAGATGGTCGATCAGAGGGGAACGCACCTGCCCACGCGCACCTGTCAACCCCGGCAGGGCGCCCTCGGCCCAGAACAGCGGGAGGGCCGTCACCAACCCAACGCCCGCATCCATAGCCGCCGCCGTCCCTTCCACCAGCCTCGGATGCGGCTGATCGCGGCTCGCCCGCCAGCCAAACAACATCACTGCGCCTGCCAGCCCGGGCATCAGCACTGCTAGCCACCACAGCCGTTCCCACGCCTGCATGCGCCAGCACAGCGGCGCGAACAGCACTACCGCTGCCCCGCCTGCCAGCCACCAGCGCTCGGGCGCCGTCTGCCCGGTATCGAGCACTCCGCCCGCTGCCCACCCCAAAGGCATGATGAGCGGCAGCAGCCCGGCGATCACCGTGCCCGTCATCAGCGCAAATATTGCTGAGGCGATGCCCAGATTAACGCCCTTGCGCCGCATGGCAGCAGGACGACTTATCGGGATGGACTGGCCCCGGAAGCAGGCGAGCGATCCATAGGCTTTTTCAGGTTCGGATCAGGCTTGAGATCGGCGACGACCGAGCCTTGCGTATCCTCATCCGCCGGCGGCGCAACGCCCAGCTCCGCCAGAGGTTCGCTGGGGGCGCCGTTGATCGCATCCGTGTTAGCCGCGTTAGTCGCCGCAGCTATGTCCATATTCGCCGCATCGTCCTTGCGCACGGTGTCGACGATGATAGTGGCAAGACCAATAAGCAACACTACGCCCAGCAGCCCGGTAAAACCGGTCCGTATCCGTTGCATGGTTTCCTTGTGCTGCGACGAGGGTTCGATCATGGGCCTCAACATGCCTGAGGGCCGGTCATCGGCGTCAGGCTGTTTCTTTCTGCCTGAGCCAGGGGAGCACAGTCAACCCTTTCGCGTCCAGCCACTCAGCATTATAAAGGGTGGAAAGATACCGGAACCCAGTATCGCAGAGGATAGTGACAATACGTTTGCCCGGTCCAAGATGCTTGCCCAGTGCTACCGCACCCGCCACGTTTATGCCACTGGAAAGCCCGAGGCACAGCCCTTCCTCACTCAGCAGCCGGCGCACCCAGAACAGCCCTTCCTCATCAGAAATCCGAAACTGCGTGTCGATGGGCGCGCCATCGAGATTGCCGGTGATGCGCCCTTGGCCGATCCCCTCAGCCACGGATGAACCCTCAGCCTTCAACTCGCCGTGGGCATAATAATTATAGAGCGCTGCGCCATAGGGGTCCGAAAGCGCAATCGTCACGCCTTCATCCTTGGCCTTAAGGCCGAGGCCCACGCCCGCGATAGTGCCGCCGGTCCCCGCCGCGCATGTAAAGCCGTCCACGCGGCCCTCCATCTGCGCCCATATTTCCTCCGCCGTTCCCACGATATGAGCCTTGCGGTTGGCGATGTTGTCGAACTGGTTGGCCCAGACCGCGCCCGGCGTCTCTTCCGCGATCCGGCGCGAGGTATGTACGAAATGGCCAGGGTTGGAATAGGGCGCGGCAGGCACCAGCACCAGCTCCGCGCCGAGTGCGCGCAGCGTATCCATTTTTTCCTTGCTCTGCGTTTCCGGCATGACGATGATCGTCTTGTAGCCGCGCGCATTAGCGACCAGCGCCAGACCGATACCGGTATTGCCCGCAGTGCCTTCCACTATAGTGCCGCCGGGCAGAAGTAGCCCGCGCTCCTCCGCATCCTTGACGATGAACAGCGCCGCGCGGTCCTTTACGGACGCGCCAGGATTGGCGAACTCGCATTTGCCGTAAATTTCACAGCCGCTCTCTTCGGATGGGCCTGCCAGACGCACAAGCGGCGTGTTGCCGATGAGTGACAAGGTATCGGGTGTCGTCATAACCATTGTCTCGGCATAGCGCAGGCCATTCCCCCTGCCAAGCGAGCGATGCTTTACCCGGCTAAAGCGGCAATGTGCCCCACCAACAGCTATAAAAAATAATCGCATTATTTTTTCACTACGGGCGGAACGATGTTTTTCCCGCTTCGTTATAGGATACGGATGGCGACCCTTTGCCCCCCGCACCGCTATCCGAAACAAGAGCCCGGAACGCCCTTCCCCCAAACCCGCGTTCCGGGCTCAACCCTTTTCCCGTATAGTTTGCTGCTGCCTGAAAGCATCCTGTTGCCCTCGCCCTGCATTAAGGGAACGATATGGCTGCGGACAGGTTGATCCTGCCAGCGCCGCAACGCGCAAAGACCGCTTTCAAAGGAGATTGATATGATCCGTCCGTTTATAGCCGCCCTTACCGTCGGCCTCGCCTTTGCGCTTGCCGCTTGCAACACGGTCGAAGGCGCTGGGAAAGATGTGCAAAGCGCAGGCAAGGCTATTGAAGGCACCGCTGACTGAATTTAATCCTGCGAGACGAGGGCAGTGCCCTCGTCCTGCCTCCGCTTGCGGTCGGTAAACCACATCGCGATCAGTGCCAGCTCGTAAAGCAGCACCAGCGGCACCGCCAGCATAAGCTGCGAAACCACATCCGGCGGAGTTAGAACAGCTGCCACAATGAACGCTACCACGATCATATACCGCCGCAGACCTACGAGTTGCGCGCGCGTCACCAGCCCGGCATGATTTAGAAGCATCAATAGAACGGGCAGCAGAAAACAAATCCCGAAGGCCAGGATGAACTGCATAACGAGGCCAAGATAAGCGTCGGCGCTGGGCAATGCTTCCACCTGTAAGCCGCTGCTGGTGCCTTGATATTGCAGAAAAAAGTGGAAAGCGGTCGGCATCACGACAAAATAGGCAAGGCTTGCGCCTGCCATGAACAGCAACGGTGTCGCCAGCAGGAAGGGCAGCAACGCCTTCTTTTCTTTCGCATAGAGTCCCGGCGCGACAAAGGCCCACAACTGGTTGGCGATAATCGGGAACGAAAGAAAGAACGAGCCGAATAACGCCACCTTCACCTGCACGAAAAACGCTTCATAGAGTTTGGTGTAGACCAGCTTTCCGCCTGCGGGGCCGAAAGCGTCTTTGAGCGGATGAACAAGGATCGCGAACAGCGTGTCCGAGAAATAGAAGCACAGCACAAAGCCCATAAGGAGCGCCACGACGCATTTGAGCAGACGGCCGCGCAGCTCGATAAGATGCTCGAGCAACGGCGCCTTGCTGTCGTCCAGATCCTTCATGCCGGCTTTTCCGGCGCAGGAGAGGATTCCGGATTGTGGGGGGCAGCCCCCGTATTTTGCGATGCTTCGGCTGGAGCAACAAGCGCAACAGGTTCCTCGACCACATCAGTCGCAGGATATTGCTCCATGATGCGCCGGTTTTCCGACGCCCACTTCTTTTGCAGATCTTCCATCTCCGCCTCGCGGATCATTGCGTCGATGCCAGAGCGGAAGTGGCGCGACATGGCCCGCGCCTTGCCCATCACCTGCCCTACCCTGTAGAGCGCGCGCGGCAGATCCTTCGGGCCGATCACCACGACCGCGACGATGATGATGAGCAACAGCTCGGTGGAGCCAACGTCAAACATTCTTCAGTCCGCAAAAAAACCGGAGTGGCGGCGCGGGCGGTCGCTCAACCCTACTTCTGCTCTTCCTTGGTGGCAGAGGAGGATGTCGGGGCGGAGTCGGGCGTAGCCTGCCCCTCCAGCCGGGATGCGTGACGAGGCGCAGGCGCTTCGTCATCATCCGCCATACCCTTCTTGAACGCCTTGATGCCCTTGGCGACATCACCCATCAGCCCGGAAATCCTGCCGCCACCAAAGAGCAGGACGATGACCAGCACCACCAGCACCCAGTGCATCAGCGAAAAGGAACCCATTATACAGTCTCCATAAGAACATAGGGGGAGACTAGGCGTATTCCCCATCATTTTCCAGCGCGGAATCGTCTTGTTCACGTTCAAACAATCCGTCCACCGCAAGATCAATGGGGTCAAGCAGGCCCGCCGCGCGCAAATCATCGATCCCCGGCAGGTCGCGGCGGCTGGAAAGACCGAAATGCGTCAGGAAATCGGCCGTGGTCGCATAGAGAAGCGGCCTGCCCGGCACCTCGCGTCGCCCAGCAGGGCGGACCCAGCCCGCCTCCATCAGCACGTCGATCGTCCCCTTTGCCACCTGCACGCCACGGATCGCCTCAATCTCGGCGCGGCTGACCGGCTCATGATACGCGATGATCGCGAGCGTCTCCGTTCCAGCGCGACTGAGCTTGCGCGGTTCTTGCCTGTCGCGCCGCAGCAGGTGCGCCATGTCAGGTGCTGTCTGAAAATGCCATCGTCCGCCCCGCTCAACGAGATTGATGCCGCGCCCGGCATAGCCCTGAGCCAACACCGCAAGCGCGGCGGCGATGTCAGGCGTGTCGCCCAAGAGCTGCCGCAACTGCGCAATGTTCATCGGCTCGGTTGCTGCGAACAGCGCCGCTTCGAGCGCACGGGCTAAATCATCGGGTTCGTCTCGCGCATCCATGCTCATGCCTCTACATGTCCCGTCGCGTCCGTTGCCGCCCGCAAGAAAATTGGCGCGAACATGCCTTCCTGTCTGATGTCCACACGCCCTTGACGCGCCAGCTCCAATATCGCGACAAAGCTGGACGCCAAAGCAGAGCGCCCCAGCGCGCCAACGGCTCCTTCAGGCAGAAAACTTTCCAGCCGCGCCCAATCGAGCCGCGCGCCCACCAGCCTGCCCACTCGCACGATCGCCTCGTCAAGGCTCATAACCGGGCGGCGCGAGACGACATGCACTGCTGGCGCCGTGCGCGCCTTCACCTGGCCATAGGCCGCGACAAGATCATACAAACTTGCCTGCCACAGGGCCTTTGTATCGACGCGCAGGCCTTCCGGCGCGCCACGCGCGAACACATCGCGCCCCAGCCGATCCCGCCCCAGCAGCCTTGCCCCCACCTCGCGCATGGCAGACAGGCGCTGGAGCCGCAAATGCAGACGCAGCGCCAGCTCTTCGGGCGACGGCTCCTCCTGCATCGCCTTGGGCAACAGCAGCGCGGACTTGAGGTAAGCAAGCCATGCTGCCATCACCAAATAATCCGCCGCCAGTTCGAGCTTTAGCGCCTTCGCGCCCGAAATGAAGGCCAGATATTGCTCGACCAGCGCGAGGATAGAAATCTGCTTCAGATCGACCTTCTGCCCGCGGGCAAGAGTGAGCAGGAGGTCAAGTGGCCCCTCCCAGCTCTCGAAGCTCAAGGTGAGCACCTCATCGGCCGCTGCGCGAGGCGGCGCGAACAGATCGAACCCCTCGCTGTCCTCGGCCATCAGGCCATCACCGCTAATAGCGCGTCACGCTCAGCGAGCAGCGCTTCAAGTGGGATATCATCCGGCACGCGGCCTGCCCCCGCCATCGCACGATCAAGCCGCGCTCGCGAGACATCCGATATATCCGGCAAGGCGTCCGCTATTCCCAGCATATCCTCCATTCGCGCCCAGCAGTTGAGCGCCAGATCACACCCCGCCGCCACGACACCCGCCGCAAGAGACGGAATATTGCCTTCGAGCGCCTTCATATCGAGGTCGTCAGACATCAGTAGACCGTCAAAGGCGATGCGCTGACGGATGATCCGCTCGATCACGATGGGCGACAGGCTAGCCGGGCGCTCGGCATCCCATGCGGTATAGATGATATGCGCGGTCATCCCCATCGGGGCGTTCCTGAGGCGGATGAATGGCTCCAGGTCGCTTTCCAGCGCCTCCTCGTTCGCCAGGACGGTGGGTAGATGGTGGTGGCTGTCCACGCTCGCCCGGCCATGGCCGGGCATATGCTTGACGATGCCGACAACGCCACCTTGCGCCAGCCCCTCGATCACTGCGCGGCCCAGTGCGGCAACGCGCATCGGCTCAGCGCCCAGCGTACGATCACCCATAATATCGCTCGCGCCCGCCTGCCGCACATCGAGCAGGGGCAGCGCATCGACGGTTATGCCACACTCGTGCAGCATATGCGCAATCGCCCGCGCATTCCATCGCGCCGCCATCATCGCGGTGGAGGGCGCATGGTCATAGAGCGTGTCAAACATTTGGGCAGGCGGCAAGGCGGGCCAGACGGGGGGCTGCATCCGCGCCACGCGCCCGCCCTCCTGATCGATCATGATGAGCAGATCGTCGCGCCCGTGCAGAGCGCGCAGATCATCGGTCAGCGCGCGCAGTTGCGCCTTGTTCCCACAGTTGCGCTTGAACAGGATGTAGCCCGCAGGCTCCGCCTCACAGAAAAAGGCGCTCTCCTCCGCACTGAGGCTCTCCCCCGCCAACCCGAATATTACCGGCTTCATCGCGCCAGCCTAGCCGCATGGGCGCCATGGGAAAAGAGAGGAATGACCGAGAAGGGGTCGCCCGGAAAAATAGTTGGCCCGAGTAGGATTGTCGTTTTCCGCGATATGGCGCAGAAATCCGAGGGTTTTTGAGATATGAAATCCATATAGGCCCCCAACGTGGCCCCCTTCTGGTCGGGATTGGGCAAAAAATAATTTGCTCGACCTCATATCAGCAAGGCGTTTTTTACTCTCTCCCTGAGGGCATGACCCGCCCGTTATTACTCACCGAATTTCGAGAGCGGGACCGGTCCAGAATGACCGCATCGTGACTCGACTCCCCGCCTATTGCCCAGCCATGATGAGCGTGGGCGATGGAGGAGATCAATATGCGATTCGTGCGGACACTGGCAGCGGCTGCGATACTCGGGTGCTCTATGGTGGCAGGGCAGGCAGCGGCGCTCCCCATTCTGTATGCGAACTATAATCTGGTCACAGCACCGGGTGAAAGTCCGCTCTCGTCTCTCGTGATCCGTCATCCTTATGGGGGAATGACCTCAACCTATCATATCCCGATCAACATGGGACACTGGGGCGGGGCTGACTCGATTGCGCCCGGCTACAAGATGAATACGTTGCATTACTTGAACACTCCGCAGGCGGCCACACTGTATGTTGGCCTGTTCAAGTTCAAAGCACCATTGCCGGAAAGATATCAGGTTATCAGTTTTGACTTTGCGCCGGGGACATTTGCCAGCACAGGCACATTTCAATCGATCGGTGCAATGAACGCGCAGATAACAATCGGATTTAAGGAAGGTCCACGTGTGCCCGAGCCTTCCACTTGGGCGCTCATGATAGTGGGCTTCGGTGCCATCGGTTCGGCGATGAGGCGTAGGGTCCGAGGGCGAGCACTAGCGCTGACATGACCGGCAGGTAGGCGGACACACCTCGGGAAACGTCGGGCGCTGCGATGGCGCCCGCATCGCGGCGTAACATAATGAAATTGCAGCGGAATATTTTACGGGTCCTACCTAGGCATTTCGATGGAGGTAAGCGCTGGGGGACCCCATTTTTCCCACCTGATGCGCGCCAGAACATGACGGATTGTTTGAGGTTCGACTTCACCGGGCGCTTGCAAAAATCGGCCATGTAGGGCATATCAGCTAGGCTTGCGGCACCTGATTTGATCCCGAAAGGGCGGCCGCTCCATGAGCACTTCAACACAGTTCCCGGCATTCCTGTCGATCGAGTATCGCGACGACAGCAACGGCTTTCCCGCCTTCACGCGGGCCGCTGATAGCGCGTTCACGCAGGTCGAGGCCCGCCAAAAGCG
>JAGNYO010000080.1 GCA_017984895.1 Sphingobium sp. | reverse complement strand
GGTGGGCGTTGCCTTCCTGCTGGGCGCGGCCCTGATCCGGGAATTGCGCACGCGCGGCTATTTCACCGCGCGGCAGGAGCCTGCTCTGCTCGATCTGCTTGATCTGGTGGCGCTCGGCACCGTGGCCGACGTGGCGCAGCTGCGCGGCCTCAACCGCGCCTTCGTGGCGCAGGGCCTCAAGGTGATGGCGCAGCGGCGCAATATCGGACTCGTTGCTTTGGCCGAAGCCAGCCGCCTGGTGCGTGCGCCTCTGTGCCATGATCTAGGCTTTGCGTTTGGGCCGCGCATCAATGCGGGCGGGCGGGTCGGCAAGTCTGACCTCGGCGTGCGGCTGCTGACCACGCAGGATGAGGACGAAGCCCGCGCCATCGCGCAGGAGCTGGACCGTTTCAACGAGGAGCGGCGCGCCATCGAGGCGCTGGTGCAGGATGAGGCGGAGCGCATCGCGCAGCATCAGGGTAACCGCGCCATGCTGCTGGTCAGCGGTGACGGATGGCACCCTGGCGTGATCGGCATCGTCGCCGGGCGCCTGAAGGAGAAATTCTCCCGCCCCGCCATCGTCATCGCCACAGACGAGGCGGGGACGGGTAAAGGCTCTGGCCGCTCGATCACCGGGGTAGATCTGGGCGCGGCCATATTGGCGGCGAAGGACTCTGGCCTGCTATTGGCGGGCGGCGGGCATGCCATGGCGGCGGGCCTTACAGTAGAGCGCACACGGATTGACGCGCTGCATGATTTTCTCGACGAGCGCCTCGCCGCAGACATCGCGGCGGCCAGTGCTGAGCGCCACCTGCCCGTGGACAGCCTGCTCAGCCCGCGCGGGCTGAATCCCCAACTGGTGCACGACATGGATGCCGCCGGTCCCTATGGTGTCGGCTGGCCCTCCCCCCGCATTGCCACCGGGCCACTGCGGGTCGTCAAGGCAGACAGGGTTGGCAGCGGGGGCCATGTGCGCCTGATCCTATCCGGTCAGGATGGCGCCTCCCTGAAGGCGGTCGCCTTCCGCCAAGGCGATACGGCGCTGGGGCAAGCGCTACTCGGCGGGCAGAGGAACCGCCCCCTGTGGCTGGCTGGCAGGCCGAAAATCGACGAATGGGGCGGCGGACGAAGCGCGGAACTGCATATCGACGATGCCGCCTGGGCAGAGTGACCGGCTGTTTCATCGTCAAGCATCGGGAAGCCTGGAAATTATCGCGCATCCCGCTTGACCCCGCCGCGCCTTGCCCCTAATGCCGCCAACGCCTCGGCACGCGCATTTGCCCGGAACCGGCATGGCCCCTTCGTCTAGCGGTTAGGACGCGGCCCTTTCACGGCTGAAACACGGGTTCGATTCCCGTAGGGGTCACCATAAAATCAATAACTTGTGGCAGACTGATTTGCCGAGATCGGCAATTTCGGTAATAGATCGGTTTTATCCATGTGTGGACGCTCCCGGTAAGTGGTCATTTTATGCTGCCCATCACCGCGCCCAGAGTTTATCTGTCACCTCAACCATCATCCTGTCCGCAGGATATGGTTTGTCGAACTGATATAGATCGGCCAAAGGCGCATGTAGCCATGTCTGCCACTGCTTTCGTTCAAGGATGACAGGCGATCGATCATGAATATATTTGAGCTCAAGCGCATTATCGGTCATCACGCCTGTATAGCAGTCTCCCCATTCCTCTCTGGTGCTCCATAGGCCCGCCCAAGCAAAAACCGGTTTATCCTTAACCGACAGCCATGTTTCCGTCATTTTGCCCTTTTCGCCCACAGCCTCGGCATATCGCTTAGTTGGAATCAGGCAGCGATACGCAGGTTGCTCTACCCAACGCCGCCAGAAGCTACCCAGCTTGTCGAACCGAGCATTATTGACCGGCTTTGGCTTAAGCGGCTGGCCCTGCTTCCCTTTCAAGACTACCGGGAAGCCCCAGGTCATCTGCTCCATGACAAAGGCACCGTCCTTCAGCCGCACTACCCAGCCGGGTTCCTTGGGATGTACCGTTTCCGGCCCTGCATTAAAGGGGCGCTGCATCTCAGCCTTGAAATGGTCGAGAATGACCTTCTTCTCTCCGGGCTGGTATCTGACGCACATTCGCTACAGCTGAGGTTACGGCCGTACAATGTCAACTAAGCACCGACATTCCTCGTGTCCGCAATACAGATCGCCCATATTCCATCCGAAAGGGTGCAATTTGGGGGAAGCGGGCGTGCCTACCAACACCGCCGTGACGCATTTAGCCAAGCCTGTTTTCGATCCACATAACTAGTGCCGTGATAAGTGCGATGAGCAAAATCGTCCCAATCATAAGGCGCCAAAAGCGAAAAGAGCCGATTACATAACCGTAGCTTTCCAATTGCGTCCGCGAATGTCTAAGCATCCTCCAAAATACGAACAGCAACCAACCAATGCTAGCTGCGAATGCTAGTCCCCCAAGCACAGGATATTTGTCAATCGGCGCACCATCGACAAAGATCATGAAAGGCAGAAATGGAATAACCGCGCCGATCATGGATATAGGCTTGGAGTTGGCCGCGACATCCCTGTCTACAAGTTCAGTGATCCTGTGCAACATCGTCCGGGAAACTCTCCGCTAACCCACTCATTCGTGCAATCCACCAACATCCGCATAGTTGTCGTGTCCGGACGGGGCACTCTGGCGGTAATGTTGTGGTGGGAGGAACTACGAGGCCGCTCTAATATGCCACATATTTGACTGAGAAGGATTTATGGCGCCCGATGTCCCTAGCGCCTCAGAGAGCGGCTGGCAGAGGATTAGAAGTCCTAACGCTATTGCCATCAAGAGTGGTCCTTCCACCTGCAAAGAACAGCGAATAATCTCCCGCTGCTTCGACTATGCTTCCACTGCAAAGCAATTTTACTGAAGGCCCTGCGGCTGGCTGGGTGGTCGCCCCCCATTTCGACCGATCCTGATGCAACGTGATTACATAGCCATTGAACTGGAACGAGGAGCCGTCTTGGAGAGCTACAGTCTGCTCAATTCCTTTTCCACCGTCATAGCTACGGAACTTCTCATCATCGGGACCATCGCCCATCTTTGCAGCGAGGCGAAATCTGGCTTCGGTCGCGGTTAGACCTGAAATTGAAACCTGTATAAGCGCTACGGGCTTTGAAAGTGCGGTGGGGACTGAGGCAAGCGGAATGAGTGTTACGGGAACCGCCAATGGCCTGTCTTGGACTGTCTCCCCGCTAGGTGGCCCGGCCTTGCCGGAGCGCATGTTGTAGGGGACCAATTCCCCATAGCGATGAAAGGCCTCATATTTCCCGTCACCGTTCTTATCCACAAGACAGCGTAGGAAATAGTTGTCCGGTCCGGGCCAGGTACCAAAAATGTTATCGCGGGCCATTTCTGCACAATATTGCCGAACACCGTTGATGAGGAATAACCGAAACTCAATAGGTGTTCTAGTGCCACCCTCCGTTGACAAATTGGCATCCGAAACAGTTAGCCAGTCGGTCTTCAGGTCATAGGTTTCGGTCAGCAGTACAGCGCCTTTTTTCATAGAAATGGGCGTGGACGTCAGTGTAGTGTTGCGTAGCACGGCACCAGAAAAAATCTGCGGCTCGGATCTAGAAAACTTGGCACAGAGATCACTGGCATCTTGCCCTTGGGCGGAGAACGCCGGCAATCCTGCGAGCGCTAACGCAAACGTTATTCTACGCAAACCCATCCTCCCCTGCATTTCTGATCTAGCTAACGGGGCGGCAGACTAAGGGCAACAGCCATTTAAACCAAGAACGGTGGAACAGCTCTAGCGACGCTTCGAAATCGGCTTCAGCGCATCCCCAAGCCAGTTGAGATCGCCGTCCGAAATGGCACTCGGCAGGAACTGGCCGAAAGAGGCTGCTTTGTTGGGGAGAGCTGTCAGTCTGTTTTCAGCAGAAAGCTGACGTTAGTTAGATACAATGGCCGCGGCGCACTTTATCGAACCCGAGCCCTATACCACAAAGAAGCTAGGCCGACGAGCCGCGCCATTCTCAATTTGGGATTAGGTTCAGCCAACGCGCTATCCACCATTTCGAATGTGGGGGTGGCGCTAGGCGCAGGCTGGCGATCTTGGGTAGCAATATTAGCGGCAGTTTCTTTATACCGCTTACAGCTATCAGGTCCGTTGTTTAGGAAGTGTTCTACGAGATCACAACGTCCCATGCCGGCGAGCTGAACCAGCACGGTATAAAAGTAATTTCTGGAAGGGCGTTCAGCCTCAAGCCTTTCAGAGAGAAAAAGAAGATAGTTAGTCCGCATCGGCTCGGTTGTGTATACATTCAAAGCAGCATATCTGGCGCGCCAAAGTTCCGACGGACTTGCTTCGCTTCGTAAGGATATTTCTGCGTTCTGCCATATTTGCTTCCCATGCGGATCGCCTACCAGATCGAGCATGGCTCCAGCCTGATAGCGAAGCACCGTTTGACCACTCCTGCCGAAAAGGGGATCATCCGAACGTTCAAGTATCAACGGGGCGAGTTCAGCATAGCATGCAGGCTTTCCTTCCAAACCCGAAAGGTAGGTGATCTTCTCTATCGAACCGCCCCGAAGTTCCGGTGTTTTCTCAAAATAGGATTTTACTTCGCTACAACCACGGCCATAGAAAATCAGCATGGACATTTGGCTCAAAATGACACTTCGATCCCAAGGGTCGGTGATCTTCGCAAGCGATGCGGAAACCAGTTTCTGACCGTTTTCAATAATCTTGTCAGATATAGTAGCGATCTCGTCGGTCGGCGGCTTTGCGGCTGCATATCCACCTATACATGCCTGAACAGCCAGCGATCCAATCGCGAAAGAATAACGGACGTAGCCTCGCCATGTGATCGTCAATGCCTTCCCCTTCCAAGTTCTTGAGGATAAACAAACGAGTGCTTAGCGGCAATGGCATTAAACAATGCATGTCCGCAATGTTGTCGGGTCCGGAAAGTCTGGTTTCGGCACCGTTATGGATTAAGCCGCCATTCGCTTAAGCAATCCCTCCCACAAAACCGCTGGTTTCTCCCTTGGGCGGCATCGCCATCCGCATCGGGGAACCGCATCCCCGCTGGTTACAACGGGTCCGTGCTTCCACCTCATCAAGATAAAGAAACGCAGCACTCTTTCGAGCCTGTAACTGCCTGCCGGTGAGATAGCGCAGATGCCCACATTTGCGGCAGATGAGTTCCAGCCGATCGTCAGGCGCAAGGTCACGAACCTGTATGGCGGTGCGCCAGTTCAATGGAAGTCCTCCGCTGTAGGGATGCGGGTGAAGCTGATCTTGCCGCCGACATTGCCGCCTTTGGGTGGCGACCAGTCCCCTAGGCTGGCGACTGTGCGGCCATAGCGGGCGTTGAGACTGTCCATAGCCGCGTTGATCCGCTCCCACTTCTGGCGCTCCTCATCGTCATTGTGGAGCATATCAAGCTGGCGGCTATCGGCTGGGGTGATGTCGCATAGGGTTACGCCAACACGCAGCACCTTGGACCGGGTATGGACCTTGGTCAGCATTTCATCCCACAGGATAGCCAGAGCCGACAGCACGGCCTGATCGTCATGCACCTGAGGCAGGGTGCGGTGCCGTGACCATGAGCCATCAAACATCTGCAACCAGAGGATGAAGCCACTGGCATAATAGCCGCTGCGACGCATCCGCCGTGCCGCCTTGATGGAGAGCAACCGGGCTATCTGGCGAGCATCTGGCAAGCTCCTACTCTCAGGGGGCAGCACACGGGCATGGCCGAACATTCCCCGTTCGGTGGAGGGCGCTTCGATGGCGTAGCCGTGGAGCGCATACCATAGCCGTTCCCCGGTCACATTGCGCCAGATCGAGCGCAATTGCTTGGGCTGGGTGTTGTAGAGGTCTTCGGTTGATACGATGCGGCATGTCATGAGCTTGCGCTTCATCCGGCTGCCGACGCCGGGAATATCGTCCAACGGGATACGGAACAATGGCCCCGGCATGAGTTCGGGTGACCATATTGTCATGCCGTCCGGCTTCTGGGTAGCGCAGGCAATCTTGGCCAGATGACGATTGGCGGCAAAGCCTATCGAGCAAGTGATTGACGCCCCGATATTATAGCGGATAGCCCGCTTGATGCGCATCGACAGCCCGGAAGGGTCTGCCCTGTGGTTGTTGTCCAGCCGACAGGCCAGCTCATCAATGGATTTGACGACATCGACGGGAATGACCGAATTGATCTCGGCAATGAGGGCATTGTGCGCTCTGCGATAGAGGTCGGGCTTTTGTGGCACCAAGATCAGGTCTCGGCATATCTGCTTGGCCTCCTCGACCATCATCACATTGCTGACGCCACGGGCTTTCGCCTCCCGTGAGCACGCTATGATGCAGGTACGCCCTCCCTCATAGGGCACGATACCCACCGGCCTCCCACGCAAGGCAGGGTCACGCATTTGCTCAACAGCGGCAAAGAAGCCGTCAAAGTCGAGGTAGAGGTGTTCGATGGTGTCCGGTTTGCGCATGGGTGCCGCCTGATTCGAGAGGGCGGCAATGAGAACATATAAGGAACATATGAGTCAATCGTGGACGGACCAGTATCCGGCTGAGACTTAAGGCCACAACGAGACGTCTAAGGCTATTCGTTACGGAGATGGATAATTCGCTGGCACACGATCAGCGCCGAGAGCTTCCCTCAGCATCTCAGCAACCGCCGCACGCCGCTCGTCAGGAGTAAGATGCTTGTAGGAGCTGTTGCGGTCATTCTCCTTCGGCTGGCGAGCGCTGATTTTTTCGGATGCTTCTTCCGCCTGTTTAAGAATCTTAAGAGCTAGCGCCATGTTTCCCGAATCACGCGCTTTGAAAAAGAAGTTTTGCATCTGGTGTAGGCGGAACTGCTCATTGGCGATCGGTAGCTCTTCGTTCCGTCCAAGGTAGCCCTTGCGTCGGGCCTCAAAAATCTCACGCCATTTATCGCCGCCAGCATAGGCTGGCTTGGAGGGGTCGTAGGTTCGCACCTGGAACCTATCTACTTCCACGCCCCATTCCTCTTTGAGAAGGCGTCCAACCTCCGCAGCGGTGCGAAATTCCGCCAATTGTTCAACAATGAACTGCTTATGGTGATCTTCGAGTTTCGCCATTTTGTGGCACCTATGTGATAGTAATCCTCAATGCTGTGGGGCCGCCAGCTTCGACTGTATTAAATTGGCACGAAGTTGGTGGAGTGGCCACAACAAAGTGCTGATTACTGTCTCGCTCAGTCATTAGGGTCCGGACTCACTACATCCACCAGATGACGGCGGCAGCGAGGCTGATGGCCCCCATGAAGTTTTTGATGTTGCGGTCGAAGCGTGTAGCGATGCGGCGCCAGTCTTTGAAGCGGCAGAA
>JAGNYO010000030.1 GCA_017984895.1 Sphingobium sp. | reverse complement strand
AGGCGATGCGGCTCGCTTATGCCGACCGCGCCATATATCTGGCGGACAGTGATTACGTCTTGGTGCCGATAAGCGGCCTGATCGACCGCAGCTATCTCCAAAGCCGCTCCGCTCTCATCACGCAGGAAACCGCGCGTGGCCACTATGAAGCGGGCACGCCACCCGGAGCGCCGCCCCGCACCCAGGCCAAAGGCGATGAAACACCCGGCACCACTCACTTCGTCGCCATCGACGATGCCGGCAATATCGCGTCCATGACCTCCACGGTCGAAGGGCCGTTTGGCAGCCAGCTGATCGCTCATGGCTTTTTCCTCAACAACGAGCTGACTGATTTCGATTTCTCGCCGGAGAAGAACGGCGCGCCCGTCGCAAACCGGGTTGAGCCGGGCAAGCGGCCGCTCTCTTCCATGGCGCCGACAATCGTCTACGATGCATCTGGAAATCCGATATTTACTATCGGGGCGGCAGGTGGGCGCACGATCATCATGCAGGTCGCCAAGGCACTGATTGCCCATCTCGATTGGGGGATGAACGCGCAGGACAGCATCGCGCTGGGCCTGATATATTTCGACCGCGATGGCCTCTCGCTGGAGCCGGGCACCAGCCTCGACGCCAAGAAGCCCGCGCTTGAGGCAATGGGCCATCGCGTCGGCACTCTCAATGCCCGTCTCAAGGCGAACGCGGCTGAGCGCCTGGCCAATGGGCACTGGCAGGGCGCCGCGGACCCGCGCAGCGTGGGGGTAGCCCTTAAGGAATGAGGGCGATATAGTCTCCGGCCAATGATATACCGGAGAGCAGATGCGCACCTTCGAGCACTTCCCCAACCTGTTGACGATGTTCTTCACCCGCGCGGCAGAGCGGCGTGAAAAACCCTTCTTGTGGCGCAAGGACGCGGGCACTTGGCACCCGATAAGCTGGGCCGAAGCCGCGCGGCAGGTCGCTGCCCTTGCCGCCGCCTTGCGCGCGGAAGGGATCAATCCGGGTGACCGGGTGATGATCGTTTCGGAAAACCGGCCGGAATTCTGCATCGCCGATCTCGCGATCATGGCGGCAGGCGCGATCAGCGTGCCGACCTACACCACCAACACCACCCGCGATCACGACCATATCCTCAATGACAGCGGCGCGCGCGCCGTCATCGTCTCCACGCCCAAGCTCGCCAAGGCACTGATGCCCGCGGTGATCCATTCCAACACCATCCGCCTCGTCATCGGCATCGAGCCGCTTAAAATAAGCCAGGCGGGCGTGGCGGAGCTGCGCCAGTGGGATGCCCTGATCGCCGCCTATGCGGATAACCCCGCTGCCGACCCCGCCGCCTGTGCTGCCGCACTCACCGCGCAGCGGGACGACCTCGCCTGCCTCATCTACACCAGCGGCACCGGCGGCGCGCCGCGCGGGGTGAGGCAGCATCACGGGGCGATCCTCCTGAACGTCGCAGGCTGCATCGACGTTATCGCCGGGGATTTCGGCTGGGGCGACGAGAGCTTCCTCTCATTCCTCCCGCTCTCCCACGCCTACGAGCATAGCGGCGGCCAGTTCCTCCCCATAGGCCTCGGTGCACAGATCTATTACGCTGAGGGGCTGGACAAGCTCGCTGCCAATATCGAGGAGGTGCGCCCGACCATCATGGTCGTCGTGCCGCGTCTGTTCGAGGTGCTGCGCACCCGCGTGATGAAGGCGATCGAACGCCAGGGCCGCGTCGCGCAAGTGCTGCTCGATCAGGCTATCCGCATCGGCACGCGCGAAGCGGAAGGCAAGCGCATCGCGCTGTGGGATGTGCCGGTTCGCGCGCTCGTCAACCATACAATCAAGCCCAAAGTGCAGGCGCGTTTCGGCGGGCGGATCAAGGCGCTGGTATCGGGCGGCGCCCCGCTCAACCCAGATGTTGGCACCTTCTTTCACGCGCTCGGCCTCACGCTATTGCAAGGCTATGGCCAGACCGAGGCCGGGCCGGTCATCTCCGTTACTCGGCCCCGCACCGGCATGAAAATGGATACCGTCGGCACGCCGCTTAAAGGTGTCGAGGTCAAAATCGCGGACGACGGTGAGATCCTCGTGCGCGGCGAGCTGGTGATGCACGGCTATTGGCGCAACCCCGATGAAAGCGCCCGCGTCCTGCGCGATGGGTGGCTCCACACCGGCGACATCGGCGAATTCGATGCGGGCGGCCGCCTCAAGATCACAGATCGCAAGAAGGACATCATCGTCAACGACAAGGGTGACAATGTCTCGCCGCAGAAGGTCGAAGGGATGCTGACCCTGCAAGACGAAATCGCGCAGGCAATGGTGAGCGGGGACCGGCGCCCCTATCTCGTTGGCGTGATCGTGCCGGAAGCGGAGTGGCTGGGCGCATGGGCCAAGGCGCACGGCAAGGCAGATGCCTCACCCGCCGCGCTCGCCGCAGATGCGGCGCTCCACACCGCCCTGCGCGCGGCAGTGGACCGGGTGAACGCGGACCTTTCGGTAACGGAGCGCGTGCGCCAGTTCATCATTGCCGACGCGCCCTTCACCATCGAAAACGAAATGCTCACCCCCTCGATCAAGATCCGGCGGCATGTGATCCGCAGCGTCTATCAGGAGCGGCTGGATGGGCTTTATAAGGGGTGATCCTTTTCCCATAAAAAAGGGCGCGGAATGAACCGCGCCCTCTTATGCGATACTGCGCTGAGGCAGTTCGGTTATTCTGCTTTATCTCGCACATGCTTGGGGGCGGCCTCGTTCAAAATATCGAGGATCTTGCTCAGCGCGGCGCGCTCATCCGTCTCCTCCATCGCCGCCAGCTCCCGCGCGAGGCGGCTGGAGGCGGCCTCGAAAATCTGACGCTCGGAATAGCTCTGCTCCGGCTGGTCGTCCGGGCGGAACAGGTCGCGCGTCACTTCCGCGATCGACACGAGGTCGCCGGAGTTGATTTTCGCTTCATATTCCTGCGCGCGGCGCGACCACATGGTGCGCTTCACCCTGGGCTTGCCTTTGAGTGTATCGAGCGCTTCGCCCAGCGTCTTGTTGGACGACAGCTTGCGCATCCCCACGCTCTCGGCCTTGTTGGTGGGCACGCGCAGGGTCATGCGCTCTTTCTCGAAGCGCAACACATAGAGTTCCAGCTCCATACCGGCGATTTGCTGGCTTTGCAGCTCGATCACCCGGCCCACGCCATGCTTGGGATACACAACATAATCGCCGACATCGAAAGACAGGGCTTTTGCAGCCATTGGAAACCTTTCCATAATCTCTGAGGGAGCGTCAGGCCGCATCATGGCACCAGGAAACAAGGATTTCCGATGCGGCGCGCGGAGACGCATAAAGCATTACGAATTTACTCCTGACGGGGTGCGACATTCCCGCCTCAAAGTCCTTTTAACAGATTCGTAATAAAATTACCAGCCCGGAGCGAGACACCGCGCAGAACATCAGGAACTTCTTAGCTTATGCGCCGTTTGCCGTGGTTAATATGCGGCGTAACAGCGGCCTGAACGGGGCGAAAAATGCTCCGATCGACTTAGAGTCTGTTTGGAAAAGCCGCACCAGCCCGCTCCCCCACCCAACCACCCAAATATTTTACGCTGTTTTGGGTGGTTGGGTGGGGGAGCGGGCTGGTGCGGCCTCTGAAATTCGTTTGGAAAAGCGAATTTCCAAACGGGCTCTTAGCCGCCAGAGCCAGGCTCAGCAGAGAAATATTTGTCGAACTTGCCTTCCTCTCCCTTGTGCGCATCGGCATCGTCGGGTGCGGAACCCTTGCTGGTGATATTCGGCCACTCTGCGGAATATTTGGTATTCAACTCCAGCCACTTCTCCAGCCCGTTCTCGGTATCCGGCAGGATCGCCTCCGCCGGGCACTCCGGCTCGCAAACACCGCAGTCGATACATTCATTGGGGTTGATGACCAGCATATTATCACCCTCATAGAAGCAATCCACAGGGCACACCTCGACACAGTCCATATATTTGCAGCGGATACAGGCCTCGGTCACGACATAGGTCATCGGTTTTCTTCCCCTTATACTGCGCGATACTTAGCTATAACGACGCAGAAGCGATGCTGTTTCCGCCCTGCTATTCCCGCCCCGCCCGCGCGTCAATATCAAGTTGCGCTTCGGCACTACCGAGCACGAGTTCCTCATAGCAGGATTGCGCTTCAGGAGGCGGGCCACGGCGCAGCGGCAAGTCGATAATGCGGATGACGTGGATATGCCCCTTGAGCATGAGCGTGACCAGATCCCCTGCCCTCACGGGGCTGTGTGAGCGGTCAATGCGGCGCCCGTTAAGGCGCATCATCCCCCGTTCGGCCATCACCTGCGCGGCGGAGCGGCTTTTGACAAGGCGTGCAAACCAGAGAAACTTGTCTATACGCAAAGACTGACCATGTAGAGCGGGCGCAGATGCGGACCGCGCAACAGAATCTCCCCGCAATGCTATTCCTTGCGCCCCAGTAGCGCAGCAAGCCCGGCAAACGCGCCGCCGCCTGCGGGCCTTCCAGGCTCAGTTGATTCAGCGACAAAGCGCCGATCCGGCTTGGGACGCGAAGAGCCTTGTCTGGTGTCGGATTTGGAACCTGCGCCTGGTCGACGATCCTGCTCAGCATCGGGCCTGCGCCGCCCCTCTGCGCGCACGGCTTGCGGTTGCCCTCTTCCAGAATGCCGCTGCTCCTGCCGCTCCCGTGGTTTATGGCGCCCCCGAAACACCCAGTTCGCACCAGCAGGTGCTGGCAACGAAGCGGCAGCCACTTCATCAGTCTGCGCCTCAGCCCCAGCCACTGCCTCAGCCCCAGCCACTGCCTCAGCCCCAGCCACTGCCTCAGCAAAAGCGCCCACGCTGGCCTCGGGCGGCGGAACTTCAACCGGCTCCAGTGGCGGGGCTTCCTCCGGCGCAGGGGCTGACGGTGTATCGTCAGGAACTACGGGCGTTTCAGGGGGTGATTGCTCAGGCCGGTCCTCGTCAGGCGGGATTGGCGGCAACTCGGTCGGCATTGGGTTAGCTGGCTCCTCGGGCGGCGGAACAGACGGCTCCTCGCCCTCCCCTGCCGTCACCAACTCCAGTGGCCTCGGCGCGACCGGACGGAAGCCCGCCCCCCGCATGATCTGGTTGAACAGCGGCTCCGCCAGCCCCAGCGAAACGATGAACGGCGAGGCCGCATCATAGCGTTCGTTCTTCGCGATCGCTTCATGCCCGCCACGCGCGATGCGCTCGATCATGTCGATGCGCAGCTGTGTATCGCCAAAGCTGCGATAGCCCGCGCGCGCCGCGCCCATCTGCTCCTCACGTTCTTTCAGCGACAGCACCACCGCGCCCGCCTGCGGCAGGGGGAGCATCGGCTTGCCGCGTTGCACCGCGATCAGCGCCAGCCTCCACAGCGCGGCGCCGGGCTTCAGCAAAGCATGATGAAAGATATCGAGCACGCCGATCGTGAAGCCTGCCTTGCGGATGATCTGGCGCTGGTCCTTGTCCACCCGGTTGAGCGCGTCATCGAGATCGACCCGCGCGATGATGCCGCCCGCATCGCCCAACTGGATCAGCAGCGCGCGCACCACGGCGGGCGTATCCTCCTGCGTCGCCATCTCTGCGATCTTCAGCAGCGGGGCGAGGTGGCGCTCGTGCTGCGCCTGCATCCAGGCGTTGAGGCGCGCGGTGACGCGGTTCGCGATATCCTGCCCCAGCGTGATAATTGCCTTGTCCACTCGCACTTCAGGGTGCAGCAGCGCCGAACCGGGGTGGAGTATCGCCACCTTTTCCTCACGCCACATCAAGCCGGGCATATCCCCCGGCGCGGCACTCAGCGCGAAATCGCCATCGGGCGCGGCAATAAGTTCCTCTGCCTTCACGGTCAGCATCTTTCCCAGTCGCCGCTCCGCTGCGGCCAGCAATAATTTCCTGTCTCCGCCCCGCGCCTGCGGATCGACGTGAAAGCGGAATCCCTTCAGGCTTCCTAGCGACTCGCCATCCATATGCACAGACCCATCCGCATCAACTTGCACCGGAAGATGCTCATTTTTGCGTCCAATGTCGCGCAGCAGCACTGATGTGCGTCGGTCGACGAACCGCTGAGTAAGGGCTATATGCAACGCATCGGACAGTTTTTCCTCTAGCACACGCGTGCGTTCGGCCATTTCGGCTGGGTTGGCGAGCCAGTCTGGCCGGTGCGCGATATAGCTCCATGTGCGCGCTGCCGCTATCCGCCCGGATAGCGTATCGACATCGCCCTGCGCATTGTCGAGCCGCGCAACCTGCCCTGCGAACCAATCCTGCGGGATATAGCCATTGCCTTCGCTCAGCGAGCGCCAGAGACGGCTGACCATCCGGTGATGATGTTCCGCGCCGAGCTTCTGGAAATCGGGCAAGCCGCACACATCCCACAGCCGGCGTAACTGCGCGACGGAGCGCACTCGCACCCGCACATCAGGCTCATCCGCCATTGCCTTCAACACCGCGAGGTCCGCAGCCTGAGGCGCGGCGCGCAGTTCGGCCCTATCAGGCTTTGCTTCCAGCGCAGCAATAAGCGCCTCTATTCCAGCATCAAGCGGCGGCGCGCCGTCTCGCCAGTAGAGATGCTCTATCCGCGGAAATGCATGTGCCTCGATTGCCTCAATCTCTTCTGGTCGGAACGCGCCTTCGCCGCCCTCCCCGCCCAGCGAACCAAAGGTGCCATCCTTCTGATGCCTGCCCGCACGGCCAGCGATCTGCGCCATTTCGGATATGGTGAGGCGGCGTGTGCGGTGCCCGTCGAACTTGCGTAGCGAAGCGAAGGCGACGTGGGCAACATCGAGGTTCAGCCCCATACCGATCGCGTCCGTAGCGACGAGATAATCGACATCGCCATTCATGAACATCTTGACCTGCGCGTTGCGGGTGGAGGGCGAGAGCGCGCCCATCACCACCGCGGCGCCGCCGCGCAACCGCCGCAGCATCTCCGCCACGGTATAGACTTCCTCGGCTGAAAACGCGACGATGGCGGATCGCTTGGGCAGGCGCGAGAGTTTTTTCGCGCCCGCGTAAGAGAGGGTCGAGAAGCGGGGCCGTGAGATAATCTCCGCTTCGGACAGCAATGCGCGCACCATGCCCGAAAGCGCGCCCGAACCGAGGATCATCGTCTCGTCCCGTCCGCGCGCGCGCAGCATCCTGTCTGTGAAGATATGCCCGCGCTCAGGGTCTGTGCCCAGTTGCGCCTCATCGAGCGCGACGAAAGAAAAATCGCGCTGGAGCGGCATAGATTCCGCAGTGCAGAGATACCAGCGCGCGCCCGGCGGCTCGATTTTCTCCTCGCCAGTGATCAGCGCGACCTCCTTCGGGCCTATGAGCGCCACCACCCGGTCATACACCTCGCGCGCCAGCAGTCGCAGCGGAAAGCCCATCATTCCGCTGGAATGCGCGCACAGACGTTCCACCGCCAGATGGGTCTTGCCGGTGTTGGTGGGACCGAGCACCGCCGTTACGGGAGTGCGGGATAAGTGAGCCATGCCTACCTTGTCGGGCAATGCCGCTACACTGGCAAGACCGCGAATCGGGCCATTTAGTCGGTCAACAAACACGCCTCACCTCGATTAGCGACCCAAACCAGCCGCTTTAATTTGACATTAACCCTCAGCCTTCACAAAAGTGCCGCATATCTGCGCGGGAGCGGGCTGTGCGGAGCATTTTGCGGGGATGGGTCAGGCTTGTTTGTAAAAGACGATCTGGGTGGTGCGCAGGGTGGCGCGGCGGCGGCCGCTCTGGCCTTACCCTCTGTCGGCACAATCCCTAGCTTTGGCCGGGCAGCGCCCGCGCCCTACCGCCCCCGGCACTGGCGTGAACGCGTCAAATATTGGGCCGAGGAGGTCGATCTCGTCCCCGATCTGGGGCGCAACATCGGCAGCCTCACTTGGTGGCGTGGCCTCGCTACCTGCGCGGCCCTGTGCTTCGTTACTGTCAAGCTCGCGCCCGGCCTCGCACCACTGCCCGCGATGCCCGAACCGGCGATGACGGCGGCGAGCTATGACGAAATCCGCTCGCAGATGATTACGCCGCTGGCCTATGGCAGCAACAGCGGGCGACATATGGGGCCGACCGACGCCGTTTCCCCGCTCGCCACCACGCCCGAACGGCCCATGATTCAGCTCTTTTCGTCGGTAAGCGAGAGCGGCGGCTTGTCGCGCGCGCTTGCCCGTGCGGGTGTCTCCAGCGCCGACAGCCGCGAGGTGATGCGCGCGCTGCGCGGTGACATCAGCCCCGGCGCAATCGACCCCGGCACACGGCTGGACATTACGCTGGGCCGGCGCCCGAACCCCAAGGCCGCACGGCCGCTCGACGCGCTGGCATTTCGCGCACGGCTGGACCTCTCGGTCGAGCTGAAGCGCGAGAACGGCGCGCTTACCCTGCATCGCACCCCTATCGCCGTCGATGACACTCCGCTGCGCATCCGGGGCGTTGTTTCCGACAGCCTCTACCAGGCCGCCCGCGCGGCTGGCGCCAACCCCGCCACAGCGCAAACCTATCTGCGCGTGATCGCGCAGCAGATCTCGCTGGACAATATCGGCGCCGGCGACCGCTTCGACATCATCGTCGCCCATCGCCGCGCGGCAGATGGCATGGCTGAACCGGGCGCATTGCTTTATGGCGGGCTTACCCTCGCCAGCGGTAAAAAGCTCGATATGCTGAAGTGGACGCATGAGGGCAAGGAACAGTGGTTCGAGGCGTCCGGCGTCGGCAAGAAGCGCGATGGTCTTGCCAAACCCGTGGAGGCGCGGCGCATCTCGTCGGGCTTCGGCATGCGCTTTCACCCGATCCTCGGTTATTCGCGCATGCACCAGGGCGTAGATTTTGCCGCGTCCACCGGCACGCCCATCCATGCTGTGACGGACGGCGTGGTCAGCTATGCCGGGCGGCATGGCGGGCATGGCAATTTCGTGAAGCTCTCGCACAGCGGCGGCATCGGCACTGGCTATGCCCACATGAGCAGCATCGCGGTGTTTGCCGGGCAGCGGGTGCGGCGCGGGCATGTAATCGGCTATGTCGGTTCCACCGGCATCTCGACCGGGCCGCATCTGCACTATGAAGTCTATAAAAACGGCCAGACTGTGAACCCGCTGTCGATCAAGTTTCAACAGACGGCGTTGCTCGCTGGTCGTGAGTTGAAGGCGTTCCGCGCGCGGCTGGATAGCCTGAAATCGCAGGCCAGAGGGTCGGGCGTGGCGGTCGTGCCCGCCGATACGATCAAGGCGGCGGCAGAACGCAAGATCGCATCGCGCTAAGCCGCTTGCGGGCGGGCGCGGCAGTCCCTAAAACCCCGCGCCATGACACTCCCCACCGCTCCCTATCCCGCCCTGCGCCTGCGCCGCACCCGCACCCATGCGTGGAGCCGCGCACTTCATGCCGAGCATCGTCTCCAGCCGTCAGATCTCATCTGGCCACTGTTCGTGACCGAGGGGACGGGCGTGGAGGAGCCGATCGCGTCCCTGCCCGGCGTATCGCGCTGGTCGGTAGACCTCCTTATTGTGCAGGCAAGGCACGCACGCGACGCGGGCATCCCCTGCCTCGCCCTCTTCCCCAATACGCAAGCCGAGCGGCGCTCGGATGACGGGCGCGAGGCGCTTAATCCTGACAATCTCATGTGCCGTGCCATCCGCGCGATCAAGGACGCCGTGCCGGATATCGGCCTGCTCACCGATGTCGCGCTCGATCCCTACACCACGCACGGGCAGGACGGGCTGGTCGACGAGCGGGGCCGCATTCTCAACGACGCAACCATCGAGGTGCTGGTCGGCCAGTCGCTCAATCAGGCCGCCGCCGGAGCAGACATTATTGCCCCCAGTGACATGATGGACGGCCGCGTCGGTATCATCCGCGCCGCGCTGGAGGACAATGGCCATCAGGACATGCAGATCATGGCCTATGCCGCCAAATATGCCTCCGCCTTCTACGGCCCGTTCCGCGATGCGGTCGGCTCTCGCGGACTGTTGAAGGGCGACAAAAAGACCTATCAGATGGACCCCGCCAACGCGGAAGAGGCCTTGCGCGAAGTGGCGCTCGATCTCGCCGAGGGGGCGGACAGTGTGATGGTGAAGCCCGGCCTGCCCTATCTCGATATTGTGCGGGCGGTGAAAGATCGGTTCGCGGTGCCGGTGTTCGCCTATCAGGTGAGTGGCGAATATGCGATGATCGAGGCGGCTGTAGCGGCGGGCGCGGGGGACCGCGATGCGCTGGTGCTCGAGACGCTGATGAGCTTCAAACGCGCGGGCTGCACCGGGGTGCTGACTTACCACGCGCTTCATGCCGCGCGGCTGCTGAGCTAAGCCCTCAAGGCTGCCTGAGCGTCGCCTTCAGCGCATCGACCCGGTCGTTTTGCGCATCTACTTTGACGAGCGCGGCACGACGCGCGGCAAGGATTTCGGTCACGCCTCCCCGCACATCTCCGGCGGCCAGCGCCTTCATCCGCTCGGCATAGAGGGTATCGAGGCTGGCGAGCGCTGAAACGCTGTCATAGCGGGCATGCTCCAGCCGGGCGAGGTCCACCTGCGCCGCCACCCACGCCTCGCTCGATACCGCCGCGCCCGATGCCGCGCTGATCGGCCCCGCTACCTGCGCGTAAAGGGCATCGAACGCGGACGCGCCCTGACGAACCTTGCCGGACAGATCGGCCAATTGTTGGCTCAACGCGGGATCGGCTGGCGTCGTTTCGGCGGCTTCGCCCGCCGGTTCGGTCGTCACCTCCCCTCCGACCCGCGCCGTCTCAGCCGGGCGGCGAGCCAACGAAGGATAGCCGCGCCCATCCTGCCCGATACTGCTGCAGGATGACAAAAAGAGTGCGAGAGAGGCCAAGAGACGTTTTTGCATGACCTCCCGCATGTAGGAGGCGGAAAAGAACCGCGCAACCCGGCTTTTCATTGGCAGGGCAGGTCAAATTCCTTATGCGCAGGCGATGCTGACCATATTCCTCACTATCGCGCCCGTGTTTCTGATGGTCGCGGCAGGTTATGGTGCGCGCAAGGCGAACATGATGCCAGAAGGATCGGGCATCCTGCTGGCCCGCTTCGTAACATGGATCGCCCTGCCGGTGCTGACCTTCGACATCGTAGTGCGGAGTGACTGGGCACGCCTGTGGGACAGCCGATTCGCCATCGCCTCGCTGGGCGGCAGCCTGGTGGTTTTCGGCATCGGCATGATTATCGGAAGGCTGCGCGGCCTCGCCGTGGCGGACATAGCGATCGATGGGCTCAACGCCAGCTATTCCAATGCCGCCTATGTCGGCCTGCCGCTGTTCGCGCTGGTGATCGGGCCGCAGAGCGCGCCCTACGTGATCATCGCCGCCACGCTGACGCTCATGACCCTGTTCGCGTGCGCCGTTATCGCTATCGAGCTGGGCCATCATCGCGACCAGGGGATGGTGCATGCCCTTGGCAAAGCGATAACCGGCATTGCGACCAACCCGGTGATGGTCGGCCCGGTGCTGGGGCTGCTATGGCTGCTGAGCGGCGCGGCGCTTCCCATGCCTGTCGCCGCGTTCACACACCTGCTCGGCGCGGCAGCCAGCCCGGCGGCACTAGTGGCCATCGGCCTGTTTCTGGCGGAGCGCCCCCTGCGCGAATCCGTCACCAACCGCTTCGTGCTTCTGCTCACGACGGCGAAGCTGCTCCTTCACCCGCTCCTCAGTGCCGGACTGGTTTACGGCCTGCTGGGAATGCGCGGGCTGCCCGCCCTCATGGCGGTAGCGATTGGTGCACTGCCCACAGGCACTGGCCCCTTCATGATGGCGGGATTTTATGCGCGGGATGGCCGGGTTACATCGGGCACCATCCTGGTGACAACCCTGGTTTCGGTGTTCACGCTCAGCGTGATCTTGAGCATTTTGCCGCACTGATGCGGTTGACAGGCACAGGCCAATCCACTAACGGGCCACATTCCGCGCAGGGTCATGGGGCACTGCACCCTTGGTCTTGTGCCAAGCATATTTGGATGAAGAGATAAAGCCATGTTCGCTGTAGTGCGCACAGGCGGCAAGCAGTATCGCGTAGCCGCCGGAGACAAGATCGTCGTAGAGAAGCTGGTGGGCGAAGCCGGGGACACCATCACGCTCAGTGATATCCTGCTGGCCGGAGAAGGCGCCGAGCTGAAGGATACCAGTGGCCTCACCGTCTCTGCAGAAATCATCGCGCAGGCTAAGGCCGACAAGGTGATCGTTTTCAAGAAGCGTCGCCGCCATAACTATCGCCGCAAGAACGGCCACCGCCAGAACCACACGATCCTGAAGATCGTGGCGATCGGCGGAGACAAGCCCAAAAAGGCTGCCGCCAAGAAAGCGGACCCCGCCGCCGATCAGGCCGCGGAAGCCTGAGCGCACCAGAGAATTCAAGGGAGCTTGAGAAATGGCACATAAGAAAGCTGGCGGTTCATCACGTAACGGTCGCGATTCAGAGTCGAAGCGTCTTGGCGTGAAGAAGTTTGGCGGTCAGCACGTGATCGGCGGCAACATCATCATCCGCCAGCGCGGCACCCGCGTCTATCCTGGCCGCAATGTCGGCATGGGCAAGGATCACACCTTGTTCGCGCTTGGCGAAGGCCGCGTGGTGTTCCACGATGGCAAGCTCGGCCGCAAATATGTGTCCGTGGACAATATGGCGGAAGCCGCCGAATAATTAGACGATCTTCCAAACGGGTCGTCTGTCTTAGACGCACCGGAGTGAAGATCGCTTCTATCGAAGCGAATCACAAAGAACGGGGCGTCCGGAACGGGCTGGCCCCGTTCTTTGTTTACCCGCGCGTGGTCCGACATCGGTTCGACCGAAGCCGTGCACACCCTGAAACAGAGCGGGTCAGTTTCTCCTATAATGTCGTCAAGCTGTAACCATATTCAGCGAACAGCGCACGGCGCGAGAGGACAAGGATATGTTTGCAAGAACAGAGCGTTTGCTGTTGCGTCCCGGCTGGGCCGAGGATGCCACGGCGCTGGCCGAGGCAATTGCCGACCCGGCGATCACGCGCAATCTGTGCCATGGGCCATGGCCCTATAGTTTGGGTGAAGCGCGGGCTTATCTGACCATGCCCCGCTCCAAACCCCTGCCCGATTTTCTGATCGTCAAGCGCACACGTGGCGCGCCACAACTGATTGGGGGATGCGGCATCTTCGAACATGCCGATGGCACGCCCGAACTGAGCTACTGGATCGCCCGGCGCTATTGGGGGCTGGGTTTCGCCACGGAGGCCGCCGCCGCCGTGATGCGGATCGCCCGCGCGAGCAGCATCCATCGCATCGCCGCTGCGCATTTTCACGACAATCCGGCCTCCGGTGCGGTTCTGCGCAAGTTGGGTTTTCGGAAAACCGGCCGTGTGGAAAAGCGCCGCAGCGCGGGGCGTGAACAGGCCGCGGACTGCGTGCTTTTCGAGGATGCGGATTTGGTTCCAGCGCGCCAGGACCCCGCGATGGAGCTTTACCACGACCGATCACCGATCGCGGCCTGAGCAACGCACGGCGATATTCTTGCGGGAACACGCCGTTACTGTCCCTTACTGAGACAGAAATTTTGCTTAGCAAATGGTAAATTGTCTTGATTTAATGATAATGACTCGCAATAGTTAGCACCTGCACAGCAGGGGTGAGTCTATGAAACGGGGTAGTCAGATTATATCTTCCGGTCGGGTCCAGGGGACTCGTGGGCTGGGCAACTTTGCCAGGTCTGTCGCTGCCCTTGGCGCGGTGGCGTTATCTGCGCCGCTGTCCGCCGGCACACTCACTCCCGAGCAGCTCCTTGGCAAGGCCATGTTCTTCGACAGCAGCCTGTCCAAGACCGGCAATCAGTCCTGCGGGTCATGCCACGCACCCAGCGCCGCTTTTACTGATCCGGACAAGACCAACCCTACGTCCAAAGGCGACAACCCGGCCCTGTTCGGCAACCGCAACACCCCGACCGCCGCCTATGCCGCCTACAGCCCGGAATTCTATTATGACGAAGCCGAGGGCCTGTGGGTCGGCGGGCAGTTTCTTGATGGACGCGCGCCGACATTGCAGGTGCAGGCCAAGGGGCCGTTTCTCAACAAGGTGGAAATGGGCAACGCCTCCAAATCCGCAGTTGTCACCCTATTGAAGAATAGCTCGAACGCGGCGGCCTTCCAGCAGGTATATGGCTCCACTATCTTCGATACGCCAACCAAGGCGTATGAAAAGCTGGCCACCGCCATCGCTGCCTACGAGAAATCGTCCGAAGTTTCGCCCTTTTCCTCCAAGTTCGATTTTTACACCAGCGGCCAGGCGAAGCTGACTCTCAAGGAGCAGCGCGGCCTGACCGCATTCAACGATCCGATGAAGGGCAATTGCGCCGCCTGCCATATCAGCACTCCGGGCGATGACGGCACCCCTGCCTTGTTCACCGATTTCACCTATGACAATATCGGTATCCCGAAGAATTACGCGAGCGATTTCCTGACCCTGCCGCCGCAATTCAACCCTGATGGCACGTCGTTCGTCGATCTGGGGCTGGGCGGTATTGTCAACGACGAGAGCCTCTACGGCGCGTTCAAGGTTTCGACGCTGCGCAACATCACGCTTACCGGGCCTTACGGGCATAATGGCTGGTTCGACAGGCTGGAGGACATCGTGGATTTCTATGCGACCCGCGATGTGAAGCCCGTCTGCACCACCGTGATGCTCAATTCATCCGCAGCCGTTGCCGCAGGCTGCTGGCCCGAGGCGGAATTTCCCGACCAGATGAATGTCGATGAGCTCGGCAATCTGCCACTCAACAAGTGGGACAAGCAGAACATCGTCGCGTTTCTCGGCACACTGACCGACGGCTATCAGGCACCCACCGTGCCCGAACCCGCGACTTGGGCGCTGATGCTGCTGGGTTTCGGCGGAATCGGAGCCGCAATGCGTCGCACGCGCGCGGATAGTCCCAAAAACGTCACTTCCGTAGCCTGACCCTGCATCTTCGCTGGATAATCATTGGATAGCGCTATAAACGCGCTTCCCATGCATTTTCTCGATCAGGCAAAGATATACGTGAAGTCCGGCGCGGGCGGCCCCGGCGCTGTGAGCTTTCGGCGTGAAAAATATGTCGAATATGGCGGGCCGGACGGCGGGGACGGCGGCAAGGGCGGCGATATCATTCTTGAGGCGGTGGCCGGCCTCAATACCCTGATAGATTTCCGCTATACCCAGCATTTCAAGGCGCAGCGCGGCCATGGCGGCGCAGGCAAGAACCGCACCGGTGCGGGCGGCAAGGATCTGATCATCAAGGTGCCGGTCGGCACACAGATCATCTCCGACCCGGATGAGGAAGGCTATAGCGAGCTGCTGGCGGATTTCACCCGGCCTGGCCAGCGCGAGATATTCCTGCGCGGCGGCGATGGCGGCCGTGGGAACATGAGCTACAAGACCAGCACCAACCGTGCCCCGCGCCAGCATGGCACCGGCTGGCCCGGCGAGGAGAAATGGGTGTGGCTGAGGCTCAAGCTGCTGGCAGACGTGGGGTTGGTCGGCTTGCCTAATGCCGGCAAATCGACCTTTATCAATCAGGTAACGAACACCAAGGCCAAGGTCGGCGCTTATCCGTTCACCACCACCAAGCCGCAGCTCGGCGTCGTCTCGCACCGGGACCGCGAATTCGTGCTGGCGGATATTCCCGGCCTGATCGAGGGCGCTTCAGAGGGCGTGGGGATCGGCGACCGTTTCCTCGGGCATATCGAGCGCTGCCGCGTGCTCGTTCATCTCATAGACGCGACGGGAGATGACCCCATCGCCGCCTGGGAGGTCGTGCAGAACGAGCTGGAGGCCTATGGCGAAGGACTGGAGGACAAGCCACAGCTCATCGCCCTCAACAAGGGCGATCTTCTGGGACCGGAACTGATGGAGGATATTGCGGAGCAACTGCGCGCGGCCTCCGGAGAGAATATTTTCACCATCTCTGGCGCAACCGGCGAAGGCGTGCCCAAGCTGCTTGATGCGGTGCTGCCCTTGCTGGGCGACGCGGGCGCTGCGCGCGCCGCACTGGGCGATAACGACCTAGGCGATGAGGAGGACGAAGCGGCGGAGGACAAGCCATGGTCACCGCTCTGACCGGCTTTCCTCACGCTATCATCAAGCGCCTTGTCGTCAAGATCGGCTCGGCGCTGCTGGTGGACAATGCGGGTGCGATCCGCAGCGAGTGGCTCTCTGGCGTGGTGGCGGACATCGCCGCGCGGGTGAAGGCGGGGCAGCAGATCATCGTCGTGTCATCGGGCGCGATTGCGCTGGGTGCGCGCCGCCTCGCTCTGCCCAAGGGCGGCAGGGGCAGCCTCGACGACGCGCAGGCCGCCGCCGCTGTTGGCCAGATCGCGCTATCGGGCCACTGGGCGCAGTTACTGGGCGAACAGGCGCTTACGGCCGCGCAGATGCTGCTCACGCTTGATGATCTGGAGAACCGCCGCCGCTATCTCAACGCCGCCGCCACACTCGAGCGGCTGCTTAGCCTGGGCGTCGTGCCAGTCATCAACGAGAATGACAGCGTTGCCACCACCGAGATACGCTTTGGCGACAATGACCGCCTCGCCGCGCGGATCGGGCAGGCGGCACGGGCCGATGCGGTGGTGCTGCTCTCGGATGTCGACGGCCTCTACACCGCCAACCCGCACAGCAACCCAGCCGCGCGGCTGGTGTCGGAGGTCAAGCGCATCGATGCAGCCATAGTTGCGATGGCCGATGGCGGATCGGGCAGCGGCATGGGGTCTGGCGGCATGGCCAGCAAGATCGCGGCGGCGCAGATCGCCTGTAGCGCAGGCGCGCACCTCGCCATCATTTCAGGGCTGGCCGATCGCCCGCTTTCCGCCTGGGAGCAGGGCGCCAACGGCACCATCTTCCTCGGTCAGACCGGCAATCGCGCTCGCAAAAACTGGCTTGCCGGCAGGCTCGTCGTCAAGGGGCGTGTCATCGTGGACGCGGGTGCACGCACGGCGCTCACCAAGGGCAATAGCCTGCTGCCCGCAGGTGTCGCGCGGGTAGAGGGCAGGTTCGCGCGTGGCGATGTGGTCGATATCTGCGGCGCGGATGGCCCGGCCTTTGCCCGTGGCCTTGTGGAATATGATGCGGAGGAAGCAGTGCGCATCGCCGGCAAACGCAGCGAGGAGATCGTGGCTCTGCTGGGCGAGGCGGTGCGCCCCGCCCTCGTCCACCGCGACCATATGGTAATGCTGTGAGAACGATCGCCGTTACCGGTGCGACGGGCTTTGTCGGCACGGAAACATTGGATCAGCTCATCGGTGCCGGGTTCACAGTGCGCGCGCTCGCCCGGCGCCCTCAGCCCGAACGGGCGGGCGTCACCTGGGTCGCAGGCGCGCTCGGAGACGCCGCCGCGATGGATGCGTTGATACAGGGTGCGAACGTAGTCCTTCACGTAGCCGGCGTCGTGAACGCGCCGGATCGCGCCGGGTTCGAGGCGGGTAACGGCATAGGAACCACCCATGTCATCGACGCGATGCAGCGCGCCGAGGCGAAGCGCCTGATCCATGTATCGTCCTTCGCGGCACGCCAGCCGGACCTATCCGATTATTGCTGGTCCAAGCATATGGCCGAGGACAAGGTGCGCGCCTCCCGGCTGGATTGGACAATCGTGCGCCCGCCCGCCGTTTATGGCCCGCGCGACACGGAGTTTATCGAGGCGATGAAGGTCGCGCGATATGGGCTGATGCCCGTGCCCGCGCAGGGCCGCGCGTCGCTTATTCATGTAGCCGATCTGGCCGCCGTGCTGGTGCGCCTGTGTGGTGAGGCAGGCGACGCCTTCGTAGGTGAAACATGGGAAGTGGACGATGGCGCACCCGATGGTCTTTCGCATATGGAGCTGGCCGCCGCCTTTGGCCGCGCGCTCCAACGCAAGGTCATTCCCCTGCCCCTGCCCCAGCCTGTGCTGATGGCCTTTGCGCACATCGACCGGCTGTTGCGCAGAGACAAAGCCAAGCTCACGCAAGATAGGGTGCGTTATATGTGCCATCCCGACTGGGTGATCGACCCCAACAAGCGTCCGCCCTCTTCTTTTTGGCAGCCAAGCATCGGCGCGGACGAGGGGCTGGCGCAGATAGCCGCCACATTGCGGGGGCGAAGCGCCTGATTGCCGCCTTATTCTCTTGCCAAAACGTCCCTATCGCAGGCATGAACCGCCCGGCCTATTACAGGAAAGACCTATTTCCATGACCGACCGTCAGCAGATTCTCGACACCGTTCTCACCCAGACCGCGCCGTTCAACAAAAAGGGCATCGCACTCGCCGAAACGACCACTTTCGCTGGAGATCTGGAGTGGGATAGCCTCACGGTGATGGATTTCGTCGCCGCCATTGAGGACGAATTCGACATTATCATCAGCATGAATATGCAGGCTGAGATAGAGACGATCGGCCAGTTGGTCGATGCCGTGGCAAAGTTGCAAGACTGAAAGCCCCAGCGATGACCGATCTCTTTTCCAAGTTCGATCCGCTCATCGAGATGCGGGCCAACCTGCTCGCTACCGGTGTGGAGGACCCTTTCAATCTGGTGATGGAACGAGTGATTTCTCCCACCGTTGCGGTCTGCAACGGACGCGAGACGATCCTGCTCGGCACATACAACTATATGGGTATGACCTTCGATCCTGACGTGATTCAGGCGGGCAAGGATGCGCTCGATCAGTTCGGCGCCGGCACCACCGGCAGCCGTGTGCTCAACGGCACCTATGCCGGGCACAAGGCGGTGGAACAGGCCCTCAAAGAATTTTACGCAATGGACCACGCGATGGTCTTTTCCACGGGCTATCAGGCGAATCTCGGCATCATCAGCACGATTGCCGGCAAGGGTGACTATATCGTGCTCGATATCGACAGCCACGCCAGCATCTGGGACGGATGCAAGATGGGCGACGCCGAGGTGGTGCCTTTCAAGCACAACGATCTGGAGGCCATGGAAAAGCGGCTGAAGCGTATTCCCGAAGGCGCCGGCAAACTCGTCGTGCTCGAAGGCGTCTATTCGATGCTGGGGGACATCGCCCCGCTGAAGGAGATGATCGCCGTCGCCAAGGCCAATGGCGCAATGGTGCTGGTCGACGAAGCGCATTCCATGGGTTTTATCGGCCCCAACGGACGCGGCGTGGCGGAGGATCAGGGCGTGCTCGATCAGGTCGATTTCGTGATCGGCACTTTCTCCAAATCTGTCGGCACGGTGGGCGGCTTCTGCGTCTCCAACCATCCGAAGTTCGAGATCATGCGGCTGGTATGCCGCCCCTATGTGTTTACCGCGTCGCTTCCGCCGAGCGTGGTGGCGACCGCATGCACCTCGATCCGCAAGCTGATGCACGCGGGCGACAAACGCGCGCATCTGTGGGAAAACAGCCGAACCCTGCATAAGGGTCTGCGCGAAGCCGGTTTCCAGCTCGGCACCAGCGAACCGCAAAGTGCAATCATCTCGGTCATCATGCCGGATCTGGAGCGTGGCGCCGCGATGTGGGAGGCGCTGTTGCATGAAGGGCTATACGTCAACCTCGCCCGCCCGCCGGCAACCCCAGCGGGCATGACCCTGCTGCGCTGCTCGTTGTGCGCGGAACATAGCGCGGATCAGGTGCAGGCCATCATGGGCATGTTCCTCCGCGCAGGCTGCGCGACAGGCATTATCAGCTAGAGGGGCGATGAGGGCTGCGGCATCGGTTTACGCATGATGCGGCGGGGTGATGGCAGCCGATGCTCAACCGCTCTCACCTCGCGTTGTTCCTGCTCAGGCACACATATTATCGCAGCTGGCTTTCCTTGCACCGGCAGATGGTATAGCCTTGTCCCATGAACGGTTATTCCGCCGGGACGACTGAGGATGGCGTGCAATGGAAGGATCGGGTCGACCGCATCCTGCCGTTTGTCATCGGCATGTCCCTCGCGCTGACTGTGGGTGCCCTGCTCTATTTCGCCAGCATAGCCGCGCGCGAGCAAGACAGCGCGCTTCAGCGTCAGCAGCACAGCAATGCCATTGTCTCGCTCGTATATCGGCTCGATGCATCGGTGGCCAAGGCCGAGTCCTCGCTCGCCCGCTATGTCATTAGCATGGACAAGAATATTGGCCGCCAATATCAGCAAGAGTGGAACGATGCGGCACAAGAACTCGCGACCCTCCAGCGCGCCACCTCTCATGACCGGGTAGAGGCGCGGCTGGTCCAGCAACTCGAGGTCGCCTTCAAAGAGCGCGGCGCAACCCTGAACGACATCGCGCTACGCACTACATACGACCAGAAGGAAACCTCGCTCGGTACTTTCTATCAGGCCAGCAAGGCGCAAAGCCTCAAGCGCATCAACGCCCTGCTCGATCAGGTGATCGAGGAGGAGAACAAGCGGCTGGATGAACGCAATCTCGCTGTGGTGCGGGCCGGAGACAGTGTCGCGCAGGTATCGACCACTTACCGCCTGTTCGGGCTGGGGTTGCTGATCGCGTTGCTGCTGCTGCTGTGGGTCGCGCGCGCCGCGATGAAGGAGCGGCGGCAGGAACAGCGGCAAATCGACGAAGAATATCGCCGCGCCCTGGCGCTTGAGGCGGCAGTCGCCTCCCGCACCGAGGAACTGCAACACGCCTATGCCAAGCTGCAACGCGAGAGCGAGGACCGCGCCAAGGCCGAGGACAGCCTGCGCCAGATGCAGAAGATGGAAGCCGTGGGCCAGCTCACCGGCGGAATAGCTCATGATTTCAATAATATGCTCGCCGTTGTTGTGGGCGGGCTTGAGTTGGCTCGGCGGCGCATGGACGGGGTGCCGGAGGCGATCCGCCATATCGACAACGCGCTCGAGGGGGCCAACCGCGCTTCTGCGCTGACCCGCCGGCTGCTCGCCTTCGCGCGCTCCGAACCGAATATGCCGGAAGCGCAATCACCCGACGCGATCGTGACTGGCATGAGCGAATTGGTCGACCGCGCGATTGGCGACCAGATCCGGATCGAGATGGATCTCGATAGTGGCGACTGGCAGCTTTTTGCCGATATGCACCAGTTCGAAAATGCACTGCTCAACCTCGCCGTTAACGCGCGCGATGCGATGGACGGGCGTGGCGTCCTGCTCTTTCGCACCCACCAGACACGCCTGCGCGCGCACGAGATCAACGACTGCCCGGCGGGCGAATATATCTGCCTCTCGGTGATCGACACCGGCTGCGGCATGGCGCCCGAGGTGCTTGAGCGTGTATTCGAGCCGTTTTTCACCACCAAGGCTATCGGCAAGGGCACGGGCCTCGGGCTGAGCCAGGTATTCGGCGTGGTCCGACAGTGCGGCGGCGAGGTCAATATCCTTTCGGAGCCGGGGGAAGGCACCGAAGTGCAGCTTTATTTCCCCCGCCACATTGCGTCCGCCATACCGGAAAAGCCCGGCACAGAGACAATGCACGCCATGGCTGACAATGATGTCATTCCCACGCTGTCCGCCCCGGCGGCGCTGACGCTGCTGGTGGTGGAGGATGACCCGCGCGTGCTGGCGCAAACCCGCTCCGCCCTCGCCGAGCTTGGTCACACAGCCATCTGCTGCGATCATCCCGCCAAAGCGGTGACGATGCTGGAGCAGAATTCCGGCATCGATATCATCCTGAGCGACGTGTTGATGCCCGATATGACCGGGCCGGAGATGGTCGCCGCCCTGCCCCAACAATTCCGTTCCATCCCCGTAATGTTTGTCACCGGCTATGCGGGCGACATCACCGACAACCGCATGTTCGATGGGCATTTGCTGCTGCGCAAGCCCTACACCCTCGCCAGTCTCGAAAAAACCATCGCGCAGGCTGCGCTCAACCGACTGCCCGGCTTGCAAAGAGGCGTGGCAGCAGCAGAATAGCGGCGACGAGCGGATGTCGTCGTTGCCAGGGCCGAATGACGATCCGCGTGCCGGCATGGCGGTTGATCTTCCAGGCGAGGTAATCAATTCCGCCCGCAAAGGTGAAGCTCGCCTTCAGGAGGCGCACGACGCTGAGCCACTTGCCCCGCCTTTGCAAGCACCGCCAGCGCCGCGCGGTTTCCGCTGTCTCGGCTGGGCTGGGCACAGCGGCGGGCACAATGCGGCCATCCGCACATGCGGCATCGAACAAGGCGCGATAAAAAGCGGGCGCGCTTTCAACCAGAGAGCCGGAGCGCTCTTTGCGTTCTGCTCGCAGCTCCGCTTTATATGTCATTGAAAAACCATATTCAAACAGTGCGCATCCATCCTTGCGATGCCGGGCATCTACCCCTGGCAGCGCGAGGGACAGCAAGGTTGGGCCAGCCTGCGCCACCGCGCAAACCACGCCTGCCCGCGCCGCCTCATCCGCCGCCCAGACAAGCCGCGTCGGCTGGGCGAACCGCGCCCATACTGAAACATTGTCCGCTCGGTTCCCGCACAGCCGCGCAAAATCCTCTTCGGATAGAACCGCATATTTTGCGCTCAGAGTCTTGAATGCAAAGGGAAAGACATTGGGCGGTATCAGCCGGTTGGCCGTAGCGAGCCACCGCTGGCCATAAGCGGCGTGATAGTCCGACACGATCAGATAAAAATCGAGCATCAGGCCATCGAGATTGCGTTCGCGCAGGCATGACCCGTAAAACAGCACCGCGCGGGAGGCCGCACCGTGCTGCGCCGCTATGGCTGCCGCCATCTCCGCCACGCGCGGGTCGACCGGACTGGCCAACTCCGCACCGACCAGTGACGCAACCGCGGAACCGCTCACGCCGCCAGACGCAGGAATGGGACGGGCGCTGTCGAGGTAAGGACGATCGGCCGTCCCTTGGCTGCATGAAAAATCTCGCCATCCAGGATCACGCTGCTGTTCTCGCCCTCGATACGGATCTCGTCGCCATGCTCGAGGTGAATGCCTTCCATCCTCTGCCGGCCGAAACGCCCCAGCGCACTCATCGCCATCATCCGCAGCATCGCCGCCGCGCTATGATCGACCGCCAGCAGCTTCAACCTGCCGCCCGTGGCAGTGCCGCCCGCCGGGCGGGCGCCCAGCAGCAGCTTCTCCAGCGTCGTTACCACCAGCACCGCATAACGACCCGCCAATTGGCCGTCGCGCAACATCGAGATCGATACATGCCGCGCGGCAGGCGGCATGTATTTGCCCTTGATGCCGAAAAAGATCGAGGCGAGCACCACCACCGCCGTGATGAAATGGGAAATGCCGTTCGACAGCCCGAGAGGGTAGATGCGATTGCGGCAATAGAGGATCGAATCAACCAGCCCCGCCCCTCCCAGAAACATCCCCAGCACAGGGCGGGTCGAGGGCACGCCGTCCGAAAGCGCAATCAGCTCCCGCGCGACGACATGATTCGTCACCCCATTGCGCGCGATGCCCACAATCCGTTCCAGCGCCTTGATGGGATCTCCTCTTATGCCGAGGTCGAGGGCAATAAGATTGGTCTTGCCGTTGGGCAGCACCGCGACCGGCGGCGGCACGCCCCCATCGAAATAGCGGCCCTGATAAAGCTCGGTCAGCGCGGTCTGCACGGTGCCGTCGCCGCCGTTGATGACGATGACGGCAGGCTTCACATGGGCGATCATCTGCATCGCCCGGCCGATCTGGTCCGCGCTTTCCACTTCATAATGGAAAATATCCGGGTTTCCGGCGCAATAGCTGCGGACGCGCGGAAGGAGCTGACGGTTGCCGGTCGATTTCGGGTTGGAAAGAAGCGCGACGAGAACCATGACCGGCAAAGCCTCTACATATACTGCAACGAAATGGAGATGGTGACAGGAGCATTGCCGACAGTGACCGCGGCCTTCTCAACCGTTGGCTTGCCGAGGTTGAAGATGCTTACCGGCGGATTGTTGGAAAAGCCTCCGCCATCGCGGCTGAGATCGGTTTTGCCATTGCCATTGGTGTCATGACGCACCGCAATGCCATAGCGCCCGGACGCGGGCAGCGGCACACAGAAGCGCATCTTGCCGTTGACGAGCTTGACCGGCGCCTCGATACGATTGATCCAGGCCCCCTTCTCCAGCCATGCACTGCGGGTGGCGGGGTAGGATTGGACGCGCACGGTGCCCGTTGCACCCTCAAATCCTGATATGTCGACCTGGATCGCCGGGCCTGTGCCGGAGGAACAGCGTGCCATATCGTTCTCGATATTCTGCCGCTGCGCATAAGCAAGCGCGGGGGCCGCGGCCCAGCCTGCAATCACGAGCGCCACGAGCGCGGCTCCAGCCGTTGCTCCGCGATATGCACCCGAAATTTTCAACATGACCAAGTTTCTCCTCGAAGCTATAGCCCGCACGGGATATGCGTCCAATGCCGGTGGCCCTGTTCGCCCCACTATTGCTATGAAAGATATTTGCGGCCAAAAAATGGTGACGGGACGACTATAAATTGAAAATACTCACCGCCACGGATAGATATATCGCGCGCCTCATCGCCGTGCCGCTTGCCAGCACGCTGGTGATCTCCGCGATGCTGCTGGTGCTGGACAAGATGCTGCGCCTGTTCGATTTCGTCGCGGCCCAGGGCGGGCCGGTCAGCGTGGTGTGGCGGATGCTGGCCAACATGCTGCCGGAATATCTCGCGCTCGGCATTCCGATCGGTTTGATGCTAGGCATATTGCTGGGTTTGAGGCGGCTGGCGCTGTCGTCGGAGCTGGACGTTTTGCAGGGTGTGGGCTTTTCCCCGGCGCGGATGATGCGCGTGCCTTATATGTATGCTGGCGCGCTGGCGCTGGTAAATCTCGCCATTGTCGGCTTCCTTCAGCCTTATTCGCGCTATGCCTATGAGGGGCTGCAATATGAGCTGCGCTCAGGAGCGCTCGGCGCTTCGATCAAGATCGGCGAGTTCGCCAATCTCGGTAAGGGGATGACCCTGCGAATCGAGCAAAGCTATGACGGCGGACGCGACCTGCGCGGCATTTTCGTCCGGGTCGAACAGAAGCCGGAGCAATCGCTCGCGGTTACCGCCGCGCGGGGCACCTTTTTGGGAACGGACGATCCGGACACGATCATCCTCCGCCTGACCGATGGCGTTCTGGTGCAACGCTCGCCGGGGCAGGCAAGCCCGCGTATCCTCAGCTTTTCAGGGCATGACCTTCCAATCGAACTGCCGAAAATAGAATCCTTCCGCAACCGCGGCAGCGCGGACCGGGAGCTGACTTTGCCGGAACTGATGCGGGTCGGCGCAGGCGACACGACCGCGCCGCAGACCCGCAACGAAGTGCTCGCCAACATGAATTTCCGGCTGGTCGAGGTGGCGATGATGTTTCTGCTGCCGCTGGCGGCGCTGGCCTTCGCTATCCCGCCCAAGCGCTCGACCTCCGCACTCGGCGTATTTCTCTCCGTCGTATTCATCGTCACCTATCACAAGATCAACCAATATGCCGAGGCGATGGGCGCTGCCGGGCGGGTCAATCCGTTCCTGGCGCTGTGGGTGCCGTTCCTGCTGTTCTCCGCACTGATTTTCTGGATGTATCATGTCGCCGCTCACCGGCCGGGCGGCCAGCCCATTGGCGCGCTGGAGACGGTGTTTGCCAAAGCCTCGAAATGGCTCGGCAAATGGCTGCGACTGGGTCGTCAGAAAATGCGGCACGTGCTATAGCTTGAGGCAGACAGAAAACCGATGCAGCTCCAGTTTTTCCCCTCCCGCCGCCTGGCCATTTATGTGGCGCGCACGTTCCTCGTGCGCAGCTTTGCCGTGCTGGCGATGCTGGCGGTGGTGCTGATGACCCTTGATCTTCTGGGCGAGAGCGGCGATGTCCTCGCCGTGCCCGGCAATGGCGAGCCTGAGCTGTGGCACTATGTTGGCCTGCGGCTGCCGCAGATCATTGCCACATTCCTGCCTTTTTCGGTGCTGCTCGGCACACTCATCACCCTTGCGACGATGAACCAGCACAGCGAGATCGTGATGATGAAGGCGGCCGGGCTTTCCGCGCACCAGATCCTCGCCCCGCTCATTGCCGCTGCCGCTGGGATCGCGCTGCTCAGCTTCGCCTTCAACGAGCGGATCGTCACGCGCGCCAGCGCTACCTTCACCGCATGGAAGGCGGTGGGCTATGGCGAAATTCCGAAGGACAGCGGAGTAAAGACCAATATCTGGGTGCGCGAGGGCAATAACCTCGTCACCGCCGGCATGATCTCAGGGCGTGGGGACAGGGTCGTCCTGCGTCAGATCGAAATTTTCCACCGGATCGACAATCATCTGGTCGACATCGTGCGCGCGCCGCGCGGTCATTATGACCCAGTGGCGAAAGACTGGGTGCTAGAGGACGCGCGGCTGTTCGATGTAAACAGCGGCACCAGCCGGGTGCTGGGCACAGTGCATAACGGCAAGGGCATCCGCCCGGATCAGTTCACCCTGGCCAGAGTCGATGCGGACGGATTGGATTTTCTGGCGCTGCGCCGGGCGATCAGGGATCTGCGCGACGCGGGGCGGCCCACTTCCGCGCTTGAGGCGAGCCTGTGGCACAAGATCGCACGCCCTCTGTCCGCGCTGCTTATGCCGCTGCTCGGCTCGGTCGCTGCCTTCGGGCTGGCGCGCTCAGGCCATCTGTTCGTGCGTGCGGTGATCGGCATGGCGCTGGGTTTCACGTATTTCGTGGCAGATAACTTCGCGCTCGCGATGGGCAATATCGGCGCCTACCCGCCCCTGCTCGCGGCGTGGGCACCCTTTTTGCTGTTCCTGATGCTGGGTGAGGCTGTGCTGATCCGCACGGAGGAATAACTTACCGCCTTACCATCGTGCTGCGCGCGATCTTGCCGAGCAAGGGCCACATCCCGCCATAGTTCGCGCCGTGATAGGTTGAGCCCTCGCCCAGATGCCCGATCAGCCTGCGGTGCGCCTCATTGAGAGAGTGGTAAGGCAGGCTCGGTAGCAGATGATGCAACGCGTGATACCGCAGGCCAACGGGCGCCCACAGCGGCGCGAGCCAGCCGGGCGGCGGCACATTCACCGAGTCGAGATATTGCGCCGTCACGGTCATCGCCGCGCCGTCATTCTCCCACAGGTGCGCCACGAGCGTGCGAAGCTGATTGAGCAGAGCGGTGAGGGAAAACACGCCAAGCGCGATCAGCAATGGGCGCCAGCCGATAATCTGCGTGGAGCTGAGCAGCGCGATCGCCCACAGGGTCGCGCCCAGCTCCTGCCATAACACCATATGGCGAAACGCGCCCTCGGGCGGGCGACGGCGAAAGCCGGGATTGATCGAAAGCGCGGAAAACCGCTCCCACACCAGGCGGCGCAGCGGCGGAAAGATCACGCCCAGCGGCACCAGCACCGCGCTACGGATCAGCAGCGCGACTGGCGCCAGCAACGCCACCGCCACGAAAACGGGAAGCGACCAGGGCTTCATCAGCGCGAGCGGTAGATATTCGGGGTCGTCCGCCGTGCCGTAACGGGTGCGGGCGTGGTGCAGGGTATGCACTCCTTCATACATCAGCGAGGGGGTGAGCATCGGGATGCCGACCAATAGATTCCACGCAAAACGGAAGCCGGGCAGCGCATCCCTGTGGATATGCGTCAATTCATGGATGAACAGCAGCGCACGATAGAGCGCCAGCGCCGCGACCACGCCGCAGGCCACCGCCAGCAGCGGATCGCGCAGCAGAATCGCGCCGGCGAGCGCGGCATAACCCAGCGCCGCTGACAGGAAGCAGTCAGGCCAATATATCCCGGCACGCGCGCTTGATATGTCGCGCGTCAGCTCCACCGCCGCGCGCAGCATCGCCGCGTCGTCGGCAATCTCCGATTTGCGTGCCGCGCTAATCTTCTCATAAGCCGTCATAGGATCGTCTCTATCCTCGAATTGCGCACGGATCGTGGCAGTAAAGTGACATAATCATTGTTCCGCTGGCATCTCCGGCCTAACAAGACCGGCCAATCCTTCCTTGTTCCCGATCAAATAAAGGCGTTGCAGTGGCCCAGGCAGACCTAGTGATCTCCCCCGTCTCCGGCAAGACCGACCTCAAGGCGTTTGTCGATTTCGCATGGGAGGTTTACGGGCAGGATCCCAACTGGGTGCCGCCGCTGAAGAATGAAGTGCTGGGCATGCTGACCCCCGGCAAGAACCCGTTTTTCGGCCATGCCGAGGCGCAATATTTCCTTGCCCGCCGGGATGGCAGGATCACGGGCCGCATCTCCGCGCATATCGACCGGCTGGCGCTGGCCCAGCCGTCAAGCCAGGGCATGGGGCCGGGCACGGGCTTCTGGGGCATGTTCGATGCGCTGGATGGGGCGAGCGCGGCTGCGCTAATCACGGCGGCGGAGGGCTGGCTCAGGGACAAGGGCATGACGCGGGCGCTCGGTCCCATCTCGCTCTCGATCTGGGAGGAGCCGGGGCTGCTGACTCTGGGGCATGACCATCCGCCCACGGTAATGATGGGGCACCATCTGCCCCATTATGCGGGCTGGGTGACAGGAGCGGGCTATGCGCCGGCGAAGCATCTGCGCGCCTATGATTTGGACATCACGACCGAATTTCCGCCGCTGATCCAGCGCATCATTCAGTCCGGCGAGAAGAACGAGCGCATCCGTATCCGCAAGGTCGACAAGCGCAGGTTCGACAAGGAGGCGGCCATCATCCTCGCCATACTGAACGACGCCTGGGGCGACAATTGGGGCTTCGTGCCGATTACCGATGCCGAAGTCGCTTTCACCGGCAAAAAGCTCAAGCCCATCGTGTTCGAGGATCTGATCCGCATCGCCGAGCTGGATGGCGAACCCGTCGCCTTCATGATGACCCTGCCCGATCTCAATGAGGCGATGGTTCCGCTCAATGGTTCGCTCTTCCCCTTTGGCTGGGCAAAGCTGCTGTGGTGGCTGCACAAACCCCAAGTGCGGACGATGCGTGTGCCACTGATGGGTGTGGTCAAGCGCCTCCAGGCCAGCCGCATGGCCAGCCAGCTCGCCTTCATGATGATCGAATATATCCGCCGCGACGCGATCACGAAATATGGCGCAACCCGCGGCGAGATCGGCTGGGTGCTTGAGGACAATCAGGGCATGAACGCCATCGCCGAAGCGATCAACAGCCGCATCAACAAGATTTACACCATCTACGAGAAGAATCTCTGAGGCGCCCTCCCTCCTTGCACTGAGCCATTTTGCTCCAAACCTCGATGGTGATATTCCTCTGATTTGGTGGGCACCTTTGCTAGGGTCAGGACCTATTGATTTGTAAGGCGCAATCTGATTCAGGCTCTGCGAGGAGACTGAAGATGAGTGATTTGTATTGGCTGACGGATGAGCAGATGGTTCGGTTGCAGCCCTATTTCCCC
>JAGNYO010000029.1 GCA_017984895.1 Sphingobium sp. | reverse complement strand
CTGGCCGAAATGTGCGCAGCGGTGCGCGACGAGACAGGCCTGCTCCCTCATGTCAACGCTGGTGTAATGTCGCGGCGCGAGCTGGAGAGCCTGCGCCCTGTCTCCGCTTCCATGGGACTCATGCTGGAAACAATTTCCGACCGGCTGTGCGGAAAGGGATATTCCCACTATCGATCCCCGGATAAGGTGCCGGCCGTCCGGCTGGAGACGATCCGTCTCGCGGGCGAATTGTCTATTCCATTCACAACCGGAATACTGATCGGAATTGGCGAAACACGTCCGGAACGGATCGCTGCATTGGAGGCAATCCGCGATCTGCACCAGCAGCACGGCCATATTCAGGAAGTCATCGTCCAGAATTTTCGGGCAAAAGAGCGCACCCCTATGGCCGGCGCGCCAGAGCCGGATATGGATGATCTGCTCTGGACGATTGCCGTTGCCCGCCTGATCCTGGGACCGGGCATGAACATTCAGGCACCACCTAACCTGTCGGACAAACAAAACCCCGATTTCGGCCGTTTAATCGATGCAGGAATCAATGATTGGGGCGGCATATCCCCCATCACCCCTGACCATGTGAACCCGGAATGTCCGTGGCCACAAGTCGAACGGCTGGCGGATATCACCGCTGCGCATGGCCGGACTCTGGTAGCGCGGCTACCAATATATCCTCCATGGCTGGCTGCTCCAGATAAATGGCTGGCCCCTGAAATGCGGCGCCATGTAACCGCTGCGAGCGATGCGGAAGGGTTCGCCCGTGCAGACGCATGGTCGCCCGGCCTCAGCCTGCCGCAATCCCGCTTGGATCTGCGATCAGTGCCGGGAGCTTCCGTGCCCACACTCCGCATGGTGGCGGAGAAGGCGGCTGCCGGGCATGAGCTGGATGAGGCGGAAATCACCCACCTCTTTTCCGCCCGTGGCCCTGATGTCGAAATGCTGTGCGCCATGGCCGACGATCTGCGCAGGCGTGTGAGGGGCGATGCAATCACCTATGTCGTCAACCGGAACATTAATTATACCAATATCTGCACCTACAAATGCGGCTTCTGTGCCTTTTCCAAGGGCAACGGAGACGAAGCGTTGCGCGGGCGACCCTATGATCTCGACCAGAGCGAAATCTCCCGCCGCGTCATTGAGGCATGGGAACGCGGGGCCACCGAAGTATGCTTACAGGGCGGCATACATCCGCGCTATACGGGCGAAACCTATCTTGCGCTCGCAGCACATGTGAAAGCAGCGGCGCCAGGTATGCATATCCATGCCTTTTCGCCGCTGGAAATTCACCATGGTGCATCCACCTTGGGCGTTTCGGTCCCTGAGTTTCTGAGGCGGCTCAAAGTAGCGGGGCTGGATACACTGCCCGGCACGGCAGCTGAAATACTGGACGATGAGGTTCGCGCCATCCTGTGCCCTGACAAGCTCAACACCGCGCAATGGCTGGAGGTGGTCGGCAGTGCCCATCGTCAGGGATTCAAGACAACGGCGACCATCATGTTCGGTCATGTCGACCGGCCGGTCCACTGGGCGCGGCATCTGGTGCATATTCGCGAGCTGCAAAAGCAAACAGGCGGTTTTACCGAGTTCGTCCCCCTGCCCTTCATCCATATGGAAGCGCCGATGGCGCTCCGTGGACGCACACGCAAAGGGCCAAACCTGCGCGAGGTCAGGCTGATGCATGCAATCGCCCGCCTGGCACTCCACCCACATATCACGTCAATCCAGACTAGCTGGGTAAAGCTCGGCTCTGCGGGCGTCTCCTTATGCCTTCAAGGCGGCGCGAACGACCTCGGCGGCACGCTGATGAACGAGAGCATCAGCCGCGCAGCCGGAACCCAGCATGGGCAGGAAATGCCGCCAGAAGCGATGGACGCGCTTATCCTGTCGCTAGGGCGCATCCCGCAGCAACGCACGACCATCTACGAAAGCGCGACCGCAGAACAGCGGGCGCGGGGACGCAACACTGCGCCATTGGCTCCTCTGGTGCAGACCCCGCCGCGCAAACGCGCCAATCCATCCTTTCAGGAGAACGAGCATCATGAATTTGCAGAGTGAAAGTAAAAAGACGATCGCCGTGCTCGGCGGCACTGGCAAGGAAGGCGGCGGCCTGGCGCTGCGCTGGGCGCACAAGGGGCACCAGGTGATCCTTGGCAGCCGTTCGTCCGAGCGGGCACAGGAAGCAGCCCGTGCGATGAACGAAACACTAGGCAGCAACAACGTCAGCGGCGCGACCAATATGGACGCAACCGCAGCCGCAGATATTGTCTGCCTTGCGGTGCCTTATGCGGCGCAGCGCCCTACGGCAGAGGATGTCGCGGAAGCGCTCAAAGGAAAGATACTGATTGACGTGACGGTGCCGCTGGTTCCCCCAAAGGTCAGCCGGGTGCAATTGCCGGAAGGAGGATCGGCTGTGGAAGCGATCCAGAAGCTGCTCGGTGAAGAGGTGCGCGTCGTATCCGCGTTCCAGAACATTTCGGCGCATCACCTGACCCAACTCGACGAGGAAATCGAGTGCGACGTGCTGGTATGCGCTGACGATGCCGCGGCCGCAGACGAAGTGGTCGCGCTAGCGGAGGAAATTGGCCTCAATGCATGGAATGCTGGCCCACTATGCAACTCCGTGGTTGCGGAGGGACTGACCAGCATCCTGATCGCCCTCAACCGCCGCTACAAAGTGCCCGGTAGCGGCATCCGCATCACCGGCATCGGCGGCGTTGCCGCCTGACTTTACCCGAGCAAGGAACCTTCGATGGCAGAAGCATTTATTGTCGCTGTAGCCCGCAGCGCGGGCGGCAAAAGGGATGGTCGGCTGGCCGGCATGCATCCGGTGGATCTCGCCGCAGAGGTCATCAGGGATGTCGTCAAAAGGGCGGAGGCTGATCCCTCCCTGATTGAGGATGTTATCCTTGGATGCGCCTGCCCTGGAGGCCAGCAAGGGGCGAATATCGGACGCTATGCGGCCCTGGTCGCCGGATTGCCTGAGACTACACCTGGCACCACGGTAGACCGTCAGTGCGGATCGTCTCAGCAGGCGCTTCATTTTGCGGCTGCCACGGTGATGAGCGGCCTTCAGGACGTCGTGATAGCCGCCGGTATCGAGAGCATGACGCGCGTGCCGATGGGCTTGCCCTGGACACTGGCCGCCAAGCATGGTTTTGGTTCGTGGCGCAGCCCCGGTTTCGATGCCATTTACGGCAGCGGAACGATCACACAGTTTGCCGGCGCGGAAATGATGGCAGCCAAATATGGGTTCAGCCGGGAAGATCTGGATGCTTATGCCTTTGAGAGTCACAAGCGAGCTGCGGCAGCGACCCGCGAAGGGCGCTTCCGTAGTGAAATAGTGCCGATCACTGTAACGAGCACGGATGGCGAAACGATCGAACATTCGGTGGATGAAGGCATCCGGTTTGACGCCAGTCTTGAGAAAATAGCGAGCATGAAAACATTGCAGGAAGGGGGAGTCATCACTGCCGCCAACGCCAGCCAGATTTGCGATGGCGCGGCGGCCCTTCTGGTCGTCAACGAAAATGGACTTAAAGCATTGGGCGCAAAGCCCATGGCCCGCATCCACCATATGACTGTGCTGGGCGGCGATCCGGTCATCATGCTGGAAGCGCCTATACCCGCCACGCAGCGTGCGCTCGAACGAAGCGGCATGGCTATTGGCGACATCGACCTCTACGAAGTGAATGAGGCGTTTGCCCCGGTGCCGCTCGCATGGGCCAAGGCGCTCAATGCTGACCCGGCCAGGATGAACATCAATGGCGGCGGGATTGCGCTGGGTCATCCACTGGGCGCCTCAGGTGCCAAGCTGATGGCGACACTGGTCAGCGCCCTGCATGACCGAGGTGGCCGCTATGGCCTCCAGACTATGTGCGAGGCGGGTGGCATGGCGAATGTCACGATTGTAGAACGGCTTTAAGCCATGAAGCGGGTCGAGAACACATCATCCCAACTGTGGTCTGTAACCCGCCTCAATCGCCGCATCCAAATCTTCGGGCGTATCGATATCGAGTGAGAGGCCGCGCCGCTGCACCACCATTGCGCCTTCCGTGCGCTCCTTGTGGCGGGAAAGGCTCCCTTCGCCGAAAGCGAAGTTGAACGCGCGTCCTTGCGCAATTGCTACCGCATTGGTGCCCTCGTCATGACGATCAGGCGCTAGCGCAACGCCATTTTGCTCCGCAGCGGCCAGCATGGCATCAATATCTTCCGGGCCGACAAGTGGCAGATCTCCAAGAATGACAAGCATTGCCGCGTCATGGAGATCTTCCCTAAGCGCATCCAGCTCCGCATTCATTCCTCGCCCGCTGTCATATCGCCAGCTTGCCGACAGGCCATCTGCGGGAGGGTGCGGAGACAGCACGACAATTTGTTCTATCGCTTCACATGTCTGGAGCGCATCGATCACGATCCGGGCCATCTTCATGGTCAGGACGACTCTCTGTTCAGGCGATAATCTGCATGACAGGCGAGACTTGGGCTGTGACCCCTGCCTCAGCGGCACGACTGCAATCCAGTTCATCCTCGTCTCAGTCTCAGCGCAAAGTTGAGGGCTACTTTCGCTACCCTGGCCTTGTCTTGATCAGTGCGCATCATCGTATCCGTGCGCTCGATCGCGATGCCTTCCGGTGCCTCATCTCCGGTATCTATCACCAACCCGTCAATCACGCCCTGATAATGGCGGGCAATGGCCGTGTTGCTGACCTCCTGTCCCATTTCTTTCATCAACTTCGCTGTCGGCCCTTTGATCGCCTGACCGCCAATAATCGGAGACACCGCAACGACCGGAGCCGAGGCCTCCGCCAGCGCCGCGCGGATACCTGGAACAGCCAGCAGCGGGTCTATGCTGAGTAGTGGATTCGACGGCGCGATCAGGATTACCTCCGCTTGTATGATCGCCGACACCACGCCCGGTGCGGGCAATGCCTCGGTGGCGCCCTGGAAAGCGATGCCATGCACGATAGGTTCGCACCGCTGCCTGACGAAATAATGCTGAAACTCGATCCACCCCCGCGCCGTTCGCACATGCGTTGCCACTGGCTGCTCGCTCATCGGCATTATGGTAGCACCGATGCCCCAGGCGCGGGCAAAATCTGCCGTGATCGCGCTGAGCGTCACGCCGCTGGCCAACCGCGCGGTGCGCACAATATGCAGGGCAAGATCGTGATCACCCAATGCAAACCAATCTTCGCCGCCCAGCTCTCTCAGCGCCGCCATAAAGGACCAGCTTTCGTCCTCGCGGCCCCATCCTTGTTTCTTGTTGGCCTTGCCCGAAAGCGTATAGAGCAGCGTGTCGACATCGGGCGATATGTGGAGGCCAAGATGACGAAAATCATCGCCGGTGTGACTATAGCGGTTATCCGCTCAGACGGCAGAACCTGTTGCAAGCCAAGGATGAGCTTGGCGCCCCCCACGCCGCCGGTAAGAACGACAACGCCGCTGCTCATCGGAACAAATCCTCATGGGGCGCACGCACCAGGTCTGTCGCGGGACGGCCATCACCCTGCAACGTGTAGCCTCGTACAAGAACTGCGGGCACTCCTTCCGCGCCTTCCCCAGTCGCGAGGCCCGCTGCTGTGGCCAGCATGTCTCCTAATGCAACCTGCGTCACCTCCAACGCGCGTCCGTCGCGGTCTAACTCTCCGCGTCGGTCGAGCAGCGAGGGCAACCCAGCAACACCGATGGCGACACAGACCACACCATGCCGCCATGGTCGCCCGAAGCTGTCGGAAATGACAACTGCCGGCCGCACACCTGTGCGGCGCTCGATCTCCTGTGCGATGAGAAGCGCCGAGCCATCGGGATCGATTGGTAGCAGCAATGCTCTGTCCCTCTCGGACGGACCGATATTGGATCGGTCTATGCCCGCATTTGCCATCACGAGGCCCAGCCGGTGACGGGTGATGAGAACGCCAGGCACAGCGCGCACTACCTCGCTGGATTCCTGAAGAACCAATTCCACGAGACGGGGATCTTTAAGTGTTATCTTGGCCAGCTCTTTGGCTGGCTCACCGGGGCAAATTGTCGATAGATCGACAAACTGCCCTTCCGCCTTGGACACGATTTTTTGCGTCACCACCAAAATATCGTTGGGTTGCAAGACCAGCTCGCCCTGCTCCAGCGCGGCAAGCAAAGCACCCGGAAGGTCGCATCCCGGTATGATTTCTTCCATTCCGCATAAAGGCACAATCTCTATCATGCGCGTAACTTGATCCTGGCCATCATAGGCATTCTCCGTGGGCAAGAAGTGCCCGAGCGTCAACAGGCAAACCGTGCTCGCGTAAGGATACAAGCGCTGCGCTCGCCTTGAATGAATTTGCACTATAGGTTAATTTATGCATCGGTCTTAAGCGTGTTATAATTTATTGTAATGGCTGCGCATTGCGGAAAAACGGGAGGAAGCATGGTTATGAGGTCGCTGCTGTTTGTTCCGGGTGACCGACCAGACCGTATGGAGAAGGCGCTAGGGCTTGGGGCGGATGCGCTGATTTTCGATCTGGAAGATGCGGTCGCTCCCTCCAGGAAGAGGGACGCGCGCATGATGGTGGCCGAGCGGCTGGCAGCTGCGCGCAATCACAGAATGATGCTGATTGTGAGGATCAATCCGCTGGACAGCGCCTTTGCAAAGGAAGATCTGGACGCCATTCTTGCTCACCGTCCCGATGCCATCATGCTCCCCAAGGCGGAAGGTGCCGCTTCGATAGAAGTGCTGACTGCGATGCATCCCGAGATGCCGCCGATCATCCCTTTGGCGGTCGAAACGCCTGCCGCCCTGTTCGAGTTGGGCAGCCTGCGGCGCTGCGCAGCGAAACTTGCCGGTATCACCTGGGGTGCAGAAGATCTTGCTACCGCTCTAGGTGCTCGGACAAACCGGGATATGCAGGGCGAGTTCCTTGCTCCGTATCAGCTTACGCGGTCGCTCACATTGTTTGCCGCCGCGGCAGCAGGGGTCCCGGCGATCGACACTGTGTATCCCGATTTCCGTGATCTGGAGGGACTCGCCACCTATGCGCAAGCCGCCGCGCGCGATGGCTTTTCCGGCATGATGGCAATCCATCCTAGCCAGATTGCGATCATCAACACCGCCTTCACCCCCAGCGAGGATGATGTCACCCATGCGCGCGCCATTCTCGATGCGTTCCGGGCCAATCCTGACGCGGGCGTATTACAGGTGAATGGCAAAATGATCGACGCTCCTCATGTCAAGCAGGCTGAAAGGCTTCTCGCGCGTATTCCCCGAGAAGATTAAAGGCTGAAGAGGGAACGCCGCAGCTTGTGGGGTTTGCATTTACTGCAAAAAACACAAGAGCCGGCGTGTAGTCAGACTACGCCGGCCCCTGTATTTCTCGCGGGCCGGCCCTTTACGGGCCGACCATGGTAGGCACCTCAGAACTTGAAGCGGACACCTGCGGTGAAAGCTCTTCCGATAAAGTCATAGACCGCGATGTTAGTCGGCAGGTTCACACCAGGAACCGTGCCTGGAATAAGCGGCGGATCCTTATCGAACAGGTTGTTCACATTACCAAATAACTCGAAGCTGCCATTGCCATGTGGGATCGTGAGGCGCGCTGCAAGATCAGTATACCAAACTGGCTTCACATGGTTGTTCACAAACGCGATCCGGGCCGGGCCGCCGGGTATATCGAGGCGCATCTTGCCGATATACTGCTCGCTCAGCGTGATGCCAAACGGACCATTGCTGTAATCCAGCATGAGGTTGCCACGCCAGCGGGGGAAGCCCTGCGGATTACTGGTCACGACACTAACACCCGCATAATGCGCGATCGGGGCGCCCTTATATTGCTGGGCATCGAACTTGCTCAGATAGTTGGCATAAAGCCTCACGCTGAGCGCGCCATTCCCCACAGCGGTACGGTAACTCGTATCAATGTCCCAGCCAGCCGTCTTGAGGAACGCAATATTGGCAGGGACGATCCGCACAAGGCTCGGGAAGGTCGTCGGTGTAGCACGATCAATCAGACCGCATTCGACAGCCCCGCTACCGCCTGCATTATAGCAGTTGGTGAGGATTTGCTGAGCCGTCAAAGTCTCGATGATGCTGGTTACCTTGATGCGATAGTAATCGACGGACAGTGAGAAACCCCGCATGAAGCTAGGAGATAGTACACCGCCGACAGTAAAAGTTCGGCCGATTTCCGGCTTCAGGTTGCGATTTCCCGAAGTGACACTATTCACATTGACATTCTGGCCGCTACCATAAACGGGGTTGTTATTGCTGTCCCTGATTTGCAGATCGTTGACAATCCCGATGCCGCTCTGCGCTCCCGAGTAAATCTCGAACAGATTGGGTGCCCGAATATCGCGAGAAAGAGTGCCGCGGAACAACAGATCCTCAACTGGTTTCCAGGTTGCGCCTGCCTTCCATGTCTTGGCTGTGCCCGATGTAGAATAATCGGTAATACGGGCTGAGCCATTTATGCTCAGTTCATGGAAGAACGGGGTATCCTTAAGCAGTGGCACCGCGAGTTCTGCGTAGGCTTCCTTCACATTAACATCGCCGTTAGCCGAACCCACGTTAGTGAGCCAGTAGTAGAGCGCACCCGAGGGAACTCCGCGAAGCCCAGCGAAATAAGCGGACCGAAGCGCGGTGGTTTGGGCGGGCGTGGTTCCGGCAAGAGTTGCCGGATCGGCATTGCTCACAAGATGGAGCGTCTGCTTCCGATATTCCGCGCCAACCGCAAAGTCGACTGGTCCAGCGGGCAGCTCAAACAGGCTGCCGCTGAAGTTTGCCTGTATAGAATCCTGCTTGAGGGTCGCGCGGTAACGCGAAGTTCCTGTCGCATAGGCATATCCCCCTGGGCTTGAGGCGGCCGGGTTGCCATGCAGCACATCAAGGGGTTGGCAGCCTGCATATTGCGCGGCTACGGTTGGATCGAGCAGCACCCGGCAGGTCGGACGTCCGGTTGAGGGGTCCGTCACGACATCTACAGCGGCAAAGAGCTTCTTGTTATCATATAGGCCGGAGTTCGCCATGTGATGGGTCGACTGACCATGGGTGTAATTGACTGACCAATTGAACGCGCCCATCTTTCCATCCAGCCCCAGCGTGGCCATCCAGAAATCCGTGCGCTCCTTGGCAACCGGCTTCGGCTGTCCTGCCTGAGTCTGACCTATGACGATAAAGTCGCTCGCGGTCGGCAGGGTAGCGTCGATTGCAGAAGAAAGGAACGGGTTACCCTTGTAGATCGTCACACCCTGAGATGGGGGAACCAGCGCATTCTGCTGCGTCGTATAGGTCATGTCGCTGCGCGACCATCCGCCCTGAACATAGGCGTTAATATCCGGCGTCACGTCATAGCTGATGCGGCCAAATGTCTGATAGGTCTTGTAGGGCGCAATGGCAGCGTTATCGGCAGGGATGCCGTAACCGTCTCCACCCTGCTGAAAGCCGGTTGTTCCAACTGCGGTCCCCAGGTTGAACGGCCTGGTTGTCCCGTCATTGTTGATAACCTGGCCTACTACCGGATTCCCCGTGACACTCGAGGACACAATGCGCCCATTGGGTGCGAGGGCAGAGATAAGGATATTGCTTGAGAGGGTATAGGGATTTGACGCTGTTCCGGCGGCCGCGCATGTGCGCCCCTGTCCCGTAGCATTAAGCACACAGCTTGTGTTGTTGCTGCCGACGAACACATAGCTCTGGTTGCCATTGGCGCGCTCGCTGCGCAGCATTCCGTCCATATTGGAATATTCGCCGCTGAGCAGGATATGACCCGCACCGCCAGCAAAATCCCACCCACCGGCTACCCCTAGCCGCTGGTTGCCATTGTCACCACGCTGAGAGATTCCCGCCTGAGCAACACCCTTGATACCGGTGAACTTCTTGTCGAGCACGAAGTTGACGACGCCCGCAACCGCATCCGAACCATAGCCTGCGGATGCACCGCCAGTTACCACGTCAACGCGCTGCATCAACAATTGGGGCAGCACATTGGTGTCTACTGTGCCGACATAGGTCGTCGGCGGCACGCGAATTCCGTCAAACAGGATCAGTGTGCGGAGCGGACCTTTGGGATTGTTGCTTGGTGTGCCAAGGCTGCGCAGATTAAGCACATTACCATGGATCGGGAGACTGGAAAAATTGTTCGCAGACTTGCCCGGACTCAGCGAGTTGCCAAACTGCGGCAGCTTATTAAGCGCGTCCGGGATGCTGGCCGGGGTCACGCGGAGCAAATCCTCGGTGGTGGCAACCGTTACCGGAGTCGGAGCAGTGTAGCCATCGCGAACGATGCGCGTGCCGGTTACGACGATGGAATTTGCTTCGTCTGCCGAAGCGGACGCCTCATTGCCCTGAGCAGCAGCCTGCGGCGCTTCATTTTGCGCAAATGCTGGCCCTGCAACGGAAAGAGCGCTGCTCGCAAGTAGCGTCGATATTGCCCGAAATCGCATTTTTTCTCTCCCTATTAAGAACGGTTCATGCTGCGGCATGACCTGATTCTATCCTTGATTGCAAGTTTGCTACTCTAGTGAATTCTGCCAGTCAATGCAAATTTGGACAATTGGCTACGGCTCCTCGCGTGGTGTTGCAAGCGTGCATCATTAAGCTAATAAAATCGCGCCTATGTATACTCAGTAGAAACCCGCATTCGGATGGACCGACGGGCTTGCACTGCTATCAAAGTGGCGGAAATCGCGGCTCTCTTGGCGGGCATATGCGCCGTGACCGCATCAAGGCAAATTGTGCCGGTGCGCCGCATGGGAAAAGACAATCAGGTAGTTATGCGGGCACTGGCCCAGCTTGACACGCGGCTTTGCGGGGCAGAGGCCGTGGGGTATATCCCCGGCCCCTACCCTATCGCTTCGCCTTTGTTAATGCGTCGAAATTACCGGCGGCTGTAAGCTGTGCCGTTGGGACTGCGCAATCGCCACCACTGTCGTCAGTATCTGTGTCAGCGCGCTATTTCTTTGCCATCAGGTCCAGCGCGATGTCGACGATCATGTCCTCTTGCCCGCCGACCATGTTGCGACGACCGACTTCGCTCAGGATTGCGCGCGTGTCCACGCCATAATCGGCACTGGCCTTTTCAGCATGGCGCAGGAAGCTGGAATAGACGCCGGCATAACCGAGTGTAAGGGTTTCCCGATCAACGCGCACCGGCCGGTCCTGAAGCGGACGGACAAGATCCTCGGCCGCATCCATCAGGGCAAAAAGGTCGCAACCATGGTTCCAGCCCATGCGGGCTGCTGCGGCGATAAAGACCTCCAGTGGAGCATTGCCTGCGCCCGCACCCATGCCGGCGAGGCTGGCATCAACCCGGATCGCGCCGTTCTGAACCGCGACAATCGAGTTGGCGACGCCAAGGCTGAGATTGTGGTGCGCATGCACACCGCGCTGTGTTTCGGGTTTGAGAACACGATCATACGCCTGCAAGCGGGCGGCATATTCCTCCATGTTCATCGCGCCACCACTATCGGTAACATAGACGCACTGCGCGCCGTAGCTCTCCATCAGCAGTGCCTGCTGGGCCAGTGGCTCCGGCGTGCTCATGTGGCTCATCATCAGAAAGCCGGATACATCCATGCCCAGGGTACGCGCGGCCTCGATGTGCTGCTTCGATACGTCCGCCTCTGTGCAATGGGTCGCGATGCGAACCGAGCGCACGCCCATCTCATAGGCGTGTTTCAGGTCGTGCACCGTGCCAATGCCGGGCAGCAGCAGCGTGGTCAGCACCGAATGCTCCAGCACCTCGGCCACCGCGCCGATCCAGTCCCAGTCGGTATAGGCGCCAAAGCCATAATTGAAGCTCGAGCCTTGCAGGCCATCGCCATGAGCAACCTCGATCGCGTCCACGCCCGCCTTGTCAAGCGCGCGGGCTATGTTGCGCACATGATCCAGGCCATATTGATGCCGGATCGCATGCATGCCGTCGCGCAGGGTAACATCCTGAATGTAGAGTTTCTGGCTCATGGGATCGAAGCTCATGCTGCCATCCTTTCCGCTATCTTTTCCGCCGTTTTCAGCGCGGCCGAAGTCATGATGTCGAGATTGCCGGCATAAGCGGGCAGATAATGTGCCGCGCCTTCGACTTCGAGGAACACACTGACCTTGAGGCCGGTGAACTCTCCGTTCATCTCGGGAATGCGGAGTGGCCGGTTGGAACCGATATGCTCGAACTGCACCGCTTGCTTGAGGCGATAACCGGGCACATAGCTCTGCACTTGTGCCACCATATCCTCGATCGACTGACGTATAGCGTTCTGGTCGGCATCCTCGGTGAGGCAATAGACCGTATCGCGCATGATGAGCGGCGGTTCGGCGGGGTTGAGGATAATAATCGCCTTGCCGCGCGTCGCGCCGCCCACATCCATGATCGCCTGGCTGGTCGTCTCGGTAAACTCGTCGATATTGGCGCGGGTGCCAGGGCCGGCGCTCTTCGATGCGATCGACGCGACAATCTCGCCATAATGCACCTTGGCCACCCGGTTGACCGCCGCGACAATTGGAATAGTCGCCTGCCCGCCGCATGTCACCATATTGACGTTAAGCGCATTGAGATTGGCATCACCGTTGACCGACGGGATGGTATAAGGCCCGATTGCGGCGGGTGTCAGATCCACCATGCGCTTGCCCGCCGCCAGAACCAGCGCGCTGTTGCGCTTGTGCGCCCCGGCGCTCGTCGCATCGAACACGATACCCACGTCCGCGAACTCAGGCATGGCGAGCAAGCCGTCTATCCCCTCATGAGTTGTCGCCACGCCCATACGGGCGGCGCGCGCCAGCCCGTCCGAGGCGGGGTCAATACCTACCATCACACCCATCTCCAGCACTTGCGACAGGCGCATTATCTTGATCATCAAGTCGGTGCCGATATTGCCCGAGCCGATAATCGCTACCTTCGTCCTGGTCATGTCAGGCGTCTCCATAAATGAAAGAGCATCGGCCGATGCCTCCGACTTCGGCGTGCACCGTATCGCCCGGCCTGAGTGGCACCATGGGGCCAAGCGCACCCGCGAGCAGTATATCGCCCGCCCGAAGCGGCTCTCCACGCTGGCTGAGCGTGCGCGCCAACCAGGCGGCGGCGTTCAGCGGATTACCGAGCGCTGCTGCGCCCATGCCGGTCGAAACAACCTCACCGTTGATGGTCATCGTCATCTTCGCACCTTCAAGGTCCAGCCCCGCGAGCGTAAGGCCGTTGTTGGCGAGTACAAAAAAGGCGGAGGAGCCGTTGTCCGCCACCGTGTCTGCAAAGCTGATCTTCCAGTCCGCAATTCGGCTATCGACAATCTCGATCGCGGCATGGACGCTCGCTACGGCAGCGGCCACTTCGTCCCTGGTCGTTTCGGGCGACGGTAGGTCCGCGCCCAGGATGAACGCGATCTCCGCCTCGGCTTTTGGCTGGAGCGTGCGGGCAGGATCAAGCAGAGCGCCATCGGCTACCTGCATATCATCGAATAACACGCCGAAATCCGGCTGATCGACCCCGAGCTGCTGTTGCACTGCCTTCGCTGTCAGGCCCGCCTTGCGTCCCACTATCCGGCGCCCCTGCGCTTCCCAGAAGCGTGTGTTGATCTCCTGAACCGCATAAGCGCCTACCATGTCCAGGGAATCGAGTCCGTCCCGCAGGGGAGGCACGGCACTGCCCGAATAAGCATCCCGCAGGCGTATGGCGAGATCGTCATGACTTGGTTTGGGCATGGTTTTAGCTCCTTCTCCTGCGACAGTGGATAAGAGGCTATGCCGCTTGGCGCCAGAGCGAGCTTTTGCTATATTCTCACATGATGAGAAATGGCACGCCCTCTATCCTGTCGTCTAGCCGAACGCTTGCCATGCTGGAGAGCGTAATCTCCGATGGTGGCACGAGCAGCATCACAGCGCTGGCACGGGCTTCTGGCGTGCCGGTTCCCACCGCCCATCGTCAAGTGCATACATTGGTGGAGGCAGGCTGGCTTAGCTCTACGGTGAACGGCCGCCATGTCGCGGGGCCACGGCTTATTGGCCTGCTGCATCGCCTCGATGAAAAGCAGATCATCGCCAATATCGCTGCTCCTATGCTCCATCGACTGGCCGCAAAAGTGCGCTGCATTGTCCAGCTCGGCACATACGAAAACGAGATGGTAACTTACCGCATCAAAACAGGCCAGGGAGCAAGCGGGTTGTTCCCCAGGATCGGCATGCAACTGGAGGCGTATTGCTCGGGGATCGGCAAGGTCTTGCTGGCCAATCTGCCCGCGGCGGAGCGCACAGCCTATCTCGCCAATGGCCCCTTCGTGCCGCTGACAGAGCGCACCATTACAAACCCTGCCCTGCTGGCCGAGGAGCTGACACTGGTCGCAGGCCAGGGCTATGCGGTGGATGACGGGGAGATTGCCCACGGGCTAGTGTGCATCGCCGTTCCGATCCGCAAACCGGATGGCAGCGTGCCTGCGGCGATATCGGTATCGCGGTTCGAAACAGAACAGAGCCGGCCCGATCGTGAGACGATCACGGCCCTGCTCCGATCCGCCGCGCAGGAAATTGAAACCGCGGCTTTTCCGCACTGATGGCATCTTACCCACTGCGCGGCGCGGCCATAATTCAGCATTATTCAGCGTGGCCCGATGCTGCGCCCGCATCCCTGTGCCGCCATATGCTCCCTCAGGCCGGCAATCCAGCGATTGCCCCATGGCACTATCCCGACACCCAGCGGCCCAAAGCCACTGATGTCCAGAACCGCGACATCATGCCGGGCGCACAAATGGTCCAGCGCCTCGGGGGTGAGCCAACCGAGGCTCATAACCACTGGGCCGGCCAGCGGATCGCCGCCTCGCCCGCGCACGACATCCGTCACATAACGCCCGCCGCGTGGATCGACCAGCACCACCTCCGCGCCGCTCGCCATGATGCGCGCGTGCACCTGGGCATAGGGGACAACATAATCATGTGCCCGCGCCATCAGGAAACTGCCCGTCAGCAGCGTGACCAGCACCGATGCGCCGAGAATGCGTCCGTCGGGCTGCCGGAGGCGCGCCCAGCCCAGCCCGGCAATTAGCGCGAAACTACCGATGAAACCGTGTAGATAACGATAGCCCCAGCCATAGCCCGGATCTATGGCGAGCGCCGCCATGCCCAGCGCGCCCAGCCCTAGCGGCAGCCCGACCCTGCGTCCCTGCAAAGCCTCCCACCAACCGATGCGCCACAGGCCTATCAACGCCAGCGGCACCAGCAGCAGGTTGTTCCATGCAAAGAACCGGCTCATATAGAGGAGCGGGCGCCATTCCTCCAGCCGGTCGGCGAGGCTGTGCATTTTGTCCGCCACCCCGTCAGACGGCCGCACATCCGCTGCTGGCCCATAAAAGTCGACCATCAGGCTCGGCCACAACTTGGCCCATATAACCACCGCAAGCGCGAGGATGGCGGCATGGAACAGCAGCGCTCCCCAGCGTCGGGCAAGCGCGAACCACAGCAAGAAGGGCGTCAGGAATACGAGCGGATAATGATATTGATGCAGCCCCGCGAGCAGTAGTGCCGTTATCCCCGCGCCGATATGCCCCGCCCTATCCCCCCGCAGCACCAGCGCCAGCCAGACCATATTGAGCGCGAAATGCCCGGTCATCGCATAGGGCGTCATAGCGGTGACGAGGAGTTGGGTGGATGTCAGCGCCATCAGCATCGTTACCGCGATGGCGTCAGGATGGTCCGGCATGATGCGCAGTGCCACTCGCCACAATGCGAACAGACCGATGACGAGGAATACAGGGCCGGACAGATTGGCATCGCCCAGCCAGTCGCACAGGGCGCGGAAGGCCGAGTTTAAGGGCAGATAGGCCGCATTCCAATATTTGTCCGCGCCAAAGGGCGAAAAGAATTCCGGCATGATCGCCCGGCGATACTCCAGCCACTCGGACGGGATCGGCCGGGCAAGCCAGCCATCGCGCATCGCCTTTGCGGCAAACTCGGCCACTTCTTCATCGCGCGAGAGGCTGTAGTTGCCAAACAGCCCGTATCGCCCACCCCATGCCAGCAGGGCAAATACCGCGATGGCAAAAGCGATGACCCGCTGGTCACCCCCCCAGGCCCAGCCGCGTGGCATCCATTTCAATATCAGCCCGCAGAAGATCAGCGCCCCACACCCCATCATCAGTGCTGGCAGATCCTGCCCCTTGAAAAACACGTGGCCGATGGTGCGGCCCTTGAGCCAGTCCACCTCGACGCCCCACGCCACGCCCAGCCACAGCGCATAACCGACCGCGCTCAGAATCATCAGCCAGGAGACGCGCGCTTGGTTCATGCGCTGGTCGAACCCTCGCCCGCCAGATCGGCGCGCAAGAAAATACCGTCCATCTCGACCAGCAAGGGAAAATGCCCCTTGTTATTGGCGAAGAAGGCATTGGGCACAAACCCGCGCTGCTCCAGATAGCCGATCATCGCGCGATAATCGGCCGCGCTCTCATATTGGGGGCGCACGGCGAGTTCGCTCTGCACGCCGATTATCTCGGCCAGCCGTGCTCCCGCCCCGTCGCACACGGCGCGATCATGGCCCTGGGTATCCATCTTGAGGAACGGGCGGGAAAGGCCATAGTGTTTCAGCAGTTCATCGAGCAGCCCGTCGAGCCGGCGGCACTGAGTCTCCACGGTGTTTTCGACGTGGTTGCGGCTTTTGAAAACAGGATCCAACAGCTCCGCGGGCCGGGCGAGGGAGCTGAACTGGTGCGCGGCCATGATGTGAAATTCGGTCATGCCATCGAAGTCTGACAAGGCCATGTTATACACATGCCATGCGCGGTCATGCGCGGCTTTGGCGGAGAGAATCGCGAACACGGCCGGGTTCGGCTCGAACGAGAAGATGTGCCCGGCAAAGCCCGCATCCTTGCGCGCCGAAAGGGCGTATTGCCCCTCGTTCGCACCGACATCAATCAGCGCATCTATCTGAAACTCGTCGAAAAAGCGGCGCAACGCGAGAATTTCGGGATAGCTGTGGACCCGGCCTGCCACAGCCAGCCGCATGGCCAGCCAGCGCCGCCGCAGTTCTCGCCCTATGCGCCCCGCACTCATGCCTGTCTTACCCTTTCGCTTGCCTGTTCATAAACGCTGACGGTCTGCGCAGCCGCAGCCTCCCAGTCTCCGACCCTCGCCCGCATCGTCAAGGCGCCCTTGCCCAACGCGCTGCGCATACCCGCATCCGCCAGCACCATGGCCAGCGCCTGCGCCAGCGCGCCCGCATCGTCTGGCGCGCACAGACGCACCGCGCCTTCGTCCAGACCCGCGAACATGCCGACCCGGCTTGCCACCATCGCCTTGCCATAATGCAGCGCCGAGAGAAACGCCCCGCTGCTGTCTATATGCCGATAGGGAAAAGCGATGATGGCGCTTTTGCGAAGATGCGCGTCCAGCCTTTGCTCGGTGAGGAAACCGAGATCGAGCACCAGCCGCTCGCCAAAGCCCGCATCACGCACCCGGTCCAGCAACGGCGCGATGGGCATGAAGGCCTTGCCCGCCACCGCCAGCTCGAACACATGCCCGGCGCGCCACAGCGCCAGACAGGCCTCGATCAGCAGATCGAAGCCCTTATAGGGGCGGATCGTGCCGAAGAACAGCACGCGCGTGGCTCTCGGCTCAGGCACGGCAGCAAGGTCCGCCTCGTCCGCCTGCGCCAGCGCCATCGGCGGATGGGGCACGATATGCAGCCGCTGCGCCGCGATCCCCTGCGCAATCAGGGCATCACAGGTCGTCTGCCCATGCACGATCAGTGCGTCGAACGGCGCGAGCAGCGCATGATAACCCCGCCCTTGCGCCCCGCCATCGCCATGATAGGCCGAGGCATTATGCACGGTGTGAACCAGCGCGGGCCGCCTTGCTCCGCTGCGCCGCAGCCGCCCGATCAGCCGCCGGTCTGCGGCGGGAAAGGGCAGCCATTGCATATGCACAACATCGTCTGCGTGCAGATTGGCGAGGCTGCCCAGCGATGCCGAGGCCAGATACTCCGCCGCCTTGAGGGCACGAAACAGGCTGCCCTCGCCCAGCACGCCGCGCAGCCGCTCAGACTGGCGGAAGAAGCGCGGCGCATACGCATAGCCCTCGGGCGCGATGGCGTCCGTGGCGCGCATCGGGCGGGCGAGCAGGCTCACATCATGCCCCGCCCGCGCCAGAGCCGCACACAGCCCGTCGTCATAGCGCCCGGTGAACAGCGAGGGATCGAGCATTGCGATTTTCATGGAGCTATTTTCAGGGGGGCGACTTTCATGGTGTCGCCCGCATCAGCCGCCTGAGTGCATAAATATGCAGCACAGCGGCACCTACGAAACACAGCGCATACAGGCTCATGAACGTCATGTTGGATATCGGAAAAGGCGTGCCTATCCAAAGTGCAAGCGGCACGCTCGCAACCGAACCCAGCAGAAACGGGAGGGACTGCGCCAACAGCGCATCAAAACGCCCCAGCGCGCCCTGCACATAGACCGAAACGCACATCACCGAGAGTGCCAGCAACAAAAGGGAGAGCAGCAGCACCTCATCCCCCATGATGTGCACCTTGCCATCATAGAGATGCGCGAACAGGCTCTGCCCTATCAGATTTAGCAAGATCACCGCCCCGAGCGCCACGCACAGCGCCATCCACAGCGCGCGCCGCAAACCACGACCGAAACTTTGCGTATCATGCACGAACCAGCTGCGCGTCAAGCCAGGCAGCGCGCCCTCGATCGTCGCACGCGTGGTGGTAGCAACGGCGCGGATAATTTTGAAAACAAAGTCAAAGAGGATCAGCAGCCGGGTATCGTGCGTCAGCGCCGCGATCAGGAAATAAGGGCTGTTATAGGCCGCGACCTCGCTCAGCGTCAGCGCGGCAGACGCGCCGACATCGCGCAGATAGGTGCGCCGCACATGCCCCCCGCCCCGCCGCCACGCCAGCCAATCGCGCAGGCGCATTCCAGCGCGGCGGTGCAGCAGCGCCATGCCGAGCAGCGCCCCGAGCAAGTTGACGAGCAGCATCGCTATGACAGAAGCGAGCAGGCTCAGCCCGCCCAGCACCGCAAACAGCGCGATGAGGCCCACCACCCGCCGGCCTATATCGGTCAACTCCCAGAGGAGGTTGCGGTCCACCGCCGCCAGCGCCCGTTTTGCCAGCAATAACACAATGTTGAGCGCCGAAGCGAAGAAGAATATCAGGAAAATGGCCGGCATGGCAGTGTCGATCCAGCGCAGCAGCATCGCGCCCGCCACTACCGCGCCGCCCAGCACGATCAGGCTGGCGAGAAACAGGAACAGCACGCCGATTTCCTCATGGCGGAAGTCGCTGCTCCCCTCCTCCGCCGCACGCCCCAGCCAGTGCCGCCGCAGCCGCGCGTAGATGACGTTGGTGATGCCGAATTCCGCCGAAATCGTGAAATTGTTGAACGCGATCAGCAGTAGGAACGCCCGAAACTCATCCCCCGGCAGCACACGCACGAACACATAGGTGACGGCAAAGCCCCACAGCATGGACAGGCCCACTCCGCCGAGCTTGGCGAGGGTGAGCACCCGCGCGGACCGCTCCCCCGCTGCGATGAGCGCGCGCACCACGCCGCCCCCGCCCCGCTCAGCCGCCGGTCATGGGGCGGCGTGCGCGGTAGAGCACCTCGTCCAGCGCCAGCCGATAAACCTCGTCCGCCGCGCAATCGGTCGCGCGGATGACATCGAGGTCAAACCCGGCGGCGCGGATGCGGTCCGCGAAATCGGGGCCATATTGGCGCACATGATCCCACTGTCCGAAGCGCCGCTCCCGCTCGCGCCCGCTCATATCCGGCGCGCCGTCCTCGGTCGGGCGGTCCCACAGCGGCACGATCAGCCATGCCTCGCCGCCGGGTTTCAACGCCGCGAAGATATTGCGCAGCACGGCCGCATCGTCGGGCACATGCTCCATGACATGGCTGGCGTAAAACAGGTCAAACCGCGCTTGCTCGCCGATGTTCATGAGGTCGACCCGGCGCACGCCCGCAACCTTGTAGATATCCGGAAACAGGTCTGCGGGCACATAATCCCCCGCGCCCGCGCGCAGTCGGGCGACCAGGCTCGCCTCGTTGGGCGCCATGTGGAGGATCGCGCCGCCCTGGGGCACGACGATACGTCCGCTGTCGAGCAGATGATGCACCAGCCGCTCTCGGGGCGAGGCGCCGCAAGCCGGACAGCCCCATGCGCGCTGTGCGCCATAGCGGAAGAAGCCGGCGACATCCGCGCCGCAGGCCGGGCAGTGCCGATCCTTGCGCGCGCCCAGCAATGTGCGCACCGCAAGCACCGCACGCGTGCCATGCTTGCCCAGCGCCTTGGCCGTGCGCCTTGCGGTTATCATGTCAGGAGGCTCCGCCAGATCATCGGAACACTGCTATGCCGCGAGTTTCGCGAATAGCAAGAGGCGCGCGCCCTAATATGCCCTGGCGTGCATCAGCACCGCCACCGTCGCCAGCATGATGCGGAGGTCGCGCGCGACCGACCAATCGGTCACATATTCGAGGTCCGATTGCAGGCGCAGCAGCAGATCCTCATGCGCATCGGTAGTGCCGCGATGGCCCCTGATCTGCGCGAGGCCGGTGATGCCGGGCTTGATGCAGTGGCGCGCCCAATAGCGTGAGTCGACCTCCCAGTAGAGCGAGTTGGCCGCCTTGGCTCCGGCGGCGTGTGGCCGTGGCCCAACAATGCTCATGTCGCCTTTCAACACATTGAAAAGCTGAGGCAGTTCATCGATACTGGTTTTGCGGATAAACGCACCGACACGGGTGACGCGCGGGTCGTCCTTCTGGGTCAGTTGGCTGGCATCATGGTCTGACAGTTCGGCCCGCATCGAGCGGAACTTCAATATCTGGAACGGGCGCGCATCCTTGCCCAATCGCGCCTGGCGGAACAGCACCGGGCCGGGGCTGGAAAGCCTTACCGCGATGGCGGCAGCGATCAGCACCGGCGAAAGCAGCAGGATCGCCGCCAGCGAAACCACCACATCGAAGATCCGCTTGATGATGCGTTCGCGGAAATCAAGCGGCCCGCCGGCGACGATCAGCGTCGGTTGATGCTGGAAAGTGCCGCCGCGCACCGGGGCGAAGCGGGCCATTTCCGGCACCATGATCTCGCCGCGCGCCGAGAGGGATTTCAGCGCGATGCTCCAGTCCTCGATCCGCTCGCTGAGGCAGGCGACCACCACATGCTCCGCTCCGCCGACAGCGCGGGCCAGCTTTTCCGCCATTTTTGCGTCATGCCGGGTGGGATCAATGCCCTGCTTGCGGGCATCGATCACCGACATATGGCCGGGGAGATGCGGCAATTCCACCCCGTCGGCGATGAACAATTCGACGCGCGGCACCGCACCCAGTATCCGCCGCGACAGGCCCGTCATCACATAGCGGCAGGCAACCAGCGCGAAGAGCGACAGCAGCCCGCCCACAAGGAAGGTAAGGCGCGAAATCTGCTCGCCGATCTTGGCGAAGAAGATGATGAACAGCGTCAGCATGGCCGCTTGCACGAAGGCGAGCAGCGCGTGGGCCGCGCTGGTCCGCGCCGCGCCGAGCATGCGGATGCCATAGGCGCCGCCGTTGATCGCGAGCAGCGCATAAATCGGCCCCATGACCGCGAAGATGACGATGCCGTGCGGCTTCTCCGGTTCTCCCCATGGCGAGCCGAGCACCAGCCAGTTCGCCAGCACGAAACTCGCCAGCATGCCCCACATATCGAGCACCAGCCCCAGCAGATAGAGCCGCAGCCGCGCGTGCTCCTTGCTGACGGGGGCCGTCTGCGCTGTTTCGGGACGCTTCTGTATGGTCATCGACGGCGTGGAATCCTGTTGCATCGGTCGGCCTTTACACCGGCTATGTTACCGCTCAAAGAGGCAGGATGTCCAATATCGCGCGTCGCTCCGTTTTTCGCTGGCTGGCGTTGCCCTGGTGGGCCGCGCAAGTGCTGAGCGGGGCGAAGTCTTTCCGCGATCATCCGCTGATCGGTTCCCGGCGGCTTAACCGGCTCGGGCTGCATCGCTGGCGGGTGCGGGCGGCGCACTGGCTGGCGGCGCGGCGGCGCGCGCGTTTGGCGAGCACCCTGAGCGCAGAGGACAGGGCGCAGTTTGCGCAGCAGGGCTATGTGCTGGTGAGGGATGTCCTGCCCGCCGACGCGTTTGCCGCGTTGCGCGAAGCCATTGTGAAGCGCGTTTCCCCGGCGCGGGAGATGGTGCAGGGAGACGCAATCACCCGGCGTATCGCCATCGATGCCGCGATGCTGCGGGATATTCCTGCGCTGCGCCACCTCATCCGCATGCCGCGCTGGGCGGCGTTGATGCGTTATGTCGCGAGCTTCGACTGCGAGCCGCTCTATTATATTCAGACGATCCTCACCCACCGCGTCGACGCGCCGCCTGACCCGCAGCTCAACCTGCATGCCGACACCTTCCACCCGACGATGAAGGCGTTCTATTTCCTCACCGATGTGCACGAGGAGGACGGCCCGTTCACCTATGTCGATGGCTCGCATCGACTGAGCGACCGACGGCTGGCGTGGGAGCACAGCCGCGCGCTGCTTGCGCCGGAGGGTGTGGATTTCCTTTCCGCCCGCGGATCGATGCGGATCGAGCCGGAGGAGCTGCCGATACTGGGCCTGCCACTGGCGCGGCGCTTTGCCGTGCCCGCCAATACGCTGGTGGTGGCGGACACCTGCGGTTTTCATGCGCGCGGCGGAACTTCGCGGCCCGCAATGCGTATCGAGATATGGGCCTATAGCCGCCGCAATCCGTTTATTCCCTGGACCGGCTTCGATTTTCTGAGCCTGCCTGGGCTGGCGGAACGGCGCATAACCGCGCTATGGGCGATTAGGGACCGGTTGAAGCGGTGGGTGGGCCAGCCGTGGAGAGATGTCGGCAGAATAACGGCGGATCATGACGGACCAACGCGAGAGTAAGCCTGTGCTGCGTATCCCGCCCTTTCCGGGCGCCCGCTCGGCGGTTTTCGGTGGCGCGATTGCCGCCCCGTCCGCCCCCAGGCCGCCGATCGGCGCGGTGCTGGACGCGGTGCGGGCGGCGCGGGTGGGCGGCGCTTACTGGGCCGGTCAACCAGAGCTTCCGCAGGTGCCTTATGGGCTGGCCTGCGTGAGAAGTGCGGCGCATTATGCGGAATTTCTGCATGAATACGACGCGTCCGCCGCTGGCGCCATGGTGCTGTGGGTGGCGGACGCCTTCGCCCTGGAACCATCACCGGACGGCCGCATCCGCATCATCCGGGGCGAGGCCGACCCATGGCATATGCTGGCGCGCGCCAGCAGTGTGTGGACCGATGACGAGGACGAAACCGCCTTCATCGCCGCGCTGCGGGGCGTGCCCTTGCGACTTCGTGGCGGCGGCGGACGCTTCGCGGCGTTGGCGAGCGGAGACGCGCAGGCGTTGGAACAGGTGGCGGAGCGCGAACTGACGGGCACGGCCTGGCTCGATCCCTTCACCGGCGCGCCCTGCTCTACCGTGCAAATCATCGCCTATTGCGCGGAGTGGCGCAGGCTGATCGACGCCAATCGTCCGATTGCCGCTGCCTTTGGCTTTGGCCATTGGAAGCAGGACACCGTCGATGCGCTGCTGTGGGGCGGAGGGCGCGCGCATACATCGTTCGAGGCTGCGGAGCGCGAGCGGCTCGATGCGTTGCCTCCCGGTGCGCCGATCGCCGTGTGGAAGGCGCGCGTGCCGCAAGCGTTTCTCGCCGCCTGCGAAGCCGCCGGCCGCCCGATTTGCGAGGTGGAAGATGGGTTCATCCGCTCGGTCGGTCTGGGGGCCGATTGTGTGCCGCCGTTGTCCATCATCGTCGATCCCGTCGGCGTGCATTATGACCCCGCCTGTCCCAGCGGCCTCGAAACCATGCTGGCGCGCGGCGATTTTCCCGATGCGCTGCTGGAGCGGGCGCGCCAGTTGCGGGCGCTGATCGTCGAAAGCCGCATCAGCAAATATGAGGTGGGTGGCGCTGCGCCGTTGCCCCGCCCCGGAGGCGCACGGCGGCATATATTAGTGCCGGGCCAGGTGGAGGACGACCGCTCGGTGCTGTCTGGCGGAGGCGCTGTGCGCGGCAACCTCGACCTGCTGCGCCGCACCCGCATGGCTGAGCCGGACGCCTACCTCCTCTACAAGCCGCATCCCGATGTGCGCGCCGGGCACCGCAAGGGCCATGTGCCGGAGGCGGACGCGCTGCATTATGCCGACGCGATTGTCAGCGACCAGTCCATTTCGGCGCTGATCGATATGGTCGATGGCGTGCATGTGATTACCTCGCTTGCTGGTTTCGAGGCGTTGCTGCGCGGCAAGCCGGTGACGACCCATGGCGTGCCTTTTTATGCGGGCTGGGGACTGACTCGGGATCTGGGCGCTGTGCCGGAGCGGCGCGGGCGGACTTGCACGCTCGACGCCTTGGTGGCGGCGACATTGCTGCTCTACCCGCGCTATCTCGACCCGGTGACGGGCCTGCCCTGCCCGCCCGAGGTGCTGATCGAGCGGTTGAAATCGGGCACGCGTCGGAAAAATACAATCCTTGTTATGCTGCGCCGCACACAAGGCGGTTTACGCCGGCTGCTATCGGGAATAGGACTGGGCGTATGAAAGACATCGGCATCGCCAAGCGCCGTTTCCTGTTTCTGCAAGGCCCGCAGGGGTCGTTTTTCTGGTTGCTGGCGCAGGAAATCAGTCAGCTTGGCTATCCGGTCTATCGGATCAACTTCAACGGCGGGGACCAGCTCGACTGGCCGGGCGAAGCCGCCAATTATCGGGGCCGGCAAGCGGGCTGGAACCGCTATCTCGACCATTTCCTGCGGGACAACCGGATCACCGACATCCTGCTGTTCGGCGATTGCCGCCCGCTGCATATGGCGGCGCATGGCATGGCCAAGCTGCGCGGCATCAACATCCATGTGTTCGAGGAAGGCTATATCCGCCCGCATTGGGTGACGATGGAGCCGGATGGCGTCAACGGCCATTCCACCCTGCCGCGCGAACCGGAGGTCTTGCTGAACCACGCGGCGCAGCTCCCGCCCATCCCGCCGGTTAAGGCGATCACCGCCAGCTTTCGCAGGCGCATGCGCGACGCGGTGCGCTATTATCTGGCGGCCAGTCTCAACCGCTGGCAGTTCCCCTTCTATCGCTCCCACCGGCCGGACTGGCCAATCGCGGAAACGGCGGGCTGGGCGCTCAAATATCTGCGCCAGCGCGTGCACGCGAAGCGCGATGCCGCCGCGCTCGAACAGGTGGGCCAGCGCCCCTATTTCCTGTTCCCGCTCCAGCTCAATTCCGATTATCAGATCAGGGCGCATTCCCCGTTTCCGAGCATGTATGACGCGGTGCTGCATGTGATGGAAAGTTTTGCCCGCTTCGCCCCCGCTGGCACCCAGCTCGTCATCAAGGAACATCCGTTCGACTGCCAGTTCCGAAGCTGGCGCCGCTTCCTTGACCGGGAGTCGCGCTGGCTGGGCATTGCCAACCGGCTCGCGCATGTGGTGGAAGGCGATCTCAACACCCTCGCGCGGGACAGCCTCGGCATGGTGACGGTGAACAGCACGTCGGGCACGCTGGGCCTGAGCCAGGGCGTGCCGGTGTTCGTGCTGGGCAGCGCGATTTACGCCATTCCCGGCATCACCCATCAGGGCAAGCTGGATGAATACTGGGCCGCGCCGCAAGCGCCGGACCCGCAGATTTACGACGCGTTCCAGAGGGTGCTGCATGCACGCTGCCTGATCCCCGGCGGGTTTGCGAGCGAATCTGCTGTCGCGACGCTGATCCGCTCCGCACTGGCGCGGCTATTCGATGATCCCGCCCATATCCCGGTCAAGATGGAGATGGGCGGGAGCATAGCGGCTGATCAGGCTGCGGCTGCTCAGGCTGCGGCAGAGGCCTCTGGCACGATCACTGCTTCTGCCTCTGCCGGTGCCTCCGCTGGCGCCTGACGGATCAGATAATCGAAGGCGGAGAGCGCGGCAGTGGCGCCGCCCCCCATCGCGATGACGATCTGCTTGTAGGGCGTGGTCGTCGCGTCTCCGGCCGCGAACACACCGGGAATGGAGGTCGCGCCACGCGCATCCACCTCGATCTCGCCCCGCGGAGAGAGCGCGATGTCCCCCTTCAGCCATTCGGTGTTGGGCACCAAACCGATCTGCACGAAAATGCCTTCCAGTTCGATGAGATGCTGCTCGTCCGTGGTGCGATCCTGATAGCGCAGGCCCGTCACTTTCTCGCCATCGCCCAGCACCTCGGTGGACAGCGCGGAGACGATGATCCGCACATTGGGCAGGCTGCGCAGCTTGTTCTGCAACACGGCGTCGGCGCGCAACTGCGCATCGAACTCGATCAGCGTTACATGCGCGACGATCCCCGCAAGGTCTATCGCCGCCTCGACGCCCGAATTGCCGCCGCCGATCACCGCGACACGCTTGCCCTTGAACAGCGGTCCATCGCAATGCGGGCAATAGGCGACGCCCTTGTTGCGATAGTCCTCCTCGCCCGGAACCCCCATCTGCCGCCAGCGCGCGCCGGTGGAAAGGATCACGGTTTTGGCCTTCAGCATCGCGCCATTATTCAGCGCGACGCCGATCAGGCCGCCCGGCATGGCTGCGGGGACCAGTTGCTTCGCCCGCTGAAGGTTCATGATATCGGCGCCATAGTCCTTGACATGGCCTTCCAATGCCGCGGCGAGCTTTGGCCCTTCGGTATAGGGAACGGAGATGAAGTTCTCGATCCCCATCGTATCCATAACCTGCCCGCCAAACCGCTCCGCCGCGACCCCGACGCGGATGCCCTTGCGCGCCGCATAGATCGCCGCCGCCGCGCCCGCCGGGCCGCCGCCCACCACCAGCACGTCGAACGGTTCCTTCGCCGCGATCTTCGCCGCCGCCTTCGCAACCGCGCCCGTATCGAGCTTCGCGAGGATCTGCTCCAGTTCCATCCGGCCGGAGGCAAACACCTCCCCGTTCAGATAGACCGTCGGCACCGCCATCACCTTGCGCGCATCAACCTCGGCCTGGAACAGCGCGCCGTCGATCGCGGTGTGCGATATGCGCGGGTTCAGCACCGCCATCAGGTTGAGCGCCTGCACCACATCCGGGCAATTCTGGCAGGAGAGCGAGAAATAGGTTTCAAAGGCATAGTCGCCATCGAGCGCGCGCACCTGCTCGATCAGCTCCGGGCTGACCTTGGGCGGATGACCGCCCACCTGCAACAGCGCCAGCACCAGCGAGGTGAACTCGTGCCCCAGCGGCAAACCGGCGAACGTAACGCCGATGTCCGTGCCCACCCTGCGGATGAGGAAGGACGGCGTGCGGGCATCAGCCTGCGCGTGCCCGTGCACCACGCTCACCTTGTCAGACAGCGCGGCGATCTCGCCGAGCAGGTCGGCCAATTCGGCCGAGGGCGTGCCATCGTCCAGCGCAGCGACCAGTTCGATCGGCTCGCGGATGTTGACGAGATAGCCGCCAAGTTGTTCCTTCAGTGCGGGTTCAAGCATGAGTGCCTCCTGTGTCCTCAGTCATTCGGGCATACGCTATCGCCTGCCGCCCCAGCGCTTGTGGGGCGACGCCGGGAACGGCAGGCGACGGGGTGACGGCCCCACATTATTGCGGGGCCGCTATCTGCTGTGACGCGTCAGATCTTGCCGACAAGATCCAGCGACGGAGCGAGGGTCTTGGAACCTTCCTCCCACTTGGCGGGGCATACTTCGCCGGGGTGCGAGGCCACATATTGCGCGGCCTTCACCTTGCGCAGCAGCTCGGTCGCGTTGCGGCCCACGCCCTCGCTGGTGATCTCCATCACCTGGATGACGCCCTGCGGATCGACCACGAAGGTGCCGCGATCGGCGAGGCCGATACCGGGGCGCATGCAATCGAAATTGTTGGTCACGGTGCCGGATGGATCGCCGATCATCGTATATTTGATCTTGCCGATCGCGGGCGAGGTATCGTGCCAGGCCTTGTGGCTGAAATGCGTGTCGGTCGACACCGAATAAATCTCGACACCCATGCTCTGGAACTCGCCATAAAGATCCGCCAGATCCTCCAGCTCGGTCGGGCAGACGAAGGTGAAATCCGCCGGATAGAAGAAAAAGATCGACCAGCCAGCCGCCTTTACGTCAGCATCGGTAACAGTGATGAACTTGCCATCCTTGAAGGCGGCGGCGCTGAACGGTTTGATCTCGGTGTTGATAACGGCCATAATGTGTCTCCGTAATTTGGCTTGCTGAAAAATGCGCATCGTGGTGCTACCAGCTCTGTCTGCAATCGTAAAACGGCATTTATTCTCCACTCTGATCGAAAAAAGCGATTATAGACGCGGGCACAACCATAAGCGGGACTCTGCTTGCTAGGCATGATCGGGTGCAGGGTAAAAAGCCTGCCACAGGCGGCACCATGACTTCGATCAACGGCCACCCCAAACAGTGGATTTTTTGACTGGACGCCGCCCACCGCTTGAAGCATGGAGAGCGCGTGCCGGCTTAGCTCAGCTGGTAGAGCACCTGATTTGTAATCAGGGGGCCACGGGTTCGAATCCTGTAGCCGGCACCATGTTATGCAGTATTTTCAGTGTGTTATACTGGCTTCGAAAGCTGCCCGTTTCTGTAAGCGCGCCGCTGATAAGCAGATCATAAGCTGCTGCGTTGATACAGAAAGAGGGCGACCCTCTCGAGCCGACCTCCATTGACTATAACCTTGGTCATCTGTTCCGACTAATATGAACGGGATTCAGCGTCTGGCTATTATGTTTTCGTTACCGCCTGCTGGCCTTAGTTAGGATTGAGCCAGAGTTTTCGTTTCAAGGCTTAGTGTTTGGTGAGGTCATTCACCTTGTAGGTCATTCCCTTCTTTGGCGTCGGCGGAAGTCGCTCGCCCTTCGTAACAGTGCGTTCTTTACCTGTGTCTCCACCGCGCGGTCCTAACAGTCCGTATTGGGCTGACTTAGGCGCCGGTTGACCTGGCTTCAGTGTCTTGCTCATGATTTTCTCCTTTCTAACCCCTATACTACAACATATTGTGCCGTATTATCGGAGCAACCCCATCATGAACGATCCAACAGTTAAAGCAAGGTATCAGATAAGAAAGAACAAAACAAAAACATAAGTGTGACATATGGGTAACGAATACAGCAACGCCCCGCACCCGAAAGCACGAGGCGTTGCACAGCGTCAGGACTCAAAAGGCGAAACCCCCGCTGGTGCGGTTGTTGGATTGTCGAGGAACGCACCGCTATGCCTCGGCGCGGGAGAAGATGGAGTATTCCCGCGCAATCGCTACTGCCAAACGCTATCCGTCTCCCAACGCCTGAGCGCAACAACAACGTCAATAAATTCAGGGTCATCCCCACCAGCTATTATGGACAAGAACCCAGCTTTACAAAATGGCACCCTTCAAACGTCAGCCACGACTGTGAGGCCGGTTGTGCAGGGCGGTGACAAAACCAGCCACTGGAACGCCGGCGATTTGCTGAGCGTGGCGGCGTAAAAGCCAGCCAGTGGTTAGGCTGCTTCTTTTGGGGGGCGGTCGGGGATGTATGCTGTGGAGAT
>JAGNYO010000079.1 GCA_017984895.1 Sphingobium sp. | reverse complement strand
GGACATCGTTCCAGTCTTCGCCGTCCCGCACGGGGCGCCTCGGTACGATGCGGCGGCCATCACAATGATAGGCCTCGCGAGCGCGCTCTTCGGCAAGGTTGCCACCGGCATCGTGATCGATGAACAGGTGGAGTTCGCGCACGCTTTCAGGAATGGTCACCAGGCCAAACCGCTCATTGCCGAGTGTCGCCCAACACGGGATCCCGAAGAGCTGCTGGGCTGAAAGTGCGCTTTCGATACCCTCGGCAAGGCCGAGCCTGCCGCCGCGCGGCATGGCCAACCGCACCGTGCCCGAGCCAAGGCTGCCCAGCGCGCGCTTGGGGCCATCGAAACGCGCCAGGCTGGAAGTTTTCGGCTCAAGGAATGTCCGGTGAAGTGCCAGTATGCCCTCGTCGTTGCGAACAGCGGCGAGCATGGCAGGCAGAAACCGGACCGATCCCTTGGGGCCAAGCGGTGTACGAGCGTGGTAGCGCAGGTCGGGCGACGATATCCTGATCTGGCGGCCCGCAAGATAGGCTTGTGCCGGGCCATCCGTCAGGGCCGAGGCTGCCCGCCATAGCCTGAGGGCGTTCTGGTTAGCCACTTCGTCCCGGGTCCGCGGAGCGATCGGCTCCCCTCTGCCGTCGAAGAGTTCGGCAGCTTTGACACCGATCCGGTCCAGGCTCGCCAGGACCGCCTCATTCGAGCACCCGGCAAAGCAGTGGAACAGGATCGCGCGGACGCCGATGGTGACGCTCAGCGACGGTGTGCGATCGTCATGTGCAGGGCAGCAGCACATACCGCGTGACCGCGACCAAGTGCCATCAAGCGCTTCGACAATTTCTCGGGCACGCTTTTCCAGGCGTTCCGGCACTCGGGTACGGGGCATGGGCTATCTCCAGTCCAACATGCCTCCACCGCGCAGCCTCCGCTCTGCGCCCATTACAATGCGTTTTCCTACAATGCATGTTCTTTATATGTTCTCATGCGATTCGGCTAGAGAAGGAATCGACGATGAGACTGAAATTCGTTGGCTTGGGCTTGGTGGCAGCATGCGTATGCATTGGGCCACCTGCGTCTGCACAGGAGCGAGCAGCCGCTTCTCCCGAAAACCAGGATCTACAAACCATGGGCTTTCGCGTGGAAGAAAAGCCCGACGGTTTTCAACTGGTGACGCATGGAGTGTGGAAAGCCCCGGCCTCCGAACAAGCCGTTGCTATGGCTCCTTCTGTCGGACCTAACCCATTCTACGCGACCAAGCCGAGCCGCGGTTCCGCCAAACAGGCGACAAGCTTCAGGAGGGCGGTGTACTTGCCCCACGTCTATGCCGCTGAGGCACAGTTTTCTCTGCCTTCGGGGCTGCTCGACGCGCTCATCTGGACCGAATCGCGGTATAATCCTGTCGCCGTCAGTAGAGCTGGAGCGGCTGGCCTTGGGCAACTGATGCCTGGCACCGCGCGTGACCTCGGAGTCTCGAACCGGTTCGACCCGAAGGAAAACCTCCTGGGAGCCGCGCGCTACCTGCGGCAGATGCTCGACAAGTTTGGGGTGGTTCACCTCGCGGTGGCCGCCTACAACGCTGGCCCCGGCGCCGTGGAACGCTCCGGAGGCATCCCGCTCAACGGCGAAACTCCTGGCTACGTCCGGGATGTGCTCAACCGTTGGCGATTCTGACAATGAAGAGGTCTGATTTGAGTGGCTCACGCAAACGCGTGGTCGGTATTTTGAGCCACGGCCAACGCGGCTTGCTCCTGACCACAAACGAGGATGAAGTATGGATCCTCGAGCGCGACGAAAGCGGCGATGACCTTGTCGGGAGCAAGGTCATCGTAGAAGGGGTAGTCACCGGCTTCGATCGTCTGCGCGTTGACTGGATTGGCAGCGCATAGCGGACAATGGCGAACGCTGGCTCAAGCAGCCTTCTTGCGTGTTTGCGATAGACCTATTTTCTCCTGATCGGCGAGAAAGTCAGCCCAGTCCTGCATCATCCTGCGCCGTGGGACCATATACTCGGCAGCATTGTAGGCCCCGCGCACCTCATTGTCCTCTGAATGGGCCAATTGCATTTCGACCCAGTCCTCGTGATACCTGCGTATCCACATGGCCGGTTTGCCGAATTCAACCAGTTGCTCGTTTGCCCACGTGCTCGCAAGTCCCCTGAAGCCATGCACAGTCTGTCTCGAATGATATCCGAGGCGATACAAAGCATAGATCATGGTATTCTCGGACAACGGATTCTTCGGCGCCACCCCGGGAAACAGGAATTCGCCGGTACTGGCGATAATCATGCGCCGGGCGATTGTTGCGGCCTGCTTTGAGAGCGGCACAAAGTGCTCGCGTCCCATCTTCATCCGTTCAGCGGGAATCCGCCAAACCGGCGCTTTGCCGTCCAGGTCTTCAAACTCTGATCTCACAGCGAACCGAAGCTCCTTGGTTCTGACCCAAGTCAGGAGCGCAAACGTCACAGCGTCGCGAGTGATCGCAGACCGCCGGTCTCCCTCCTCCTCATACTTCTGGAGCTTCAGCAAGAACTGAGGCAACTCAGTCAGCGGCAGCCGGCTCATATGCTTGACGCGCGGACGAGGCTTCAAGGCGCCCCGCAGGTGGGTAGTCGGATCGGAAGATACCAATCCACAAGCGATCGCGAATTGGAATATCTGCCCGACACCCTGCTTGGCCCGACGGCTGATATCCAGCGCTCCCCGCGCCTCAATCTTACGGATCATCTCAAGCACGTCTGGCGGAGTGATCTCATGCATCATCTTGCTACCCAAGGCGGGGAACACGTCGCGTTCTAGCCGTGACCAGACGCGCTGCGAATGTGCAGCATCGAGGCTTGATTCTCGGTTCTCGTGCCAGCGTTGAGCAACGGACAAGAATGTAGCCGCGCCCTCAGGCATCATGTCCGCCTTGTTGGCCATCGGATCCTTGCCTTGGGCGAGCAACTGTTTGGCCGCAAACCGTTTTTCGCGCGCAGCAGAAATCCCCAGATCAGGGTAGGCACCGAACGACAGGAGCTTCTCCTTGCCGCCGAACCGGTACTTCATACGCCACAGCTTTGAACCGTTTGGCTGCACCAAGAGGAACAATCCCTCACTGTCGGCCAGCTTATAGGCACGGTCTTTTGGCTTGGCGTTTTTGGCTTCCAACTCTTTGAGAGGCATTGGGGGTATCGCTCCATTTGCGTACCCCGACAAAATACCCCCAAAATACCCCCACGCCAAATCTGGCTGCATGCGGAAGCGCTCGGCGGCACATGGACGCGAATCACCCGCAACCCTCAGGAATTCTGCGATTTTCTGGAAGAATCCGGAAGTCTGTGGAAGCTTCCGGAAAAGGGGATGGTAGCGGAGGAGGGACTTGAACCCCCGACACGCGGATTATGATTCCGCTGCTCTAACCAGCTGAGCTACTCCGCCCCACTGCAGGGATAGCGCCCCAGTGCAAGGCGTCATATCCGCGTTCCGGCCGCATTCAGCCGGAGGGTCGGCGCGCTATACGGGGGCTTTTTGCAACGGTCAACTGTCCATTCCGCCATAAGCCGCGCGGCAGGGCTTGATTTCCGAGTGTAAAAGCGCTCATGGCGATCCCACGAACAGCAGGTTATGGGGAAGGATCGGGCATGACGTCTTTCGACGTTCTGATAGTCGGCGCAGGGCATGGCGGCGCACAGGCGGCATTGTTGCTGCGCCAGGCGGGCTTTGCGGGCACCATCGCGATGCTGGGCGACGAGCAGGAGCTGCCCTATGAGCGCCCTCCCCTGTCCAAGGAATATATGGCGGGCGACAAGCCGTTCGAGCGCATTCTCATCCGCCCCGCCACCTTCTGGTCCGAGCGTGAAATCGAGATGCTGCTTGGCATGCGGGTGAGGGCAGTCGATCCCGCGGCGAGGACGGTGACAACTACCGCCGGCGCGATCTTCGGCTATGGCAAGCTCATCTGGGCAACCGGAGGCAGCCCGCGCCTGCTCACCTGCCCCGGCGCCGACGCGGACGGCATTTTCTGCATCAGGCGGCGTGACGATGTCGATGCGATCATGGCGCGCCTGCCCGAGGTCCGCCATGTCGCGGTGATCGGCGGCGGGTATATCGGGCTGGAGGCGGCGGCGGTGCTGACCAAACTCGGTAAGGGCGTCACCTTGCTGGAAGCGCTTCCGCGCGTGCTGGCGCGCGTGGCGGGCGAGGATCTTTCCCGCTTTTACGAGGCGGAGCACCGCGCCCATGGCGTCGATCTGCGCACCAACGCCATGGTCGAGAGCATCGAGGCGGAAGGCGGCAAGGCCAAGGCCGTGATCCTCGCCGACAAGACGCGGATCGAGGCGGACCTCATCATCGTCGGCATCGGCATCATCCCCGAGACTGCGCCGCTGATTTCCGCCGGGGCGAGCGGCGGCAACGGCGTGGATGTGGACGCCTATTGCCGCACCAGCCTGCCCGACATCTATGCGATCGGTGATTGCGCGGCCCATGCCAACCGCCATGCGCGCGGCGCACAGATCCGCCTCGAATCCGTGCAAAACGCCAATGATCAGGCCAAGGTCGCGGTGCAGCATATCATGGGTGAGGCGACCGAGTATGAGGCGCTGCCCTGGTTCTGGTCCAACCAGTACGACCTGAGGCTGCAAACCGTGGGGCTGTCCACCGGGCATGACCAGACTATTTTGCGGGGCGATCCCGCAAGTCGCAACTTCTCGGTGCTTTATTTGCTCGGCGGCAAGCTGCTTGCGGTCGATGCGGTCAATGCTGTCAAGGATTATGTGCAGGGCAAGGCGCACATCCTGTCCGGCGCGCTGCTCGATCAGGCCCAGCTGGCGGATGCCACACGGCCGCTCAAGGAAGTCGATCTGGCCTGAGGGGGGGCGGATGCGCCGGGGCGCACTGTGCGCTCTTTCCGGCAGATATTGATCATGGGCGTCTTGCCGAAGGGAAGGCTTCCTGGCTGGGCAGTTGTTCGGCACGGGCCAAATATCCGCCCGTGCGCTTCAGTGAGGCGCCCGACAATATACGCAGGATCACTCCGGCAGAATCGCGGCCTCAGGGGCTGCAGGGTCCCGCGCCAGCGTCTCGATCTGTTCGAGCGCCTCGATTTCGCGCCTGCCCGTCTCGATATTGAGGTCGCGCAGCTTGCGCCCGGTCACCAGCACGCGGCTCTCGAAGCTGGAGGTGAAGCGGTTATAATCCGCCACCGCGCCATTGAGGCTGCGCCCCATCTTGCGCAAGCCTGACGCCGCCACCGCCAGCCGCTCGTAAATCTCCTTGCCGAGGTGGCCGATCTGCTTCGCTTCCTCCGCCATTTTCTCTTGCCGCCACACGGCGGCGACGGTGCGGGCGATGGCGATGAGATTGGTCGGTGTCGCCAGCAGCACGCGCTTGGCAAAGGCATAGTCCCACAGGCCCGGCTCGCTATCGAGCGCGGCAGTAAGGAAATGCTCGCCCGGCACGAACATGATGACATAATCGGGCGTATCCGCGAACTGCGCCTGATAATCCTTGCGGCCCAGCGCATCGACATGGGTGCGCATCGCGCCGACATGGCGGGCGAGGCACTCGGCGCGCGCGGCCTCGCCATCCGCCTCGAATGCATCCTGATAGGCGTTCAGGGACACCTTGGCATCAATCACCAGCGAGCGTCCCCCCGGAATTCGCACGATCACATCGGGGCGCAGGCGGCCATCCGCGCCCTCTACGCTCACCTCGGTCTGGAAATCGGCATGTTCGGAAAGACCGCAGTTTTCCAAAACATTGCGCAACTGCTGCTCGCCCCAGCGGCCCCGCGCCTTGGGGGCGGCGCGCAGCGATGTGACGAGCCTTTGCGCTTCGGCCTGCACCCGCTCCTGCCCCACACGCATCGAATCCATCAGGCCTTTCAGTTCGCCATAGGCCTCTGTGCGGGCACGCTCTATGTCCCCAATGCGCGCGTCATAGCTCTTGATCTGCTCGCCGACCGGGTGGAGCAGCGCCTTCAGTTGCGCTTCGGATCGCTCATGCTGTTGCGACAGACGCTGATCGGCGCGCTCAAGAAAAGCACGCTGCGCCTCGCCCAGCAATTTGCCGCCAATCTCGCTGAACTGCGCCGAAAGCTGTTCCTTCGCGTCGCCCAGCGCGCGAAGCTGCGCCTCCAGCCCTTCGGCCCGCGCGTGCGCCTCGGCCTCCAGCGCCGCCTGACGGGTGCGCAAGGCATCGCGATCATCGCGCAAGGCCGCCAGTTCTTCCCGCCATTGCTGCCCGCGCCGTTGCTCCTCGCCGATATCCCGCAGGGCGGCGTTGCGCTGTTCCTCGGCGCGGACCAGCCCGTCCGCCGCCGCGCGCTCGCGCCGCCGCAGCTCCGCCACAGGCCGCGCGCCGAAAAACCAGCCCAGCGCAAGGCCGATCAGGAGTGCTAAAAGGCTGATGCCAAAGGCCACCGGCTCCACGCGAGTCCATTCCAGAATAATGAGAACGAAATGGGAACATATCGCCTGCCACGCCGCCGTGCAAGCCCTAAGATCAGATCACGCCGCGCGGCGCGCTTTTTCCAGTTTTTTCAATAGCATGTCACGCTTCAGCCGCGATAGGTGGTCGATGAACAGCACCCCGTTCAGATGGTCCATCTCATGCTGGAGGCAGGTGGCGAGCAGGCCATCCAGCGTTTGCTCGTGGATGCGACCTTCGCGATCCAGCCAGCTCGCGCGGATACTCGCCGGGCGTTCCACCTCGGCGAATTGATCCGGGACGGAGAGGCAGCCCTCGTTATAGATCGAAACCTGCTCGGACCCTTCGAGGATTTGGGGATTGATGAAAATGCGCGGATTTTTGACCGCCGGCGCATCCTCTGCGTCGCTTTCCGGCTCGTGCAGGTCCATCACCAGCAAGCGCTTGGCCACCCCCACCTGGATCGCCGCAAGGCCGATGCCGGGCGCGGCATACATGGTTTCCAACATATCATCGATGAGCTGCTGGAGGTCGTCATCAATCGACTCCACCGGCGTGGAAATGGTGCGCAGAAGCGGATCGGGCGCCTCGATGATGGGAAGTATAGCCATAGTTCAGCAAATATGGGAACAAAGCGGGATTATCAAGGGGGTCACGCGACAGGACGCCGCGCGCGCAGCGCCTGCGCCAGCGTGCCCTCGTCGAGATAGTCCAGCTCCCCCCCCACAGGCAGGCCGTGGGCCAGCTGAGTCAGGCGGATCGGCAGGCCTTCCAGCCGTTCCGCGATGTAATGCGCGGTCGTCTGGCCCTCCAGCGTTGCATTCATCGCGAGCACCACTTCGTCGATACCGCCCGCGGAGACGCGCGTGACTAAACTGCCTATCCCCAGATCCTCTGGCCGCACGCCTTCCAGCGCAGAGAGGCGCCCGCCCAGCACATGGAAACGGCCCGGAAACAGGCGGGATTTATCCAGCGCCCACAGATCTGGCACATCTTCCACCACACATAAAGCGCGCTCATCGCGCTTGGGGTCAGTGCAGATACCGCAAGGGTCTACTGTATCGACATTGCCACAGGTGGAGCAGGTAGCGAGCCGCTCGTTCACCCGTTCGAGCGCATGCAGCAGCGGTCCGAGTGCGCTCTCCCGCTTCTTGAGCAGATAGAGCACCGCGCGCCGGGCCGAGCGCGGGCCAAGACCGGGCAGGCGGGAAAGTGCCTGCGCAAGGGCTTCTATTTCTGGAGATGCCATGCAGTG
>JAGNYO010000028.1 GCA_017984895.1 Sphingobium sp. | reverse complement strand
GAACAGCGGGGGGAGACAGCATTGCCGCCTTGATTGACGAAGCTGTAGAGAATGAGAATCTGAAAGCACTGGTGGTGCGCATAGACTCGCCTGGCGGCTCGGTGCTGGCCTCCGAACGGATACGCAGTACGCTGGCTGATGCCCGGACAAAGCACCACTTTCCCCTCGTCGCGTCCATGGGTAATGTAGCGGCAAGCGGCGGCTACTGGGTTGCTACAGCGGCGGACAAGGTGTTGGCCGAACCATCAACTATTACCGGCTCCATCGGCGTTTTCGGTATATTACCGAGCTTCGAAGGCATGTTGGCGAAGATCGGTGTTACTTCCAGCGCGGTCAAAACCACGCCGCTGTCTGGCGAGCCAGACTTGATGGGCGGGCTTGGCTCAGATTTCAACCGCATCACCCAGCTTGGCGTCGAGGATATCTACCGCCGCTTCCTGGCACTGGTGGCGCGCGCGCGCGGTAAAAGCCCGGCGGAAATCGACCGCATCGCGCAGGGCAGGGTCTGGGATGGCGGCACAGCACAACGCCTAGGCCTTATCGATCGTTTCGGCGGCGTAGAGGAAGCAATCGCCGAAGCGGCGCGGCTCGCGAAGATCGACCCCGCTATGGCGCGCCCATTCTATATTGACCCACAGCCTGCCCCCTTCACCGCCTTTGTGCAGAAAATGTCAGGGGAGAGCGAAGCGCTATCTGCCCATGGTCTTGGTAGCGGACAAGATATGCTCGGCTACCAGGCGGCGCGGCAACAAGCGATGCTGCTTCGCGCGCTCAGCACTGCACGCCTCTTGGCTGACCATGCATCCATCCAGGCGAACTGCCTTGAATGTGAGGCTTACTCTCCTCGTTCCTCTCGCTTCCTTCACGGGGAGGAACCGTCGCTAAGCTATATGTTCATGTCTAAAATTGCGGAACTATGGAAATAGAAGAAAGCCGATGACCGACCAGATTATCACCGGATCATGCCTGTGCGGCGCCTGCACCTACAGCACCGATGCCACCCCGATCGACATTCGGGCATGCCATTGCAAACTCTGCCAGAAAGCAACGGGTGCGCCTTTTTATGCGCGGGTGCGGGTGCCTCTTGATCGCGTCACTATCAACGGGCCAGTCGGCTGGTATCATAGCTCGCCCGATTTGCGGCGCGGGTTTTGCCCCCACTGCGGTACCAGCCTTTTTTCCGAACGTGCCTCAGTCAACAGCATCGGTCTATGCATGGGCAGCCTTGATGAGCCGGACCGTTTTCAACCGACCGAGCATATCTGGGTTTCGAAGAAGCAGGCATGGCTCAGCCTGACGGACGACCTGCCCTGCTATGCCGAAGCACCGCCCGGCTGACCAACTGCCAGTCCGGCTTTAGTTACATATGGATGGGCTTGCCCTGCACTGCCATCGCTGCCTCCTTCATAGCCTCGCTATGCGTCGGGTGGGCATGGCAGGTATAGGCGATGTCCTCACTTGATGCACCGAATTCCATCGCTTGCGCCGCCTGCGCGATCATCGTGCCCGCGAGCGAAGCGACGATATGCACTCCCACTACCCGGTCCGTCTCCGCATCGGCGATAATCTTGACGAAGCCGTCGGTGTCGTCGTTCGCCTTGGCACGACTGTTTGCCATCATCGGGAACTTGCCGACCTTGATAGCGCCCTTGGCCTTCGCCTGCTCCTCTGTGAGGCCAACGCTGGCGATTTCCGGGTGGGTATAGACCACGGCCGGGATCACATCATGATTGACGATGCCGGTGAGGCCCGCAATGTTTTCCGCCACGGCGACGCCTTCGTCCTCGGCCTTGTGCGCCAGCATCGGGCCGGGAATGACGTCACCAATGGCCCACACACCAGGGACCGACGTCGCGAATTCGTGGTCGGTTTCGATCTGCCCACGCGCATTGGTGGTAAGGCCGATTGAGTCCAGCCCCAGCCCGTCGGTATTCGGCTTGCGGCCGATCGCGACCAGCACGACATCAGCCTCTATGCTCTCCCCCGTGCCACCGGCGGCAGGCTCGATGCTCACGCTCGCTTTTTTGCCCTTCACGGCAACGCCCGTCACCTTGGTGCCGGTCCTGATCTCAAAACCCTGCTTCCTGAAGATCTTCGCAGCTTCCTTGCGGACATCATCATCCATGCCAGGCAGAATCTGATCGAGATATTCGACCACCGTGACCTTCGCGCCTAGCCGCCGCCATACGCTACCCAGCTCCAACCCGATCACGCCGCCGCCGATCACCACCAGATGCCCCGGCACCTCGGCAAGATCGAGCGCGCCGGTGGAATCAACAACAATGCCTTGGGCGTTGTCGATCTCGACCCCTGGCAGCGGCGTCACAGAGGAGCCCGTCGCGATAACGATGTTCTTCGCCCTTACAGTCTTGCCTGCTACTTCGACGCTGTGCGCATCCTTGAAGCGGGCATGGCCTTTCAGCCAATCGACCTTGTTCTTCTTAAACAGGAACGCGATGCCGCCGGTAAGGCCGGAGACAACCTTGTCCTTTTCCGTGAGCATTGCAGACAAATCGAGCGACGCGCCGGTAACATTAACGCCAAACTTGGCGAGCATGCCCGAGTGAACCTCCTCATACTTCTCGGACGCATGCAACAGCGCCTTCGAGGGGATACAGCCAACATTGAGGCAGGTGCCACCCAGCGTCTCGCGGCTTTCCACACAGCCGGTCTTGAGGCCAAGTTGTGCCGCACGGATCGCCGCGACATAACCGCCCGGCCCCGCACCGATCACCAGCACATCATAATCAAAGTCGGCCATTTCAGGCACTCCTGAAGAATTAAAGATCGATCAGCAGACGCGTCGGATCCTCGATCGCGTTCTTAACCGCGACAAGGAACGTCACAGCCTCGCGCCCGTCAATCAGACGATGGTCGTAGCTGAGCGCGAGATACATCATCGGACGGATCACGATCTCGCCATTCACCACGACGGGGCGATCCTCGATGCGATGAAGGCCAAGCACTGCGCTCTGCGGCGGGTTGATGATCGGGGTGGACATCAGGCTGCCGAACACGCCTCCGTTGGATATGGTGAAGGTGCCGCCTTTCATGTCGTCCATCGTCAGCGCGCCATCCTTCGCCTTCTTGCCGAAGTCGCCGATGGATTTCTCGATCTCCGCGACACTCATGGCTTCCGCATTGCGGATCACCGGCACGACCAGCCCGTTAGGCGCACTCACCGCGACAGAAATGTCCGCATAGTTGAAATAGACGATCTCATCGCCCTCGATCTGGGCATTGACGGCGGGAATATCTCGCAGCGCCATGCAGACCGCCTTGGTGAAAAAGCCCATGAAACCGAGACGCACCCCATGCTTTTTCTCGAACAGATCCTTGTATTTGTTACGAGCCTCGATGACAGCACTCATGTCGACATCGTTGAAGGTAGTGAGCAGCGCCGCGGTTTCCTGCGCACTTTTCAAGCGCTTGGCAACTGTCTGGCGCAGGCGGGTCATCTTAACGCGCTCCTCGGCGCGTGCGGAGGATGCCGGCCCGGTCGTCGGAGCAGCCGGAACCGCTGCCACAGGCGCATTCTCCGCCTTGGCCGTGCCAGCAGCCACCGCAGCCAGCACATCATCCTTTGTCAGACGGCCATCGCGGCCCGTTCCCTTGATGCTGCTAGGATCCAGTCCATGCTCCAGCACGAGGCGACGCACGGCAGGCGATAAAGTGACGGCAGAAGCATCCTCTCCGGCAGTTGCCGGCGCTGGGGCGGGAGAAGATATGGCTGCCGGTGCAGGCGCAGCCGATGCTATCGCCGCAGCAGGAACAGCCGCACCGGCGCTTGCTCCGGCTTCAATAATGGCGATTACGGCGCCAACACCTACAGTATCGCCTTCCTTCACAAGTTGCTGGCCCAGCACGCCCGCGACCGGCGAAGGCACATCGACCGCGACCTTATCTGTCTCGAGGCTGGCAATGGGTTCATCGAGCGCAACCGTGTCGCCCGGCCTTTTCAGCCACGCGCCGACAGTAGCTTCGGTAACGGATTCGCCCAATGTGGGGACTTTGACTTCAGTAGCCATAATGAATCAGCCTTTCTGCTGACGTTTAATTTCTGTGCGAACGCTGTGGCCGAGCGCATCGGCGATGAGCGCGCCCTGTTCGGCAAGGTGTCGCTTGGCAAGGCCGGTAGCGGGTGAGGCCGCTGCTTTACGTCCCGCATAACGCGCGCGCATCGGCGCTTTGCCAGCGGCATGAAGCGCCTGCTCTATATAAGGCTCGACAAAGAACCAGCTTCCCATATTGCGGGGCTCTTCCTGACACCAGATGACCTCTTCCAGTCCAGTCATGCGGGCAAGACGAATGGAAAGCGCCTCGGTCGGGAAGGGATAAATCTGCTCGATCCGCACGATCTGGGTATTCTTGTCCTCAGATGCGTCGCGCGCCTCGATGAGATCGTATGCGACCTTTCCCGTGCACAGCACAAGACGTTTGGTATCCTTGTCCGGCGCAGGATTGGTATCAGACAGGATGCGCATGAAGTGATGCGCACCCGTGAACTCTTCCGCCTTGCTGACAGCCAGCTTGTGACGCAGAAGCGACTTGGGCGCCATAATGATCAATGGCTTACGGAAGGGCCGCAGCATCTGGCGGCGCATAATGTGAAAATAATTGGCCGGCGTGGTGCAGTTCGCGACCTGGATATTCCCCTCAGCGCAAAGCTGGAGAAACCGCTCCAGCCGTGCAGAGCTGTGTTCTGGCCCCTGTCCTTCATAACCGTGCGGCAGCAGCAGGACGATGCCATTGGCGCGCAGCCATTTGGACTCGGACGACGCGATATACTGATCGATCATGATTTGCGCGCCATTGGCGAAATCGCCGAACTGCGCCTCCCAGATCACCAAACTCTTCGGGTCGGCCATCGCATAGCCATATTCGAAGCCAAGCACGCCATATTCCGAAAGCGGGCTGTCCAGCACCTCGAAGTTGCCATGCGGGATGGTAGCGAGCGGGATATAGCGCTTTTCCGTCTCCTGATCGAGCCAGACCGAGTGGCGATGGCTGAAGGTGCCGCGCCCGGAGTCCTGCCCGGACAGGCGGACGCCATATCCCTCCGACAACAGGCTACCAAAGGCCAGCGCCTCGCCGGTCGCCCAGTCAATACCCTCGCCGGTTTTGAACATCTCGGCCTTGGCCTCGATCACGCGTCGCAAGGTCTTGTGGACCTCGTGTCCATCGGGGATTGTCGTCAGCGTGCGGCCGAGGCTGTCGAACAATTTCCCAGAAATCGCCGTCTCGACATTCTTGCGCGCGGTTTCTATGTCCGCTGGCTGATGCAGGCCAGACCAGCGGCCCGCAAACCAATCCGCATGGTTCGACTTATAGGTCTTTGCAGCCTCGAACTCTTCCTCAAGGTGATCGGTGAAAGCCTTCGTCGCCGCAGCGGCAAAGCCCTCGTCGATCTTGCCCTCTGCCACCAGACGGCGGGCATATACTTCACTCACCGGTGGATGTTGACGGATCGCCTTATACATCAGCGGCTGAGTGAAGCCTGGCTCGTCGCCCTCATTGTGGCCGAAGCGGCGATAGCACCACATGTCGATCACGATATCGCGATGGAAGGTCTGGCGATAGTCCACGGCCAGCTTGCACGCAAACGTCACCGCTTCGGGATCGTCGCCGTTCACATGGATGATCGGTGCCTGCACGCCCTTCGCCACATCAGACGGATAGGGCGAGCCGCGCGAATATTGCGGGCTGGTGGTGAAGCCAATCTGGTTGTTGATGATGAAATGAATGCAGCCGCCGGTGTTGTAGCCTTTTACGCCGGAAAAGCCGAAGCATTCCCAGACGATACCCTGACCGGCGAAGGCCGCGTCACCGTGGATCAATACAGGCAGCACCTGCTCGTGCTTCTCCAGATCGTCGCGGAACACCTGCTGCGCCCGCACCTTGCCCAGTACGATCGGATCAACTGTTTCGAGGTGGGACGGATTCGGCACCAAGCTCATATGCACCTTGATGCCGTCAAACTCGCGGTCTGTGCTGGTGCCGAGATGGTATTTCACGTCACCGGACCCACCGACATCTTCCGGGTTAGCTGTGCCGCCGGAAAACTCGTGGAAAATCACGCGGAAGCCCTTCGCCAGCACGTTGGCGAGCACATTCAACCGCCCACGATGCGCCATGCCATAGACGATTTCGCGCACCCCGCGCGCGCCGCCATATTTGATGACCGCTTCAAGCGCAGGGATCATAGACTCGCCGCCATCCAATCCGAACCGCTTGGTGCCGACATATTTGCGGCCCAGGAACTTCTCATACTGCTCGGCGTGGATCACCTTCGAGAGGATCGCCTTCTTGCCCTCCGGCGTGAACTCGATTTCCTTGTCCGCACCTTCCATCCGATCTTGCAGGAAGCGACGTTCCTCCACATCCGAGATATGCATATATTCGAGGCCGACATTGCCGCAGTAGTTGGCGCGCAAGATACTTACGATCTCGCGGATAGTTGCCCATTCCATGCCCAGAGTACCGCCGACATAGACCTTGCGATCCAGCGCCTCGCCAGAAAAGCCATGATATTCGGGCGTCAGGTCGGCAGGAATATCGCGATGGGAAAGACCGAGCGGATCGAGATTCGCCGCCAGATGCCCACGCACGCGATAGGTGCGCACCAGCATCATCGCGCGGATGCTATCACTCGCCGCCTGCTTGATCTCCGTCTCGGACAGCGGTTTACCCGCGCCCTTTGCCGCCGCCTTCACGGCCACCTCCATCTGCGTGGGGTCGAGCGCCGACGTCAGATCGTCGGTGGAGTTAAGCGGCCAGCCGGAACGCGCCCAGCTTGGCCCCTGCTCCAACTCGTTCATGCCATCGAAATCCTGACCTTCATAGCCCATGATCTGTTCCAATCGCCCTTGTGTCCCGCGTGCAGCCGGGGGACGCATTGCTCGCCGGTGCGGTGCAGCGCGCCGGGAAGCCTGTCATACATGGTTAACCCTTAAGAACTTCCAACAGCGTCGTCCCCAGTTCGGACGGGCTGGCGGCAACTTTAATGCCCGCAGCTTCCATAGCGGCGATCTTGCTTTCGGCATCACCCTTGCCACCGGACACGATCGCGCCCGCATGGCCCATGCGACGGCCCGGAGGGGCGGTGCGGCCCGCGATGAAACCGGCCATCGGCTTTTTGCGGCCCTTTTTTGCCTCGTCGATCAGGAACTGCGCGGCCTGCTCCTCGGCATCGCCGCCGATCTCGCCAATCATGATGATGCTCTTGGTCGCGTCGTCCGCCAGAAACAGCTCCAACACGTCGATGAAGTTGGTGCCATTAACCGGATCACCGCCGATACCCACCGCCGTCGTCTGGCCAAGGCCAGCGTTACTGGTCTGGAACACGGCCTCATAAGTGAGCGTGCCGGAGCGTGAAACGACACCGACGCTACCCTTCTTGAAGATATTGCCGGGCATGATGCCGATCTTGCACTCTTCGGGCGTCAGCACGCCGGGGCAGTTGGGTCCGATCAGGCGGGACTTGCTGCCCGAAAGCGCGCGCTTCACCCGCACCATATCGAGCACAGGAATGCCCTCCGTAATGCAGACGATCAGCGGAATTTCCGCGTCGATGGCTTCGAGGATCGAATCTGCGGCGAACGGCGGCGGAACATAAACGACGGACGCATCCGCGCCGGTCTTGGTCTTAGCTTCCGTAACCGTATCGAACATCGGCAGACCGATGTGCGTGGTGCCACCCTTGCCGGGCGTGACACCGCCAACCATCTGCGTGCCATAGGCGAGCGCCTGCTCGGTATGGAAAGTGCCGGTCGCGCCGGTCATCCCCTGTGTGATGACCTTGGTGTTCTTATTGATGAGAATGGACATGCTTACCCCTTCTTCAGGTGGTGTGGCATTTTATATATCCCTCACCGGCCGCACACTTTTCCTGGGGAGGGAGTGCAGCGTGTTCAGGCGAGGCTTGGCTCGATGCCCTTGCAGGCGACCAGCAGTTCCTTCACCGCGTCGACCGAAACCTGAAGGCCGGCCTTGTCGGCCTCGTCCAGCTCGATCTCGATAATTTTTTCCACACCGCCCGCGCCGATCATCACCGGCACGCCGACATAGAGATCCTTCACCCCATATTCGCCATCGACATAGGCGGCGCAGGGCAGGATCCGCTTCTGATCGCGCAAATAGGCCTCGGCCATCGCGATGCCCGATGTGGCGGGCGCATAGAATGCCGAGCCGGTCTTGAGCAGGGCGACGATCTCGCCGCCGCCCGAGCGGGTGCGCTGGACAATCGCGTCAATGCGTTCCTGTGTGGACAGGCCCATTTTGATAAGGTCCGGCACCGGAATGCCGTTGACGGTGGAATAGCGCGTGACCGGCACCATCGTGTCGCCGTGGCCGCCCAGCACGAACGTGTTGACGTCTTTCACAGAAACCTTGAACTCGTCAGCGATAAAGTGGCTGAAGCGCGCGCTATCGAGCACGCCCGCCATGCCGACGACCATGTGATGTGGCAGGCCGGAGAATTCGCGCAGCGCCCACACCATCGCATCCAGCGGGTTGGTGATGCAGATGACGAATGCGTTAGGCGCGTTGGCCTTGATGCCCTCGCCCACCGCCTTCATGACCTTGAGGTTGATGCCGAGCAGATCGTCGCGGCTCATGCCCGGCTTGCGTGCCACACCGGCGGTGACGATGATGACGTCTGCGCCTGCAATGTCCGCATAGTCGTTGGTGCCAGTGATCTTCGCGTCAAAACCCTCGACCGGGCCGCACTGCGACAGATCAAGCGCCTTGCCCTGTGGCACACCCTCAACCACGTCAAACAGCACGACATCGCCAAGCTCTTTCTGAGCGGCTAGATGTGCCAATGTGCCACCGATATTGCCAGCGCCGATGAGCGCAATCTTCTTGCGAGCCATTGCAGTCAGTCTCCTTGTGCCACCGGCCCCCGCCGGCAAGATGAACTGAGCCCGCTTAGGCGTATTTGGTTAAGGATTCAACACTGCAAATGGTAGCAGGGCAACTTATTTGCGATATTGCGAAGTAATTGCAATAATGATCGCAACCCTATTCGCCATGACCTTTGGCGAGATACTCATCAGACTGCATTTCCATCAGGCGCGAGGCGGTGCGCTCAAACTCGAATGCGCCGTCACCAGCGGGATAGAGCGCATCCGGCTCAGCATCGGCGCTGGCGAGCAGCTTGACCTTATATTCATAGAGCGCATCGATTAATGTGACGAACCGCGCCGCCTCATTACGGTTTTCCGGCCCCAGCACTGGAATGCCCACTACAATGACGCTGTGATAATGTCGCGCGATGCTCAGATAATCGCTGGCCCCCCGCGCCTCTGCGCACAGTCTCTTGAATGAAAAAACCGCTACCCCTTTCAGAGATTTCGGCACATGGATGCTGCGACCGCCGGTGATCGCCAACTCCTCACTAGGCACATGCGCCTTGTCTTCCGGCGGAAAATCCGTGAGACGGAAGAAGGCCTCGCTCATCGCCCGCGTTGCCGCCTCCCCGATAGGCACCTGCCACAGCTTGGCGTTGCCCAGTCGGTCGCGACGGTAATCTACCGGGCCATTGAGACTCATCACATCGAGCTTTTCCTTGATGAGCGCGATGAACGGCAGGAAAAGCTGGCGATTGAGCCCATCCTTATAGAGGTCATCCGGCACCCGGTTGGATGTGGTGACGATCGTCACCCGCTGCTCCAGCAGCCCAGCGAACAAGCGCGACATGATCGCGGCGTCGGCCATGTTGTTGACGACCATTTCGTCGAAACACAGCAGTCGCGCCTCCTCTGCCAGCGACGCGACCACCGGCGGGATCGGATCACCGCTCTCAGACTTGCGCGCCTCGCGCAGCCGCGCATGCACATCGAGCATGAACTCATGAAAATGCGCGCGCCGTTTGCGATTCACCTGCACACAGTCGTAAAAAAGGTCCATTAGCATGGATTTTCCACGCCCTACCCCGCCCCACAGATACAGCCCACGCGGCGGCTCAAGAGGTTTGCGCAAAAGCTTCCAGAGGGTTGACCCGCGCGGCGGCTGCGCCTCAAGCTCCTCCTGCAAGAGCGCCAACCGTTTGGCCGCCTGCTCCTGATCAGGGTCGGCGCGCAGCTCGCCTGCTGCAATCAGCCCATGGTAACGGCTGAGAAGGTAGGTCATCGACCTGCCACTATGCTCAGATTGCGCGCTCCACCAGCATCTTCTTGGTTTCGGCGATGGCCTTTGCAGGCGACAAGCCCTTGGGGCAGACATTGGCGCAGTTCATAATCGTGTGGCAGCGATAGAGGCGGAAGGGATCCTCCAGCTCGTCCAAACGCTCACCGGTAAATTCGTCGCGGCTATCCGCCAGCCAGCGATAGGCCTGTAGCAATATTGCCGGGCCAAGGAACTTGTCCGAATTCCACCAGTAGCTAGGGCAGCTTGTCGAGCAGCAGGCGCACAGGATGCACTCATACAGCCCGTCGAGCTTCTCACGATCTTCGGGTGATTGCAGGCGCTCCTTGCCCGAAGGTGTGGTTGACACTGTTTTGAGCCAAGGCTGTATCGAAGCATACTGAGCATAGAAATGCGTGAAATCGGGCACTAGGTCCTTGATCACATCCATATGCGGCAGCGGCGTGATCCGTACCTCGCCCTTGCAGTCCTCGATCGCGGTGGTGCAAGCAAGTCCGTTCTTACCGTTAATGTTCATAGAGCACGAACCGCAGATGCCCTCGCGGCAGGAGCGGCGGAAGGTGAGCGAAGGGTCCTGCTCATTCTTCATTTTGATCAGCGCATCCAGCACCATCGGCCCGCATGTGTCGAGGTCGACCTCGAATGTGTCATAACGCGGATTTTCTCCGAGATCAGGATCATAGCGATAGACCTTGAACGCCTTAACGTTGGCCGCACCATCGGCCTTGTGCACCTTGCCCTTGCCAGTGATCTTGCTGTTCTTCGGAAGCGTGAAAGTCGCCATGCGTCAATTCCCTAGTCTTTGCGTGCCTGCTAGCGCCTTGGGCCACGGACATCAATAGCCAACCGCATGAGACGAGGGCGGCTTTCTGTTACCATCCGATCTTAACAGAGGCAGTGAATGCACCGTTCATCGCAGAAAGCTGTTTCGCCCCTTCATGAACCTGCCTATAGAGCCGCCAGTCTAGCGAGGAAAAAAGCCAGTTATGAGCCGCGTGCATGTTTTTGTTATATCCTGGCGTGGACAACATGAACAGGCTGCAATTATCGCGGAGGCACTCAGCGGCAAGGCTGACTATGTGTCGATCGTGTATTCCGAGCAAGGCAGCCAACCGGCCTGTTTTGACGGATATCATCTCATCCGTCGTGATGACCAACTCTTCTGGGCGGACAAGTTTCAGGCCTGCCTGGAGCATTGCGCAGCGGACGAGGTAATGCTGGTCATTCACGCCGATTGCCGCTGCGATGATTGGGCAAAGCTAGTGGCACGGTGCAAGGCGGCGTTCACCCGATTTGGCGACCTGGGTATATGGGCACCGCGCCTTACAGGAACCCCATGGCACCTCCAGCGTACGCGCCTGCATCGTATGGCAGGCAGCGATCTTAGCATCGTAGCACATACGGACGGGATTATTTTCGCGCTCAACCCCAAACTTTACCCAAGGATGAGGGCAGCGGACTACAGTAATAACCTGTTCGGGCATGGCATAGACTGGCTGTTTTTATGCGCCGCATATGCGCGAGGTATGAAAGCCATTACGGATGAAGGCATTATCGTGCATCACCCTATCACACGCGGCTACTCAACCAAAGAAGCACGCGCGCAAAAGCGGGCATTCCTCAAACAGCTGAGCGAGGAAGAATTAGTAGTATATATGAGATTGAGAGCACATGTGCGCAAACGGCGTATATATCACAAGCTGCACTGGCTCGTAGAACAGCATTGGCTTCGCGGGAAAACAGCGTTATATCACTCCTAAATTGCCTAACAAATGGACAATTTTATTTTTTGCAGAGTGGTACGAGTAGCTCTCCCTAACATAAATATACGAATTCCGTGAAATGCTTTCCCAAAGGTTTTGATCAAAATAAAGATCAATTATTTTCTTTGCATAATCGGACGGATCATCGGAATCTACACGACAAAATTGGCCGAGTGCCAAATTAACACCCTCATAAGCAATTTTTGAACCTACTGCGGGCACGCCGTATGTAAAGCTCGTAGCCAGTTTACCCTTGAGTCCCGCGCCATATCGCAATGGAGCGATGCTTAGTCGGATATTGTCAAATAACATATCAAGATTTTCTATATAACCTCTCACAAGAATATCTTCGGACTCAAATTTATAAAATTCACTAGGCATATCCGCACCACAAATATTCAATACGATTTTTGGAAGGCCTTTTATCTCCAACTCTTTCCTCAGTTTTGGCCATATTTCACTTACCAGGAATTTAACAGCATCAACATTTGGCCGATGTCTATAACCTCCTATAAATAATATACCATTTTTATTGCAATAATTTGATACAATTACTTCTCCGACGCTCCTTATAAGAGGTATATTATATATATTTTTAATTCCAATTAAATTTAATATATTTTTTTCTTTTTCACTTAAGACAACGGTAGCATCTACGGAGTTCATTATTTCCGTTTCATTTACAAAAGACAATCTAGCCTTCTTTGTCATAAATTCATCTCTATATAACTTAGCTTCTCGTAACTCTCTTAAAAAATGAAGATCGACAGTGTAAAATATTTTCTTAGAATTTATACAGTAATTATTGATAGATCCTATTGAACGCATAGCATATTTTTTTCTACACAAAAATACACAAGAAAATATATCACCAATATCTTTTAAAAAAGAATCTAAATTTCTATAAAATGGATAATAAATACAATTAACACCAATTCTTTGTAGATCTTTAGTATATTCTTTAGAATGTGAAAAACCACTAACAGGAACAAAATGAACTCTAAACCCAATATCAATTAATATTTTTATCAGATTCAACATATCTATTGATCCTGAGTCTTGGTCTGGCATAGGTGTTAAAGCATCAATAATTAGTATATTACCTTTATTTAAACGATCCGATGCACGCCTCGGTTCTACAGAATTTGGGAAGTGCTTCTGAAGATCGACTTTCCATTTATCATAGAAAATTTGTCGATTGATGGTTTGATAATGCTTCGCGCCAGCCTTAGGATTTTTACCGGCAGAAGCTCCCTCATGATGAGTAACGACAGATAAGGGTTGGTATAATACACGGTATCCATTCTTGCGAACGGTCATAGCCAGATCAGTATCTTCGTAGTACGAATGTTGATAGCGACGGTCAAAACCACCCAGATATGTGAATAATGATCGCCGTATCATTATTGATGCACCGCTTACATAATCTACATCTCTAAGGTAATTAGCGAAAGGGTGATCGGGGTTGGATTTATGTAGCCAGTTCCATGCACTTGCATCAGACCAAATTATTCCTCCAGCCTCTTGCAAACGTCCGTCCGGATATACTAGCTTGGACCCAACAAGCCCAGCTTCGGGAAAATTCTCAAACGTTTTATAAAGTTCTAATAACCATTTACTATCAACAATGGTATCATTATTTAAAAAAACTAAGTATTCTCCTGATGAAATAGAGGCACCATTATTACAAGATTCAATAAATCCTTTATTTACATTGTTTTCTATGTATAAAATATTTTTTATATTCTTTATAATATTTTTAGTATTGTCATTAGAACAGTCATCTACAATTATTACCTCGCACTCTTCAACTAAATTTGCTTCTCTAATACTTTTTAAGCATTTAACCGTAAGCAATATATTATTATATACAGGAATTATAATCGAAAATTTCGGATTTTCAGCTCTAGAAAATTTTAATCTATTTTTTTCTTTTTTTGCATATAAATTTGAAATAATTCTATATATATTATTTGGGTATCTAAATTTTAATCGAAATAACGATACTGTATTTCTGCTTGTATAAAAAAATTTAATATTTTCGTTTACAGCAATCAATCTTATATATTTTTTATAGATTTTTTTTATTTTTTTAATTATGAAATTCATTTTCATAAATTCCTATTTCATTAATTTTGCACAAACCATTATATTGTAATTATTATTTTCCGTTTTTCGGCATTCTATACAGGATTTCCGAAATAATCACGCCTTCCATTCTTTTTCCTACCCCGCCATCAGCGCCTCATCACGCAGGCCACGCCAGACATGAGCCGCTTGCACACTCTCTGCCACATCATGCACGCGCAGCATCTGAGCGCCCTGCTCGATACCGCGCATCGCTAATGCCAGCGATCCACCGAGGCGAGTATCAACGCCAGCCTCATTGGATAGCGCGCCGATCATACGCTTGCGGCTCGCGCCCAGTAACACAGCCACACCCAGACCCTGATATAGTGCCAGCCGGTTCATAATCGCAAGATTGTCGGCGAGCGACTTACCAAAGCCCAAGCCCGGATCAACGATGATCCTCTCCCGAGTTATGCCCCCCGCTACACATCGCCTAATGTGCGCCTCAAGCGCGTCATAAACATCGAGCACCACATCCTTATACACTCCGCCCTGATGGGGATCATCGCCGCTGGAAGGCGTATGCATCAGCACCACCGGGCATCCCGCCTGCGCGACCACCTCAAGGCTGCGTGGATCATGGGTAAGCGCCGACACGTCATTCACCATTGCCGCGCCTGCCTCGAGCGCAGCCTCGATCACCGCCGCCTTGCGCGTATCAACCGAAACAGGCACCCCAGCCGCAACGAGACGCTCTATCACCGGAACAATCCGGGCGATCTCGTCCCCCTCCCAGAGTTTTTCCGCGCGTGGCCGGGTTGATTCACCCCCGACATCAACAATCGCAGCTCCCGCGACCATCATCGCGAAGCCTGCGTCCGCAGCAGCCTGAGGGTCATCACTATGCTTACCACCATCAGAAAAGCTGTCGGGTGTGATGTTCAATATGCCCATCACCTGAGGAGCATCGAAGCGGATTGTGCGGTCTTGCAATTCCAGTGGCGGACGTATGGCGGAGATATTGGTTGCGAGGCTCGCTACCCGCATTGCCAGCGGCTCTATGAGATGAGCGCACCAATCCTCAAACTCTGCAACCATGATGCGCGCGCGCTGCACAGCATCGCCCTGTCTTGCAGTAATTTCATAACCCTGAAACCAGATCAGCCCACCGCCCATTCTGGCCGTTTGCCCGCCCAGCCCGACCGGACTCTCGGCAAACCAGATCGGTCGCAGGTAAAGCTGTGCGTCGGCAGTGAGAAGTGATGGGTTCATCATGAAACAGGGTTATGGCAGGATCATGGCTCTGTAGCCAGCCGATAGCTCTGGCGCAGGCTATCAATGGGTTTAAGGCCATCGTTCGTATCGACTTGCCAGAAGGTCCAGCCATTGCAGCTCGGCGCAGCCTGCAGCTTGGCCCCAAGTCCGTGGATCGAGCCGGTCTGCCCCTCGCACTCCAGCGAGCCGTCAGCGCGGACGATGGCTTTCCAGCGCCGCTTCATATCATACAGCATCGTGCCGGGGCTTAGCAGGCCGGTTTCCACCAGCGTGCCGAAGGCAACCTTGGGTGCCTGACGTGGGGTTTGCATGATCGAGATCGCGCTTTCATCCAGTGGCAGCGCCGCCTCGATTCGCTCTAGCGCCGCCTCGATATAGCTTTCCTCGCGCTCGATACCGATCCACTTGCGGCCCAGCCTTTTGGCCACCGCGCCGGTGGTGCCGGTGCCGAAAAACGGATCTAGCACCAAGTCTCCCGGCTGTGTACAGGCCAGCAGGATGCGATAGAGCAACGCTTCCGGCTTTTGAGTCGGATGCACTTTGTGTCCATCCTTCTTCAGCCGCTCCTGACCACCGCAGATAGGCAGCACCCAATCGGAGCGCATTTGCAACTCGTCATTGAGAGTTTTCATGGCGCGATAGTTGAAGGTGTATTTTGCTTTCTCGCTTTGGCTGGCCCAGATCAGCGTCTCATGCGCATTGGTAAAACGGGTGCCCTTGAAATTGGGCATCGGGTTAGCCTTGCGCCAGATGATGTCGTTCAATAACCAGAAGCCTTGATCCTGCAACGTGGCGCCGACCCGGAAGATGTTGTGATAGCTACCGATCACCCAGATAGTACCCGATGGTTTGAGTATGCGCCGTGACTCAGCCAGCCATTCCCTCGTGAACGCATCATAAGTGGCAAAGCTGTCGAATTTATCCCACTCATCCGTCACAGCATCGACATGGCTGCCATCAGGACGGGAGAGATCGCCGCCTAGCTGGAGGTTATAGGGCGGGTCGGCAAAGATCATGTCGATGCAGGCATCCGGGAGGGCGCGCATAGAGGCAATACAATCGCCCCGGATCAGCCGGTCCGTTTCCAGCACAACCTCCGGCGCGGCTATCGCCACCGCCTTGGCCTTGCGCCTGTCAACCCGCTCCAACACACCCATGATGTTTCCCCCGAAATACTCGAATGGCCGACATGAATCCTTGGAATCCGCGCGTCAAGTTCGGTAATTATGGTTAACTTTCCGTTATCTGCTTGGGGAGCAGGCACAGAATGGGGAATATGGACACATATTGAGTCTGAACGATTTGCAGGACTCTACATCTTGGGGTGTGGCGCAAAAGACTCAGTTGGGACAGGGAGCCGAGAATATTAATCCGCCGCCAGCAACCGCGCCACCGGGGCAAAACTTTTGCGATGAAGCGCACACGGACCAAGGCGTTCCAGCGCAGCCATATGCGCCGCGCTACCATAACCCATGTTGCGCTCCCATCCGTACTGCGGATGCGCCAGCGCCGCTTGCTTCATGATCCGGTCGCGCGTTTCCTTGGCGATGATCGACGCGGCGGAAATACAGGCATGCAGCGCGTCGCCACCCACTACCGCCTCAGCCTTGTATCGCCATTTAGGCAAGCGATTGCCATCGACAAGGATATGAGCGGGGTCTTTACCCAGCGCCTGCACCGCGCGCGTCATGGCGAGGAAGGTCGCCTGAAGGATGTTGATCGCGTCAATTTCCTCCACGCTTGCCTGCCCCACGCCGACGTGCAGCGCACGGGCGCGGATTTCGATTTCCAGCCCAGCACGACGACGGGGGGAGAGCTTCTTGCTATCATCCAGCCCATCGATCGGATCAATGGGATTGAGTATGACGGCGGCAGCCACCACCGGCCCAGCCAGTGGGCCTCTGCCTGCCTCGTCAACGCCTGCGATCATGAGGAAAAGGCGTTTATCGGCCAGCCCATTGGCCCCTGTCCCTGCCCCAGCCCCGGCGCGCATAAGAGGGCGGCGCGGACGTAAGCACGGGCGCGCGACACCGCATCAGGCAGGTTTAATCCCTGCGCGAGGCCAGTAGCAATCCCCGATGCGAGCGTGCAGCCGGTCCCATGGGTGTGCGGCGTCTCGATGCGCGCATCCTGCCAGATCGTCTCGGTGCCATTAGCTTCGATCAGCCGGTCTGTGAGCAAATCGCCCGCTCCATGCCCGCCCTTCACCAGCAGTGCGCTTGCTTCTGCCAGCGCGACCTCCGCCCCGCCCAGCGCCGCCAGCTCCGGCAGGTTAGGCGTCGTCAACGTCGCGATGCGCATCAGGCGGGCAAACGCCGCAACCGTCTCTGTATCCGCCAGCGCAGAGCCGCTGGTTGCCACCATCACCGGATCGAACACGATCGGCACGCCTGAAAGCTGCTCCAGCCGCGCTGTTACCGCCTGCGCCGTCTCCGCCGAACCGATCATTCCGATCTTGACCGCATCGACACCTATGTCGGACAACACGGCCTCCATCTGCGCCAGCACCATGTCGGCGGGAATGGGATGCACCGCGCTTACCCCCAAGCTATTCTGCGCGGTGATCGCGGTTATTGCCGTCATCGCATGGCCGCCCAGTGCGGAGACGGCCTTGATGTCAGCCTGTATGCCCGCCCCGCCGCCGCTATCCGAGCCGGCGATGATGAGGACGCGGGCGATCATCCCTTGAGATGGCGGATGGTGGAAGCCGGATGCTCTTGCAGCGCTTTACCCGTCCGCGTCGGCCTGTCGAGCAGTTCGCCGCCACAATTCGGGCACCGATCATCCAGCGCTTCGGCACATTCGGCGCAATATGTGCACTCGAAAGAGCAGATGAAAGCCCCGCCTGCATCAGCGGGAAGGTCGAACCCGCAACGTTCGCAATCGGGACGCATCTCCAGCATCAGGCCGCCACCCGCGCCACCTCGGCGCAGATCCGCTCCACCACATCGCGCACCTGATCAGCGCTGTCACCCTCTGCCATCACGCGGATGACCGGCTCCGTGCCGGACGGGCGGATAACGAGGCGGCCGATGCCCTTCAGCTCTGCCTCTGCCTGCGCGATTACGCGTTGCACATCGGCGTGGTCCAAAGGCTTCCCGCCGGAAAAGCGCACATTCTTCAAGAGCTGCGGCACTGTATCGAACTGGTGCATCAGCTCGCTTGCCCGCTTGCCGGAGCGCACCAGCGCAGCCAGCACCTGAAGCGCAGCAATTGTGCCATCCCCCGTCGTCGCGTAATCGGTGAGAATCATGTGGCCCGATTGCTCGCCGCCGACATTATAGCCGCCGGCACGCATCGCCTCCAAGACATAGCGGTCCCCCACTTTAGCGCGCACCAACCCGATACCCAGCGCGGTTAGAAACCGCTCCAGCCCCAGATTGGACATGACCGTGGCGACAAGCCCTCCGCCAGATAAGCGCCCTTCGTGCGCCCATAGCGAAGCGATGAGCGCCATGATCTGATCGCCATCGACGATCTGGCCCTTTTCATCCACGATAATAAGCCGGTCCGCGTCGCCATCCAGCGCGATGCCGATGTCCGCGCCCGCCGATACGACTGTCTCCTGCAAAAGCATGGGCGATGTGGAGCCGCATTGATCGTTGATGTTAAGGCCATCGGGTGAGACGCCGATAGCGATTACTTCTGCGCCCAGCTCCCATAAGGCAGAGGGCGCAACCTGATAAGCCGCGCCGTTTGCGCAATCGACCACTATACGCAGCCCATCCAGCCTCAAGTCCGCAGGAAAGCTCGATTTAACCGCATGGATATAACGCCCGCGCGCATCCTCGACCCGCCTTGCCCGGCCGATATCCTTGGGTTCGGCGAGGGTGATTTCCACGTGGAGAAGCGCTTCAATGCGGGCTTCGTCCTCGTCGGAGAGCTTGTAGCCATCCGGGCCGAACAGTTTTATGCCATTATCGTGGAACGGATTGTGGCTCGCGGAGATCATAACCCCCAGATCCGCGCGCATGGACTGCGCCAAAAGCGCCACCGCAGGGGTCGGAATCGGTCCGAATTGCACCACATCCATGCCCACAGAGGTGAAACCCGCCACCAGCGCGTTCTCCACCATATAGCCTGACAGCCGCGTATCCTTGCCGATGACGACGCGATGGCGATGGCTGCCGCGCAGGAAATGCTTGCCCGCCGCCATGCCCACCTTCATCGCCAGCTCTGCGGTCATGGGCCACTGGTTGGTGCGCCCGCGGATCCCGTCTGTTCCGAAAAATGTCCTGCTCATATACTGCGCGAGTCCCGCCTCTCAGAAAGCCCATGCCCCGCTTAGCCAAAAGCCGCGCGTGCGCAAGGCAGGATCAGCGATCAAGCCGATCCAGATGCATCAGTCGTTTGACGAACGGCGCCACCAGCAGCACCGCCCCGCCCACACCGATGCCGAACCAGCCGACCGAGCTATAGACATCGAGCGTCGCGAGCGCCGGGTCGGCACTCACTGCGCCGCGCGCCCCGATATTGGCGGCAATCAGCCCGGCGATGAAATCACCCGCCGCCGTGGCGAGGAACCACACGCCCATCATCAGCCCGAGCATACGCGGCAGGGAGAGCTTGGACATGGCGGAGAGTCCAACGGGCGACAAGCACAGCTCGCCCATCGTATGCAGCACATATATTATAAAGATGAAGAACACCGGCGTCGGGTTTTCCAGCCCTGCCCAGTGCGCACCCCATACCAGCGCCAGGAACCCCAGCCCCACCTGGATCAGCGCCAGCCCGAACTTGGCGGGCGTGGAAGGCTCCTTGCCCCGTCTGCCCAGCCACACCCAGAGGCCAGCGAACAAAGGCGCCAGCAGGATCACGAACATCGAGTTGACCGATTGGAACACCGAGGCTGGCACCTCCCAGCCGAATATCGTACGATCCACATGCCTGTCCGTAAACAGGTTGAGCGACGAGCCGGCCTGCTCGAACAGACCCCAGAATACAGGGTTGAGGGCGAGCAGGAACAGCGCGGCGAGCATCCGGTCCCGGTCAATCCGCTCCATCCGCGCGAAGGCATCCCACAGCAGATAGGGGACTGTCAGCGCCCCGCAAGCAATCAGCAACCATCCGACCGCATCATGATTGCCCACCAGCCAGGCGACGGCGAAAACAGATAGAACCGAGCCGCCATAGATGATCCACTCGCGCGAGAGCGGGCCGACAACGCGGGCGCTCAGCAGTTCCGGCCGGGCCGGTTCGCCCTTGCCCATCAGCAGCGGCTTGCCCAGCACGAACACGACGATGCCGAGCAGCATCCCCACCGCCGCCGCGCCGAAGCCCCAGGACCAGCCCACCGTCTCGCCCAATATGCCGCAGGCGATCGGCCCCAGCACGCCGCCGATGTTGATGCCCATGTAGAAGATCGTATAGGCGGGATCGCGGCGCATATCGTCCCGCGGGTAAAGCTGGCCGACGATGGCGGAGATATTGGCCTTCAGGAAGCCCGTGCCGACGATGATGAACGCCAAGGCGGTCCAGAACGCGTTGAGTGCGACAACATCCTGCCCGCCACCGCCCTCTATGCCCAGCAACAGATGCCCGATGGCAATCATGATGCCGCCGAACAGCACCGCCTTCCTTTGCCCGAGATAGTGATCGGCCAGCCAGCCGCCCACCACCGGGGTGATGTAGACCAGGCTGGTGTAGGCGCCATAGACATAGCCCGATTGCTCATCGGACATCAGGAAATGCTTGGTGAGATAGAGCACCAGCAGCGCACGCATGCCGTAATAGGAGAAGCGCTCCCACATTTCGGCAAAGAACAGGATGAACAATCCCTTGGGATGGCCGAGAAGGGTGCCGCCCCTGTCATCTTGTTGCGCCGATGTGGCCATGCCTTACTCCTGTCCTGCGTGCTGGCGATCCGGCTTGCCAGACTAGCCGAAAAAGCGGAGCTGTGAAGCGGCAAAGCGCAACGGGCCTTGCGCGAGCCATCGGGCTGCGTCACAGGTCAGGGATGTTCAATGACATGTCCTCCCCGCTCGCCCTCCTGAAAACCCGCCGCTCCGCCAAGCCGCGCGAGCTGATCGCTCCCGGCCCGGATGAAGCGCAGTTGCGCACGATACTGGAAATCGCCGGGCGCACCCCCGATCATGGCAAGCTCTTTCCCTGGCGCTTCGTGATCGTGCAGCAAAACCAGCGCGATGCGCTCGCGCAACTGCTGGAGCGCGCCTACCGGGCGGACAAGCCGGATGCGGGCAAGCTCGAAATCGCGGCGATGCATGAGTTCGCGCATCAGGCACCGTGCCTCGTCGTCGTTTTGTATAGCCCGAAGCCGGACAGCCATATCCCGCTGTGGGAACAGGAGCTTTCGGCGGGCGCAGCCGCGATGAACCTGCTGCACGCCGTCCACGCGAGCGGCTTTGCCGGCGGCTGGCTTACCGCATGGCCCGCTTATTCCAATATGGTGCGCGATGCTTTTGGCTCAGCGCCCGAGAAGATCGCGGGTTTCGTGTTCATCGGCACGGCGGGCAAGCCGCTCTCCGAGCGGCCCCGCCCGGATTATGACGCCGTGGTGAGCATGTGGGAGCCTAAAGCGCCCTAAGTGCCTCCGCCGCCTGTGCGGCCCGCGCGAATCCCGGTGCCGCCGCCGCCGCGCGCAGCAAGGCCTCGGCCCGGCTGCTGTCTCCCGTTGCCGCATAGGCTTCGCCCAGATGCCATTGTACCAGCGGCTCAGCCGGAGCGAGCGTCAGCGCCTTTTCCAGCAGCTCGACCGCGCGCTTGTCCTCCGGCGCGGCCATCAACAGCGCCCAGCCCAATGCGTCGCTCGTCACCGCGCTGGCAGGCAGCAGGCGATATGCGTGCACGGCATAGGGCAGCGCCGCCTGCGCATCACCCATACCGATATGGGCGTGCGCGAGATTGGCCATCAGCAGCGCATCCTCGTTGCCCAGCCGCGCGCTCAGCCCCTCCAGCAATGCCAGCGCGCGCGGATAATCCTCCGCCGCCAGCCAGTAGGAAGCGGCGAGGCGCTGGCCCGCCATGCTCATCGGGTTTTGCCACAGCAGCAGGCGCAGCGCATATTCGGCGCGATCCCTTTTGCCGGCCCTCCGCCACGCATCCATGAGACGCAGCGCCACATCCTCGTCATAGCGCAGATTGCCCGCCGCTTCATAGGCGGCGGCGGCCTCGGCGGGTTTGCCAGCGGCGATCAGGCAATCCCCCAGCGCAAGCGCGGCGGCGGGCGCGCCGGGGTTGGCGGCCTGCAATGCCCTGGCGCGGGCCAGCGCCGCCTCGACCTGCCCCGCCTCCAACAGGGCGCGCATATAGCGCAGATTGGGTGCGGCCAGGCGCGGGCCGGCGTTGGCTGATGGTGCAGTCTCGGCGATAGTCCCCGCGCCGCGATAGACCAGCGACGGCCCCGGCGCCATCGCCACAGCGCGCGCCCGGAATCGGGTGGCCACCGCCGCATTGCCCAGCGCGTCATGAATATGCGCGGCAAGGCTCAGGGCATAAGTTCCCGCGTCCGCACGTTCCACGATCGGGAACAAGGTGCTTTCGGCGTCCTGATATTGTCCATCGGCCGCATAGGCCCGCGCCAGCAGCAGGCGCGCGCGCATATTCAAGGGCTGCGCATCGAGCAACGGCTTCAGCTCGGCAATGGCGAGTGTGGGGTTGCCCCCCTGCATTTGCAGCACCCCGCGCAGCAGCCGGGTCGCCGCCTGCCCGTCGAGCGCGCCATGGGTGCGCGCGAGCAGACTACGCGCCAGCATATAATTGCCGGCCCGCGCTGCGAGCAGCGCCTGCAAAAAACAGGCGCGCGGCAGGCCGGGGGCAATGAGAAGCGCGCGGCGGCTGAGCGCCAGCGCGCGGGACGCCTGCCCCATATCGAGCAGGCTCGCGGCATATTCGGTGAGCGCGGGCACATAATCGCGATTGCGTTTCAACGCCGCATCGAACCACCGCAAGGATTCGGCGAGGCCATATTGATCGCGCGCCAGCACGCCTTTCAGCGTCAGCGCGTCGACACTGGCGGGCGCAAGCGCCAGCGCGCGGTCGGACGCTGCGAGCGCAGCCGCCATGTCGCCTGTCGCGATGCGATAGCGGGCGATGTCGGCCCACAGCGCGCTGTCCCGCGGCGCGAGGGCCAGCGCGCGGTCAAACGCCTGCGCGCTTTCGGCATAGCGCCCCAATGCCTGCAAGGCCTGCGCCTCGATGCGGGTGCGAAACAGCGTCTCGCGCGCGTCGGCATCCGGCGCGGCGGCTTCTTTGATCGCGGTTTCAGGATCACCCAGCAGCAGCGCCGCATGGGCGCGCAGATGCCTGAGCGGACCCAAGGGCGCACCAAGCTGAGTGGCACGTTTCAGCTCATCCTGCGCGCCGCGCCCGTTGCCGAGCATCAGCAGCACCCGCGCCTGCACGATCCGCGCCTCGGCCAGCGCAGGGTCGGCCTTGATCGCGTTCATCAGCTCGATACGGGCGGTGCGGGGGTCATCGTTACCGAGCGCAGCCAGCGCCCGCGCCAGCCCGGCGCGCGCATCCTCGCGCGGACCCGCCACAGCCTGCGGCGCGGCGAACAGCAGGGAGGCCGCTATTAGCAGGAATAGGGGCGCCAGAGACGACACTGTTCTACGCGCTGATATCATAAGCCCGCATAAGGTCATAAAGCGTAGGGCGGCTGATGCCGAGCATCTTGGCGGCGCTGGAAATATTGCCATGGGTGCAGGCGAGGACACGGCCTATTGCCACACGGTCGGCTGCCTCGCGCGCACTCTTGAGATTTAGGGTCTGGGGTGCTGCATCCGCACCCATGCCAAGGTCGAGATCGGCCGCGGTAACGCGCTTGCCGTCGGCCATGATGACCGCCCGCTTCACCCGGTTTTCCAGCTCGCGCACATTGCCCGGCCAGGGCCAGCCATCCAGCGCAGCCAGCGCATCGGGCGCAAACCCTGTCACCTGCCGCTTCATCTCGTCTGCAAAGCGGGTGAGGAAATGCCGGGCCAAGAGCACCGCATCGCCGCCCCTCTCCGCCAGTGACGGGATAGGCACGACGATCTCGGCGAGCCGATAGTAAAGATCCTCGCGGAAGGTGCCGCCCGCAATCATGGCGTCCAGATTTTGATGCGTGGCGCAGACAATGCGCGTGTCGACCGGGATCGGGCTGCGGCCGCCAATGCGTTCGATCACCCGCTCCTGCAAGAAGCGCAGCAGCTTTACCTGCAAGGGCAACGGAATATCGCCCACTTCATCGAGAAACAAGGTGCCGCCCTGCGCCAGCTCGATCTTGCCGGGCGTGGTCTTGACCGCGCCGGTGAACGCGCCCTTCTCATGGCCGAACAGCTCGGATTCCAGCAGTGTTTCGGGAATCGCGGCGCAGTTGATAGCGACGAACGCGCCGTCCTTGCGGGGGCTGGCGTCATGGAGGCCGCGGGCCAGCAGCTCCTTGCCCGTGCCGCTTGCGCCCAGCAGCATCACCGAGACATTGGCGGCGGCGACGCGCTCTATCGTGCGGGTAACCTTGAGCATCTCCGGCGCGGTGGTGATGATCCGCCCGAGTATGGGCGCACCCGCCTCGCTCCGCGCGGCAAGGCGGGCATTTTCCCGCTCCAGCGCATGCACATGAAAAGCGCGACGCACGATCATGCCCAACGCGTCGATGTCGATCGGCTTTTGGTAAAAATCCCACGCGCCAAAGGCAATCGCGCGCAGGGCGCTTTCCCGCGCGCCATGGCCGGAGGCGACGATGATCTTGGTGTCGGGCTTGAGCGCGAGGATTTCCGCCAGTGTCGCAAAGCCCTCGGTGGTTCCGTCAGGGTCTGGCGGCAGGCCAAGATCCAGCGTGACGACATCCGGCTCCTCGGCGCGCAGCACGTCTATCGCTTCGGCGCGGCTGGCGGCACAGACTATGTCCACATCCTCATAGGCCCAGCGCAACTGGCGTTGCAGGCCGAGGTCGTCCTCCACAATCAACAGCTTGGGGCGCGGTATTTGGGTCATGTATCAGGCGGCCCTTTCCTGGCTGGAACCCCGCACGCCCACCAACTTGTCGGCTAGCGGCAAATGAAGCGTGAAGGTTGTGCCCCTGCCCGGCGCACTCTCAACCGTGAGGCGCCCGCCCATGGCGCGCACCAGTTCGCGCGCCTCATAGGCGCCGATGCCAAAGCCGCCCTGCTTGGTGGAAGCAAAGGGGCGAAACAGTTCGTCCCGCACAAAATCAGCGCTCATGCCGCATCCATGATCGATGATCGAGAGCTTCGCCTCGCCATCCGCCCTCCTGGCGCGCAGCAAAATGGGTGTTTCGCGCGCGGACGCCTCCGCCGCATTCTGCACCAGGTGAGCGATCACCTGCTCCAGCTTCGCAGGATCGGCATGGATCGCAATGGCCTTGTCTCCCTCGATCAGCACGGGGTGCGCCTGCCCATGCCGAACGCCGATCATGTCCAGAACATCGCCCAGCATGAACGACACGCTTTCAGTGTCCGACACGCTGCTACGCTGCGCCAGCCGGACAAGCAGCATGTTCATACGCTCGGCGCAGTCCTTCAGCGTCAGGATCATATCCGCGCGAAACTCCGGGTTTTCTGCATGGCGCTCGGCATTGCGGGCGGTGAGCGCAATCTGGCTGACGAGATTTTTGATGTCGTGCATGATGAAGGCGAAGCGGCGGTTGAACTCCTCGAACCGGCGCGCTTCCTCGAGCGCCTGCTGCCCGCGCGCCTCGGCGAGATAGCTCGCCACCTGCCGCCCGGCGGCGCGCAGCATATCGAAATCTTCCCAGTCGAGCGCGCGGCTGAGCGGCGGGTGGCCCAGCAGGACGACGCCGATGAGCTGATCGAAATGCACCAGCGGGACGAGCGCCCAGAGAGTTTGCTCCTGCTCCAGCCAGTCAGGGAGCGTCGCACCATCAGCCCGGGCGCGCTCCTCGGCCAGATCGGTGATCCAGCCGCGCGCGCGCATGCGCTCCGTATGATCGCTGGTGAAATCCAGCTTAGCCGGGTGGTCGCCCTTCCAGCTCCAGTCCGCATGCCAGACGAGGCGCCCTTCTTCCCCGCCCGCGAGCAGCAGCGCGCCACAGGAGGACTGGGTTATGTCCGCCAACGCCCGGACGACGCGCCGGTGAATGCTCGGCTGCTCCAGGCTATCCCGCTGCCCCAGCGTATCCGCAAAGGTCATCCATTGCTCCCGATAGTCATAGCGGTGGCGGAACAGATGCTTGGCTGCGAGCACCTTGGCCGCGCGATGCAGTCGCGCCGCAGGAACGAACAGCAGGCCGCCCGCGACCGAGAGGAACAACGCCGCGCTCGCTACCCCTTTCACCAGCGGGCTGGCCAGAGTATCGAGCAGCATCAATGCCGAGAGCAGCAGCAGCGCCACCAGCAGCCCCATCACGATTCCCAGCCCCCGCAAGGCAAGCGCGCGCGAAGGCTCTACCACGCCTTGCTGCCCGGTGCGCGCGGCAAGGGCGATCACGGGGGCGAGCGCCGCCATGTTGAGGCCGCGCAACGCATACAGCATTGCGGGCACCCCTTCCGCCCGGCTGAAAGCGGCGCCATAGAGGATGAGATCATAGCCCCACATCGCCGCCAGCGCCGCCGCTACGGGCGCGATCATCGTGCGCACCGGCGCATCGCATGCGGCGTAAATCCTCTGGATCAGCAGCAGCGCTCCGATGGCCCATAAGATACGCAGCACAATGGCACCCTCGGCGATGCTGCCCAGCGTATCCCCGGTCATCGCGGCGATATTGGCTAGAATATCGAGGCCACACTGCGCCACCAGCACCATCGCCAGCACAAGATAGAGGGGCCGCGCCCCGCGTGCATGCCAAAACGCGCGGCGGCCGAACTGGCCCGGCAGCACGAACAGGCACACCAGCCACCCACAATTGCGCAGGCTTTCCAGCACCCCCGTCTCAAGCCGGTCCACCCCGGCAAACGCGACCGACAGCAGCCAGGCAGAGGTAAGCGCCAATGCCGCGACCAGCAGCTTGCCGGTCTGTTGCGTGGCGAAACGGCGGCCGGTCCATATGCTGAGCGCCGCGAACAGCGCCGCCGCCAGCACATGCCCCCAATCGCCAATGAACAGCAGGGTCGCGCTCATCTACCTGCTCCGCAGCATGGGCGCGGAGCGGTGCCGGGCCGTGTCAACAAAACGCGCCCCCCCCCTCATCGCGCACCATCGGGCCACAGGATCACGCGCACGGTCTGCAACAGGATCAGCAGATCGAGGAAGGGCGTATAGTTTTTGGCGTAATAGAGATCATATTCGAGCTTGTGGCGCGCATCTTCCAGCGACGCCCCATAGGGATAGTTGACCTGCGCCCAGCCGGTGATGCCCGGCTTCACCATATGCCGTTCGGCATAGAAGCGCAGATCCTTCTCCAGATCCTTGACGAACTGCATGCGCTCCGGCCGCGGGCCGACAAAGCTCATATCGCCCTTCAGCACCACCCAGCATTGTGGCAGTTCATCGATCCGCAGCATGCGCAGCCATGAGCCAAGACGGGTGATGCGCGGATCGTCCTTCTCCGCCCACACGGCCTGTCCATCCTGCTCGGCATCGGTGCGCATGGTGCGCAGCTTGGTAATCCAGAACTCCTGCCCATAGAGGCCCACGCGCTTTTGCCGATAGAAAGCCGGCCCACTGCTATCGAGCTTTACCGCCAAGGCCGCGAGCGCGATCAGTGGCGCGGTCAGCAGCAGCAGGGCCGCACTGACGACGAGATCAAACAACCGCTTGGAAAGCGTGGAAAGGCGTCGCCCCGATGAAAAACCGTCTGAAAAGATGAGCCAGCTCGGATTGACGCTGTCGAGATCCACCCGGCCTGTCTCGCGTTCCAGAAACGTGGAGAGATCGTTCACATGCACACCCGTAGTCTTGATGCGCAACAGATCCTCCATCGGCACCGCATTGCGGCGCTCCTGAAGCGCGAGGATCACCTCACTGGCGCCCAATCTCACGACATAATCCGCGAGATTATGGATCGCCTTGCGCGGGATCGCCTCCTCGATCACATGCTCGCCCCCCTTCTCGCCCCCCTGTTCGCCCGCCTTCATGGTATCGCGCATGGAGATATAGCCGACGACGAAAAAGCTTGCGCCACGGCGCTTTTCAAGCTGACGGATGCGGTTTGCCCGGTCGCCCGCGCCCAGCACGATGATGCGCCGGCGGAACACCTCGCCACCGAACATCGACCCCAACAACATGCGGGCGCTGATCAGCGTTATGGTCGCGAACACCATGGCATACAGCGTGTTCGACCGCCACAGCGCGATGCCCGGCAACAGAAAATAGAGCACGCTGTGCAAAATCACGCCCAGCGATACCGCCACCAGCACCCGCGCCACCGCATAACGCAGCGATTGGAGGGATTCCGTGCCATAGACGCCGACAGCGACCATCGCCGCCTGCAACGCCATCGCGAAGCCTAGCAGAGGCATCGCCCGGTTCAGCACATAATCCACTTCCATGCCGATCTGGCGCGCACGGACCACCCAGGCTGCCTCCGCCGAACAGAGCAGCAGAATGAAGTCGAGCAGGCCCAACAGCAGGACCGCATGCGGCACATAATGTTTGAAGATGCGAACCATGCTCTCTCACCAACTTTCGGAAGCGATCCTACTGCGCAGCACACTCTGCTGTAAGATTTCCCGACAGGGTTAGAAGCTATCGCGCAAATTCACGAACAATTGTTGAACAGTGACGGAATTTTTTACAGGTGTGAAGGGCGCAATCCACGTTCAGTCCGCGACAAATTCGAAGGGAGTAAGGCCACGCTCCCGCTCGTTGAAGCGGAGCGCCCGCCCGCGTGGCGGGGCGCTGCGCTGCGTGCAGGTCGGCCGGGTGCAGGCGGTGCAGCCGAGGCCAATAGGCTGCGCGTCACCCTTGTCCAGATCAAGCCCACGGGCATGGAGCAACGGCCGCGCATAATCCGCCTTCACTCCCAGCGCGATCGAAAAGACCGCCTGCCCGGTGCGGAGCCCCGCGCTTTGGCCAGCCACGGTGCGATTGAGGGTAAACCAGCGCTCGCCATCTTCCAGCTCGACCAGTTGCGGCACAATTTCTCCCAGACGGTCAAAGGCGCTGTGGATCGCCCAGAGCGGGCAGCGGCTGTCCGCCTCGACCATCGGCGCGGCAGACGCCCCGGCATAGCGTTTGGATGATTGCCCGGCCCGGTCGATCCGTACCATGAAGAAGGGTAATCCGCGCGCGCCGACCCGCTGGAGTGTCGTCAGCCGGTGCGCCACCTGCTCATAGCCCGCGCCAAAGCGCCGCTGGAGCAGGAGCGGATCATAGCCACTCGCCTCGCAGGCGCGCAGAAAACGGCCATAGGGCATCATCATGGCTGCCGCGAAATAGCCAGTGAGGTGGCGGCGAAAAAGCCGTTCGGCATGACGATCGCCGAAGGCCGCGCCTGCCAGCAGCGCGTCGATCTCCGCCCGCGCTTCCAGTTCGGCAATGAGGAAAGCGGCGTGAAAAGTGCGGGAAGCGCCATCCAGCATTTCCGATAGTTGCAACTGCCGCGCATGCAGATCCAGCCTGCGGACATGATCGGGCATTACATCTGTGGGCAGGATGCGGATGGCCAACTGATGCTTTTGCCGCAATCGCTCGGCCAGCGCGCTATAGAGATCACCCGTGGCGATGCGCAGGTCATCGGCCAGCGCCTCTGCCTGGG
>JAGNYO010000027.1 GCA_017984895.1 Sphingobium sp. | reverse complement strand
CCACAGCATACATCCCCGACCGCCCCCCAAAAGAAGCAGCCTAACCACTGGCTGGCTTTTACGCCGCCACGCTCAGCAAATCGCCGGCGTTCCAGTGGCTGGTTTTGTCACCGCCCTGCACAAATGCGATGAAGCGTGCGCGGTTCGCCGCAAATCGTTCGCTTCGCAACTGCGGAAAAGTTAATATTTTTCAGTCGCTTCCCCCAGGCACACACACAATATGGAATTTGCTATGCGCACACTTCTCAAACTAGCCTCATCCGCCGCTCTCGCCGCCGCTATGGCTGGCTCCGCTCATGCGGGGGTCTACACCTTCGATCTCCACGGTAACGACAACAGCAAGACCTTCGGCGCACTCGGCAATGTTCGCTCCGCCACCACGACGAACGGCTCCGGCTCGCTCAGCCTGCGCGCCAGCGGGTGGAATTTCTCCGGTGGCACGACCTTCGCATCCTATCTTGGCAATTATCCCGATGGCCTCGGCACCAAGGACAGCGCGACCGACGAACACTTCACCGACAGCTTTGGCCCGACCGATTTCATCCTGCTACAGTTCAGCAAGCCGGTAACCTTGACCAGCGCGGTGTTCAACGCTTTCGGTAGCCCGAACTTCCATCAGAGCAAGAGCGATACGGATGCGAACATCCTCGTCGGTAATGGCGGGATGAACTGGATGACCAATCCGTTCAGCGATGGCGCATCACAGGCTTCGGTCATGGCGATGTTTCCGACCATGTTCACCTCTTATGTCAGCAGCAATTCGGCCAGTGCGCGTGCCCTCAATTCTGGCAGCCTGCGCAGCAACGCCTGGATCATCGAGGCGGGCGGCGTCGATAATCTGTTCGACGGTTTCAAGATCAGCCAGCTCACGGCCAGCGCTGTGCCGGAACCGGGCACCTGGGCGCTGATGATCCTCGGCTTCGGTGCGGCGGGCATGGCGCTGCGCAGTCGCCGCGCCAAGGCGACGAAGATCCGCTACGCTTTTTGAATCAAGGGGAGGGCGGTGGCATGCCATCGCCCCCTTTTTGCAATGGTCCAGATCTGAAGTTCTCTGCGCCTGACAGAGAGAGCGCTGCGTTAAATCGGACGCAGGGTGCGTGCTCTATTCTTTTATTACCGCATCGTTTGTTGCGGAAAACCACTGCCCACTTGTCCGTTCGATGCTTTTGAGGGGAAAGCGGACTTCAGTTTCATAAAAGAGCATTCTCCCAATCCTTGCTCTGTCCATCCTGTCATAAGACGCATGGAGATGCGCGCGCACAAAGGATGCGGCATCGTGGGTCAGTGGAAACGCAGTACGCTGTTGCTGGGCGCATTCTCGCTTCCTGCCTCGCACGATCATCATGCCATTCCAGCCGGTCAGCTCCCCACGGAGCGAGCCGGTTTTTGCATGGGTTACGCCTTTTCCTATCGGCGCGGGACAGACGCCTCATCCAACAAAAAAGGCCCGCCGAGCAGCGGGCCTTTTCTCTATGCTTCCGTCGCTCGCGCCAGAGCAGCGCGAATGACGCATGACCGATCAGGCCATAATGCCTTCCGCCATATAAGCGGAGTAAGCATTGGAGATAATCAGGGTCTGAACGGTGCCTGCACCGTCGTCGAACACCAGACGCAGCGCATCGGTCGAACCGACCTGCGAAGCTGTGATCGCGACGCCAACCGCGCTGTTCATCGCGGTGTAAAGGCCCGCCCAGCTCGAAATCTGGATGTGGCCGTTATCGCCGATGGCGTTGGCACCGGCAGAGTCGCTGAAGGTGTCAGCCGCGAAACCGTCGAGCGCCAGACGATCGCCTTCGGCGAAGTTCAGGTCGAGGATCTTGTCGGTATCCGCACCATCAACGATGTCGCTGATGTCGATTTTGAAAATGTCGGCGCCGAGGCCACCGAACAGAGCATCGTTGCCGGCGCCGCCATCGAGCGCGTCGTCAAACTTGCCGCCGCGCAGGCTGTCGTCGCCGTCCAGACCCTGCATGTTGCTGCCGTCCGGATCGTCCGTCGCGCGGACAATACCGCCAACATCGCCATTGCTTACATAAGTCTTGTGCCCATCAGAAACAGGAAGTGCCATGATCAAGTCCTTTCAAATAAAAACAATAAGTTAATACAGTTAAGCGCGACCATGCTACTTTTGTAACGATATTGTTAACTGTTATATACGGGATTATACGCAAAATAAAAGAGCCGCCAGTGCTTTTCGCTGGCGGCCCGTCGCAAAAATGCGGGGCAGGGCGACTGGCCCTGCCCTAAAATGAGACAATCAGGCCTTGGCAGGCACCAGCGTCAACGCACGGCGGCGGCGCAGGCTGTAACCCACAGCGCCAAAGCCGAGGATCATCAGGCCCCAGGTCGCGGGTTCGGGCGCGGAGGCGAAAGTGACCGTGCCGGAATAGCTGCCGAGCGCCTGCGCAAAACCCTTGACCGAGAGGGTCTGCGAACCGGCCACGATCGGCTGGTTGAGGAGCTGAAGCAGCTCAATCGCCCCGGAGGACACCACCGGCACGATCTGGTTGTTGAAGCGCACGGAGTTGGTGGCGAAATTCACGTTGGTGCCGGGGCCGGACAGTGTCGAGCCGACCGAAACCGATGCCTTGCCGGCGAGCGGGAAGTTGAAGGTGTAGTTGTCGACAAACTTGCCCGCGCCGGGGGTGTTGCCGAAAGGAATGACCAGCGTCAGGGCGTTGGCAGTGGCGGGGGCAGCCATGGCAACCAAGGCGCCAAGTGCGATACCAGCAAATTTACGCTTCAGTTCCATGATTATTACTCCCGTTCCAAGATCCGCAGTGCTCGGGGCACCATGGCTTCGTGCATGCCCATAATCCAGCAGAATATGGTTAACATAGGATAAATATTTGCGCATCGCAACATGTTTGCGACCGCGATGCAGCAATTATTCTCATTTCATCGGATAATTTGCTCGCGTCATCGGGCGTTTTGGGGGGTGTGACAGGGCCTCAGCCCCCAAAAGCGCAAAGTTATTTGCGAAACAGCTCGGCCAGCTCGCGGGGCGCGATCGGCGCCGGCCCTGATTCGGACACGACGCCACCGGGCAATGCCGCTGCCGCGCCAGCACTTTCCGCACCAAAGCGCACCCAGCCGCCCGGCCCCAGTCGCTCGAGCGGCTGATACCGGACCTTGTATTGCATCCGGCGTGATCCCTCGACCCAATAGCCCAGATATACATAAGCGAGGCCGGTTTTGCGGGCGCGCATGATGTGATCCATGATGATGAAATTGCCCATGCTCGGGCGCACGTCCGGGTCCGGCTCGAAGAAGCTGTAGATCATCGACAAGCCGTCGCCCTGCCGGTCCGTCAGGCAGGCGCCGACGAGCTTGCCGGGCGATCCATCGCGCGTCGGCTCGCGATATTCGATGACATAGCTGTCGACCGGCGAATGCTCGACCATGTCGGCATAATCCAGCTCGTCCATCTCGGTCATGCCGCCGCCGGGGTGGCGGGTATGGAGATAGCGCTGGAGCAGCGCATATTGCTCTTCGGTCGACCACGGCTTGCACACGCTCACCACCAGGTCGCTGTTGCGTTTCAACAGCTTGCGCTGGCTGGCATTGGGGGCAAACTCGTCCGCCACCACGCGCACCGAGACGCAGGCCGCACAATCCGCGCAGGAGGGGCGATAGGCGACATTCTGGCTACGGCGAAAGCCGATCCGGCCCAATGCGTCGTTCAGCTCGCTGGCGTTGTCGCCGGAAAGCTCGGTGAACACCTTGCGCTCGCTCCGCCCCGCCAGATAGGGGCAGGGGCTGGGGCTGGTGACGAAGAAACGGGGGAAACGAAACGGTGCGGTCAAGCTCTTGTCACCCTCTCGAAAAACCATTGCGAACCACAGCCAACCTGCGTCGCTCAACCCCATAATGCCGGGCATCCGCGCCCATTAAAAGGGGGTTTACCACAAAAAGATTTACGGAGTATTTTCAAACGGTTTCGCGCCGCACAATAGCGCTTACCCAAATAGCTTTTCCGGCGTTATACCCAGAGCCACGGCGAGCTTGCCGAGCATCTCGACCGTGGGGCTGACCTCGCCGCGCTCGATCCGCCCCAGATGGCGCATGGCGATACCTGCCTCGCCGGCAAGCTGCTCCTGCGTCAGCCCGCGCGCTTCCCGCAACCGCCTGATATTCATACCAACTCTTGCCGACCATTCCATGAATGGCACATGGCTCTTGCTGCCCAGCAATCTAGGACTTATATGTCCCATTCTCTGATATTTCATCCTATTATATGCTATTTTCCAAAACGCTGTGGGGCTGATTGATCGGGCGCTATAGTAGGATGGGCGGGGAAGGAGCGCGACAAGGCCACACAACGCACCCAAGCAACGCACAACGCGGTCTTTCTTCGGATAGGGGCCATCTTACTCGGCTTAATTCAGCGATGAGGCTGGCTTCAGGCCCTAGTGACCCGAATCTGAAGTCCGCTGCATTATGGGGATAGGGCTGAGCGAACTTTAGATTCAACAGGGTCACTAGCAACTATTTGATTCTAGTGCGGTTTATGGATTTGAAATTCGCTCGGAGTTATGAGGTTGAATGAGGCGAATTTCAAATCCACCACACTAGGGCAATGGTTGATATGAGAAGCGGGCAACCTAGACATGCCTGACATTACGCCCGCTCAGCCCCGGCTGCCGCGCGGGCCTTTCCTCGTGCCTGATATGGTCAGCCGGTCAAACGCATAGCCCGCATCACTCAGCGCCTGCTCCAGCGCCATCGCGGCGGCGGGGTCTTTGATCTCATACTCGATCTCGGTCGTCGTGCTCTTGGCCGAGGGCACACCGAACACGCGCTGATGCGCCACCTCGATGATGTTGGCATCGAAGCGGGTGAAGATGCCCGCCACCTCCATCAGCGCGCCCGCCTTGTCCGGCAGGATGATCGACAGTCGCCCAATCTTGCCCGAACGCGCTAGGTTGCGCAGGATCACGTTGGCGAGGAAGCGCGGGTCGATATTGCCGCCGGTCAGCACCACGCCGATGGTCCGCCCGGCGAACTCCGGCCTGGGGTTGCCATCCTTGGTAGGCAGCAAAGTCGCGAGCGCGGCGGCGCCTGCGCCCTCCACCACGGTTTTCTCGATATCGAGCAACAGCGAGATCGCCGTCTCGATGATCGATTCGTTGACGATGCGCATTTCGTCGACAATGCTCATCACGAATTGAGAGCTAAGCGCGCCGGGGAATTTCACGGCAATGCCCTCGGCCAGCGTATCGCCGCCGCCATCGATCTGCTTGCCGGTCTTGAGGCTGTAGAGCGCGGGGTAGCGGTTCGATTGCACGCCGATCACGCGGATAGCGGGGTTGACCGCCTTCGCCGCAATCGCGCAGCCGGAGATCAGCCCGCCACCGCCCACCGGCAGCACCAGGGTGTCGATGCCCGGCGCGTCCTCCAACATTTCGAGCGCCACCGTGCCTTGCCCGGCAATGACCTCCGGGTCGTCGAACGGGTGCACATAAGTAAGGCCGCGCTCCTGCTCCAGCTCGCGGCTATAGGCGTTGGCCTCGTCGAAATTGTCGCCATACAGCACCACCGTCGCGCCATGGCCCTGGGTCTGGCTCACCTTCACCGTCGGCGTGGACTTGGGCATGACGATGGTGACAGGCACACCGAGCCGCGCGCCATGGTAGGCCAGCCCCTGCGCATGATTGCCGGCCGACGCCGCAATGACGCCGCGCGAGCGTGCCTTTTCGCTCATCAGCAGCAGGCGATTGAGCGCGCCGCGCTCCTTGTAGGCGGCGGTGAACTGGAGGTTCTCGAACTTGAGCCACACCTGCGCCCCAATGATCTTCGAGAGTGTCTTGCTCAGCAGCGTGGGCGTGCGCACGATCGAGCTGCTAATCCGGGCATGGGCCTCGCGCACATCGTCGATCGATACCGGCAGGCTGTTTGCTGCTGGCTTATCAACTTCCTGTAGGCTGGCCTCATGACCCATCCGACCGCTTACCCCTTTCAAAACCTTCATTCATATCCCGCAGAACGTCAAACAGCCCTAGGCTTGCGCGTATAGAATGTCTATGCACGCGCTATGGCAAAGATAGCATTTATCGGTCTGGGTGTCATGGGCGGGCCAATCGCCGGGCACCTTGCGCGGGCGGGCCACGAGCTCATGGTGTTCAATCGCACGATGGCGAAGGCGGCGGCCTGGGTCGAGACATATGGCGGCACGATGGCCGTCACTCCGGCGCAGGCGGCGGAGGATGCCGAAGTCGTCATCAGTTGCGTCGGCAATGACGATGACCTCGCCTCGGTGATATTGGGCAAGGACGGCGCTTTTCGCACGATGGCGAAGGGCGCGCTGTTCATCGACCATACCACCGTGTCTGCGCGGATCGCGCGGCAGATGTTCGTCGAGGGCGAAAGCCGTGGCCTCCACTGCGTCGATGCGCCGGTGTCGGGCGGGCAGGCGGGGGCCGAGAAGGGCACGCTCTCGGTCATGTGCGGCGGCAGCGAGCCAGCCGTGGCGGCGGCGGGGCTGGTAATGCAGAGCTACGCCGCGCGGGTGGTGCATATCGGCTCTGCCGGCGCGGGGCAGACCGCCAAGATGGTCAACCAGATCTGCATCGCCGGCGTGTTGCAGGGCCTGTCCGAGGCGGTGCGCTTCGCTCAGGCGGCCAATCTCGATCTCGACCGTGTGTTCGAGGCGATATCGGGCGGCGCGGCGCAAAGCTGGCAGATGACCAACCGCTGGGCCACCATGGCGAAGGACGAGTTCGACTTCGGCTTTGCGGTGGACTGGATGCGCAAGGATCTGGGGCTGGCGATCGAGGAAGCGCGGGCCAATGGCGCGGCATTGCCCGTCACCGCGCTGGTCGATCAGTTCTATGCCGAGGTGCAGGCGATGGGCGGCGGGCGGCAGGATACCAGCGCCCTGATGCGGAGGATCCGCACCCGGTGAAGCCGTCCTGCACCGCCTTCAGGCGGGCGATCCTGCTTGTCCTATTGCTGCTCGGCCTGTGCTTGCCGGCTGGCCCGTCAGACGCGCGCAAGCGGGCGAAGGCGCCCGATCTCCCGCCGTCCACCACGGGCCTCATCGACAATGTGAACGGCCTTGCCCCCGGAAGCGACGGCGCGCTCATCCGCTTTACCGGGCTGCTGATTGGCGGGGACGGGCGGGTGGAGCGCCGCCTGGGGCCGGGCGAGCCGCGCCCGGAAAGGCTCGCCTACCGGCTGGACGCGAAAGGACGCACGCTGATCCCGTCCTTTATCGACGGGCACACCCGCCTGATGGACACCGGCATCCGGCTGATGACGCTGGACCTGAGCGACACCACGACACTGGCGCAAGCACAGGCGCAGATCGCCGCCCATGCGCGCGCCAACCCAGCGCGGAAATGGATATTGGGCAGCGGATGGGACGCCGCCCGCTGGGGTATGACGACCGCCCCCACTGCGGCGCAGCTCGATGCCGCCATATCCGATATGCCCGCCTGGCTGGAGAGTGCCGATGGCCACACCGGCTGGGCCAACAGCGCCGCCCTGCGCCTCGCCGGTATCAGGGAGGCGGGCGCTCTCTCCGGCGCGGCCAAGGCGCAAATGGAGCGCATCGTCCCCGCGCCCAGCCCCAAGGACCGCGACATCGCGCTCGACAAGGCGCAGCGTTTTTTCCTCAACCACGGCATTGCCATGGTGGCGGACATGGGTACCCATATCCTCGATTGGCAGGCCTATCGCCGGGCGGGCGACCGGGGCGCATTGCGCCTGCGCATCATCGGCTATGCCGACGGGATCGAGAATATGGCGACCATTGCGGGGCCGGCGCCTTCGCCCTGGCTTTACGACGACAGGCTGCGGCTGGTCGGCGTGCATCTGCCCGTAGACGCTACAGCGGACATCACCCGTCTCAGCAATCAGGCGAGCCGCGCGGCGATGGATGGCTTCCAGCTCGCGCTGACGCCGGATGGCGAGCCTGCGCTGCGAAAGGCAACATCGGTGATGCGCGAAATGACGGAGAGCTACCCCGGAGACAGGCGCTGGCGGACCGAGGATGGTCAAGCCGCCGTGCCCTCGTTCATGCGGCTGGCGCAACTGGCAGCGCGCGAGGGCGCTATCGGCGCCGCCCTGGCCGCGCTCACCAGCCGTCCCGCCCATGCCGCATTCGCCGAGCAGCGAATCGGTGCGTTGCTGCCCGGCCAATGGGCGGATTTCCTGCTGATCGATCGGGACATCGCCACCGCAGCGCCGGCGGATATCGCCGCCACGCAGATCCTCGAACACTGGATCGCGGGCAAACAGGCCTGGAAAAGCGGGGAGCCGTGATTTTAGAGCCATATCGACCTTGCGATTTAACACTTGGCAAGAGATGGGCGGTTAGGGCGTAACAGAATGGATGTGATGCAAAAGACCGACCCCGCTCCTAAAGCGCGCCAGCCGATTCACATCGGTCTGCTGTGGCATTCCGCCAGCTCCGGCAATCTGGGCGTGGGTGCGCTCACGGTCGGCAATATGACGCTGGCGCGCGAGGTCGCGGCGCACATGGGGCTGGAGCCGCGTTTCACCATCCTCAGTATGCGGGATGGCGACGCGCCGCTCGATCTCGGCAGCGATGTCGAGATTTTTCGCATCGATACGCGCGCGATGCTGTCTCCCTCGGGCTTCTGGCGGACCTTGAGCCGGCTCGATTGCGTGCTGGATATCGGCGCGGGAGATAGCTTTGCCGATATTTACGGGCCGAAGCGGTTCGCCTTCCTGTGGCTCAGCAAGATGCTGACGATCCTGCGCGGTGTGCCGCTGGTGCTTTCGCCCCAGACGATCGGGCCGTTCACCAAGCCGCTCTATCGCGCGCTCGGCGCGATGGCGATGCGTCGCAGCACCGCTACCTTCGCGCGGGATGAGCAATCGCTCGCCGTTGCGCGCGCGATGGCGCCCAGGGCGCGGGCGGAGCTGGCGGTCGATGTCGCGTTCGTGCTGCCGTTCGAGGACAGATCGGCCGAGCGCGGGGGCGCAAAGATCCGGGTGGGGGTGAACGCGTCCGGGCTGTTGTTCCATCAGGCGGAAACGGGCGCCAACCGCTTCGGCCTCAGCTACGACTATGCGGAGTTTACACGGGCGCTGTTGGCCGCCTTGTCCGCGCGGGAGGATGTGGAAGTGCATCTCATCATCCACGCGACCAGCAACGGCGACCCGACCGACGATGATGGCCGGCTGGCGGACCGGCTGGTGCAGGCGTTTCCCTCCGTCATCCGGGTGCCCAATTTCGCGACGCCATCTGCCGCAAAAAGCGCCATTTCGGGCCTCGATTTCCTGGTTGCGGCGCGCATGCACGCCTGTATCGGCGCACTTTCGGCGCATACGCCGGTGGTTCCGGTCGCTTACAGCCGCAAGTTCAGCGGCCTTTTCGGCCTTCTCGGCTATGATCATGTCCTCCCGATGCACGCTTTCACCGTGGAAAACGCCGTGGACTTTGTGCTGGAGAGAATAGAGCGACGCGCCGAACTCGCGCAAGCCGAAGCAGACGCCAACCGCAGGGTCAAGGATTTGCTGGATGTCTATCGCGGCGCCCTCAAACACCTGTTTTCCGCAGCGACACGGAGGCACGGCGCATGACCTCGGTTCATTCCCCCACGCTGAAGCGCGTGCTCGCCGGACAGTTATGCAGCGGTTGCGGCCTGTGCGCGGGCGTCGCACCCGAAGCCATCCGCATGGAAACGGTTGCCCCCGGCTACAGCCGTCCACAGCAGAGCGCGCCAGTTTCTGCCGCCACCGAAAAGGCCATCGCCACCGCCTGCCCCGGCGCCAGGGTTGCGCCTTGGCAAGGCATCGCGCCCAACCAGCATAGCTATTGGGGGCCTTGGCGCGGCATATATACCGGGTATGCGCGTGACCTCGATGTCCGCTTCGCGGGATCGTCCGGCGGTGCGATCTCCGCACTACTCATCCACGCGCTCAACAGCATGCAAGTGGAGCAAGTGCTGCACATCGCAGCCGACTCTGACAAACCTACCCGCAACATCATCACCCTTTCCACCACGGCGGAGCAGGTCATCCGCAACGCTGGCTCCCGCTACGCATCGTCGTCACCTTTGCAGGAGGTTGGCCGCCTCCTCAACGAAGGCAAGCGGACGGCCTTTGTGGGCAAACCCTGCGATGTTTCGGCGCTGAGGCAGCTCGCCATGGTAGACACGCGCGTGAACGCCTGTTTCCCGCTCGTCCTCTCCTTCTTCTGTGGCGGCCTGCCCAGCCATGCGGGCGCCAACCGGATCGTGCGCGCCATGGGGCTGGAGCCGGAGAAGCTCGCCAGCTTCAGATATAGGGGCAATGGCTGGCCTGGTATGGCGCGGGCCGAGACGACCCACGGCGAAAGCGCCGAGATGAGCTATGCCGATAGCTGGGGCGGATATCTGTCCAAGGAAGTGCAGTTCCGCTGTAAAATCTGCCCGGATGCAATTGGAGGTGTGGCCGACATTGCCTGCGCTGACGCCTGGTATGGCGACGATAATGGCTACCCCTCGTTCGAGGAACAGGAGGGACGTAGCCTGATCGTCAGTCGGACAGCAGGCGGAGAAGCCCTGCTATCCTCTGCGGTGGCCGCTGGTGTGCTAAGCGTAGAACCGCTTGAAGCGACTGAAATCGAACGGATGCAGCCCGCGCAGGCGCGCAGAAAGCGTCTCGTGCTGGCGCGCGCCGCCGCCTGCCGCGTGTTGTTCCAGCCCGTGCCAGAGATGGCGGGACTCGCCCTAAGCAAGGCGGCGCTGCGCGGACGCCTGATGGAACAGGCTCGCAATTTTTTTGGAACCCTGCGCCGCATTCTCATCAACCGACGCTGATCTCCTGTTCAGGCGGGCTTAACGGGCAACCGTCCACCATTTCAGCATAGCCCTTGGAGCGCGCGGCGCTTTGAGGTAGCATGGCGCAAGGAGTTTTCATGGCCGATAATAGCCCTCACCGTCGCCGCACCGTAAAAGCCATACTGCTTGGCGTCTCTCTTTCAGGCGCAGCGGCGCTTGGTGTGGTGGCGCTCACAAGCTATAGCGGCATGGCCGCGCGCACAGCCACAAAGCTTGCCTCCGCTGTCGGCATCAGGGATGCGTTTGCCGGAACAACGCATGTGGTTTCGTCTGCGGAGGAGCTGCGCCGTGCTCTCGAAAATGCCGCCGATGGCAGCACCATCGCGCTGGCGAGCGGGCACTATCCCAGTATCGGAATCGGCAATGTCAAAAAGTCCGGTACGGTGACGGTAACGTCGGCCGATCCCTCCCACCCGGCCAGCATAGGGCGCTTGCTTATTCGCAACAGCGCAGGATTGACGTTCCGCAACATCGAGTTGGCGGCAGACGCCTCGGCGGTTGTTCAGTGGCAAGGCCCGCCGCAAAAGGCCGTGCAGGATCAGCCGGATGAAGCGGATTCGGACGAAGCGCCCGCGCGTAAAGGACAGAGCGCTGCCAATCGCTTTCCGTTCATGGTTCTCCAGAGCGAGCGGATCACGCTCGACCGCATGAATATCCACGGTCCCCTCGATAATCTGGAGGCTGCCTACAAGATCCCCGCGCTGATGGTGCGGGCGAGCCGTAAGGTGACGGTGTCCAATTCCCGCTTTAGTGCCCTGCAACATGGCATCGCGATGCTCCAGTTGGATGGGATGTCGGTGCTCAATAACGAGTTTCATAACATCCGCACTGATGGCGTGCGCGGTGGCGAAGTCTCGAACACGGAGATCGCGGGCAATATATTCACCGACTTTCACCCCGCGCCCAAGGACCACCCCGATGCGATCCAGCTTTGGTCCACGCCCAAGAATGGCGCGATGACCAATATTCATATTCACGACAATCTTGTTGTACGCGGGACAGGCTATCCCACCCAGGGCGTGTTCCTGCGCGATGTGAAAAACGGGCGTCCCTTCCAGAACGTCGTGATCGAGGGCAACCTCGTGATGGGCGGGCTATATAACGGTATTGCCATCAACGGGGTGCAAGGCGGGCGGATCGTCGACAACGAGGTGCTTAACTATCCGGACCGCAAGCACAGCTGGATACGGGTGCAGAATTGCGGTGAGATCGAGATGCGCAACAACCGTGCATCCCGCTATATCTTCCATCCGACAGAGGGTAATGAATCCGGCAACAGGATCGACGCCGCCTCCGCTCGGGAAGAGGCGAAGCGCGTGGCCCGCTGGCTGGATGCCAAGCCAGCCCGCAGACGGAGCGACAGCGGCCTCCAGACGAGGCTTACTGCTCCACGCGGTTCGTGAAAGAATTTTCAATAACCCGAGGATAGGAGAGGGATATTGTGCTGCCCGCCCTGACACAGCATGACGGGCAAGAAGGAATATTTGATGCCGCTATTGATACATCCGGGGTTTCACAAGACAGGGACGACATGGCTCCAGCAGCAGTTGTTCAGTGACACCCGCTATTTCAACATGATGTTCGATCATGCGGACATAGACCGATTGTTCGTCAGTCCGCATGATCTTGATTTTACGGCTGACATGGCAAGGGCGGCGGTCGATGCCCGGCGCAGTGCTGCCGATAGTGGCCAGATAGATGTCCTCTCCTCAGAAACCTTGTGCGGCCAGATGTTTTACGGCTCACGCCTCAGTCGCGTAACCGCGCAGCGTCTGGCGGAAAGTTGTGGCCCGGCGAAGATACTCCTCACCGTGCGAGGTCAGCTCTCCGTCACTCAATCCATTTATATCCAGTATCTCAAGCGGGGCGGTCGCCTCGGTATCGATGATTATCTCGGCTATCAGCCCGAACCGGGCTATGACTGGTTCAACGCGTCCGTCATCAGCTATGCCAAGCTCGCGCATTGTTACGGCGACTTGTTCGGCCATGAGAATATTCTTGTATTGCCGCAGGAATTGCTGGCGAAGGACAGGCAGGCATGGATCGGGCATCTTTTTCGCTTCATCGCCGGTGCCGATTTCGCGGGGGATCTCTCGATCGATGGTCGCCCGCGCGAAGGCGTCAGCCCGCCGGTGAGTGGCATCCCCTTGCTGCGTGCGGCCAATGTTTTCCGCGCCGGACCGATGAACCCCAACGCAATTCAGTCCCTGGGCTGGCTCGGCCGGGCATTGAACAGTGCGGCCTATCGCTGGAAGCTGGGAGACGCAAGCGCACGCAAGCGCATGCGTGCCACCATAGCACGGCATTTTTCCGGCAAGTTCGGAGCGTCCAACCGGGCACTACAGGGCTATTGCCCGGTCGATCTCGCGCATCTGGGCTATGAAATGGAGTGAAGGCGAACTGCCCCCGGTTGCTAATCAGTCGGTGATCTTGTCGAGATAGGGCACCGGGCGAAAGATCAGAACTTTCGCTACTATCGGGCCGATAATGCCTGACAGCAGCAGCACCGGCAGGAAAATCAGGAAATTGAGGCCGTCCCACGGCATAACCAACAGCAATATCCCCTTGGCAAGACCGATGGCGATTGTGTTTAGCAGATAGATGGGAAAGCTGTAACGCCCCAGCACATCGAGCCATTGCACGCGTTGGACGCAGGGAAGGCGGCACAGGGCATGCAGCGCCGGGATGGAAGCCAATCCGCAGGCAAAGATCGAAAGCGAATAGATGCCGGCCAGACGGGTCGCCACCAGTATCGTGGCAAAGGCCAGTATAAACAGCCACACATGCCGGTCAATCAGCCTCATCCACTGGTCCCGCCGCGCGACGACGATGCCGCCGGCGAAGAAATAGGGCAGATAGAGAAAGAAGCGGTCGAGATAGAGTACTGGAACCATTGGCATGAAGCTCAGCGGCACGGCGAGCGCAAACCAGAGCAGCGGCGAACCGACGAGGCGCATGGCCAGCACCGCGAACAATATCATCTCGAACAGCACGAATACATACCACACCGATTTGGCTGCGCTCTGTTCGGTATTCCAGAACAGGTTGATGAAATCGACGAGTAGGTTGGGAGCGAGGTTGTCGACATGAATGAAAGTGCTGGCCACATGTTTGCCAACAATGATGAGCAGGCCGAACAGCGCAAAAGGAACCAGCAGGCGCTCGGCCCGTCGCGCTGCCAGCGTGCGGAAGCTCTTGCGCGCCTTTATGTGCGAGCCGGTATAGAAGAATATGAAACCGCTGAGGTAGATGAAAAAGGGCATGTGGAAGGCGTAGAGGGCAGTGCGCAGCACGCGATACCAGTCATTGCCGGCCGGAGGCTCTCCTGTAACGACATGGCCCAGAACGACCAGGAAAATACCCAGTCCCTTGGCAATGGTTATGTCATGGAGATAGCCGCGGGAGGGTGCGCCGGGCGTTTCTGCACCCTGCTGGCCCGCTTCCCTATCCGTCATACTGTTGGCCAAGGCCGCTTCCCCTTGTATTGACGATCGAAATCTCGGCATCGCCTGATAGACATGGCGTTATCGGGCAAAACTGCTAAATGCAAACTCCGGCGCATCATGTGCGCTTATGCTTGCGGACGGCTTCAGAGGACTGCGTATGTGGGGTAGACTATTGCTGAAGAAGAACAATCGCGCCAGATCCGCGGTTGCTGTCGCGCCCCCTAGCGAAAATCCCGTCCTCGGCAATTATTACCGCAGCGCCTTGTCGCCCAAAGGGCGGCGTCGGCTGCTGACGGGCTTTGTCATACTCAATTTCATCCTCGGATTTTTCTTCGCGGTTCTGCCCGATCAGTCCAAGGCGATGCTGACCATTCCGCTGTTCGTGATGGCGGGCCTGATCGTGTGGCTGCTGCCCGAGACAGGCAAGCCGCCGACGGCTTTCCTCACCAAAATGTTCTTCGGCTATTTTATCGCGCTCTTGCTGTGGCCTTATTATCTGGCGATTCAGCTTCCCGGCGCGCCGCTGATCGAGATACGCAGGGCGTTCCTGTTCCTCGGCATATTGGCGATGCTCGTCAGCCTGTCCGTATCCACCAAATTCATCCGGGAAATGAAGGAGATCATGGCTGCGGCGCCGACTTTCTTCAAAATATTGTTTGGCCTCATAATCGCGCAGACATTGTCAGTGGTAGGCGCGGAAGACATGCCCGGTGCGTTCAGTGCGTATATGCGTATCCAGCTCGCCTGTTCAGTGATGCTGTTCATGGCTATTTTCGTACTCTCCAAGCCCGGTAGGGTGGCCTATTTCGCGAATATGATCCGTGTCGTTGCCGTGGCTCTGGGAATCATCGCGGTGCTGGAATATGAGAATCAGGGCATATTGTGGGCGAACCACATCCCGTCGTTCCTGCGTGTGGATGACCCCGCCATGACCAACCTGCTCGATTCCGCATTTCGCGCGGGCGATTATCGCGTGGTGGGCACCTTTTCCGTGCCCTTGTGTTATGCCGAATTCATGGCGCTGACGCTGCCCTTTTTCCTGCACTATATTCTGTTCGGCAAAAATCGGCTGTATAAGTTCATCTTGCTGGGCTGTGACGCACTGGTCATCACCGCGATCCTGCTGACGCAGGCACGGGTGGGCATTGTCGGTATCATGGTAACGCATGGAATTTACGGGTTTATCTGGTCCATCCGCTTCTGGCGCACGAACAAGGATAGCCTGTTCGGCCCGGCACTCGCGCTGACCTATCCGGTAGGACTGGTCTTTTTCGCGCTGGCAATGACCTTCATCGGTCGCTTGCGTGGGATGTGGATGGGCGGCGCAACCGAAGGTGCCAGCACGCTCGGCCGTCTGGCTCAGGCTGAGAAATTTCCCGAGGTTTTCGTTCACCGGCCGCTGTTCGGCTATGGCCCGTCACAGGGCGCTAAGGCGCTCAACTTTAGAAACCCGGCGGGCGAACTCTCTATCGATAGCGGGCTGCTTAACATCCCTCTCAGCTATGGCGCGATCGGCGCTGCGCTCTATTTCGGCATGTTCATCTATATGCTCATCATGGGCATGAAGCTCGCCTTCAACGCCAGGGACGAGGAGATTAGCCACGCCATGCCCGCCGCCGTGGCGGTGGCATTCTGGCTGGTGTCCCGTATCGTGCTGGCGCAGGATGATAACAGCTCCTTCATGTATATGATGCTCGCCACGCTTGTCGCGCTTTCCTATCAGCAGAAGAAATATGCCGCAGGAGAGAGCGGAACCGGCGGTATCATGAGCCTCAACGTTAAGCCCGCCTGATCAGAACCCAGCACATGCCATAAAAATCCCCCGCTGGGCCAAGGCTCAGCAGGGGATGAGGTTGGGGGAGGAAGAGTGTCAGATAACGAAGTCTGATGCTGACAATTTGGTGACAGCGTCGAGCTTGATCGCAAAATCCGCTTTGCCATCGCCGTTGATGTCGCCTTCGATAAGCGCGCTGCCGTTGACGACGGAGTAGTGCAGCTCGCCCACGACATTGTGGAAGGCCTGCGTACCAATGAACGTGAAGCGCCCGCCGCCCGGATAGATCTGCTTGAGGTCGATCTTGTCCTGGCCGCTGGTGAAATCGGTTATCTGGTCAGCCGTAAATGTTGTAACGTCCGCGGCGTAAAATCGAAATATGTCCGACCCGGCGCCTCCTTTCATGACATCGCTGCCCGCGCCACCCAGGATAAGGTCGTTGCCATCGCCGCCATCCAGAATGTCATTACCGGCGCCACCGTCGATTTTGTCGTCGCCCTGCTCGCCATAGAGGAGGTCGTTACCGTTCTCGCCTCGTATCGTGTCGAGTCCCGTGCCGCCCCAGATCTCGTCATTGCCATCGCGGCCCTGGATGTTGTCATTGCCGCCCATGCCATAGATCATGTCGTCGCCGCCCGAGCCGATGATGAGGTTGCCCAGAGCATTGCCGACGCCGGTAAGGCCACCCGTCTCCAGCCGCAGATTTTCGACCTCGCTTGTCAGCGTATAGTCGACGAAGGTGCGTACCGTGTCCAGGCCGCCATTGGCGGCCTCGACGACAGTGGCGGTCTGCGAACGGATGAAATAAGTATCGTCGCCACTGCCGCCATTTAGCTGGTGGGTGAAATATTTGCCGCCGTCGATCGAGTCATTGCCAGTGCCGCCATTCACGACGGAGTCGCTGGTCGCTGAAGCGAACAAACGATCATCACCGATTCCGCCGTTGATGGTGGCGATCTGGGCGCGCAGTGCGGTTGCGGCAGCAAGCGTGGCCGCGTTCAGCCCCAGCGACTGCATCCACAGGCTGTCCGAGCCAGCCCAATGGCCTGAAAAGCCCGTGTGGCTCGCCAGCCAGCCGGTTACATAGCTCGTGCCCAGATCGAACACGGGATTAATAGTGCTGTTGCCATTGACGCCCGGCATGTTCTGCTGCTGTGCGACAAAGGCGGTCGACTGGTTATTGCTGACCGTCACATTGGCCGAGTTGTTGGTGCGAATCCAGGATTGCTCGCCCACATAGCCCGCCACCGTGTTGTTCGCGATGGTCGCGCCATCGGCATGCTCGACCGAGATGCCGTTATACCGCGCGCCCACAATCATATTGCCGGTGATATTGAGGTTCTTGAAGGGCAGGTTGCCGATAATATCGCGCATGAAGATGCCCTGGATCGGCGCACCATTGCCGCGCACGACCAGGTTATCGGTAATGTTGATGTTGGTCGCCGAAGCCGTGGTATTGTTCGTCCAGAGCTGGATCGCATCCGGATGATCGAGCGGCGCCGGGTGGAAATTGGTGAAGGTGTTCTGGGTAATGGTGAGGTTGGAATTGCCGCCACCGCGCACGCCATCCATGCGCAGATCATGCACATAGTTGTTGGCAATCGTCAGCCCCTTGTTATCCAGCATCGAGATGCCGGTGTAACCATTGAAGAACTCCGAATCCTTCACCGTCACGGCGCTGCTGGAGCGGACCATCATCAGTGCGACCTCCTGGCCGGACCCGATATTGTTCGGGCCATGGACCTTGAGGTGATCCAACACGATGTTGGAGGAACCGAGCACCTGAAACGCGAAATCCTTGCCGGGAACCGTGTTGCTGAGGTCCAGATTCTTGAAGGTGAGGCCACTGCTGCCCTTGACCATCAGGTCCGATAGCACGGCCTGCTTCAGCGGATCGGCAGAGGTGATCGTTACGTTACCGTTGGTCTTGATGTTGCTCAAGACGACATTTGAATAATTACCAGCAGCCAGCTGGATTACGTCGCCATTCTGTGCCTTTGACAAAGCACTGGTGAGTTGGCTCACAGAATTTACAGAAATGATTGTCACTAATTATGCCTCCAGCCGATTGCGACCACATCAGCTTCGCGATGTGCGCAGAGGTTTGTTTGAATGAAGGCGTTTTTAACGATTCCCTATTTCGCGCCGCCTACCGCCAATGGTTAAGCCTGCGGACACTATATAAAAATTGGGCGAGGCATTTTGCATGCCCCGCCCTTAATGTAAACAACTGTATTTGCTTGATAATTTTCAGCGGCGCGTTAATGGCGCCACTGGCTTGGGCCTACAGGATGAAGTCCCTCACGCTCAGGGAATGGATGTCGCGTAAAGAAAATTCCAAATCAGCGAAGCCGTCACCATCAATGTCGGTCTGGACGGTAACGCCTGCGTCCGCATCGAAATAACGCACCTCGCCCGCGTGGCCGGTGAAGGTCGACTGGTCGATGAAGGTGAAGGACTGGCCTGCTTCATTGCCACCTTCCGCCTGCGCGTCTTTCAGCACAATCTTGTCGACACCGCTTTCGAAGCCGGTGATGATATCTCCGCCGCTGCCTGCCTGTCCGGTGGCCACCGCAAAGTGGAACTGATCTGCGCCTGGTGTGGCAGACAGTGTATGTCCTGCGCCTCCTTCAAAGACAGTGACCGAGCCATCAGCATCATCATCGTCGGCGGTGGGAGCTGCGAGCACAGTATCGTCAGGGGTATCATCGACCTCGGAGGCATCGTCATCCGTGACAGCAGTAATGGGCGCACTATCGCCCCCGTCCGTATCGTCGCTGGTGCCTGCGCCATCAGTGTCGTCTGCGGGCGTAGCGGCCGCAGCGAGTGCAGCGTTGGCATCCTCGATAGCCGTTTTGATCCGGGCAAGGAAGGTGGGGTCTGCTACGCCAGGATTACCCGTGCTGTCATCATCATCGGCGGCGGCGGTGTCTGATGCTGTCGTGTCAGCCGCCGCGACAGATAAAGCCGCGATCTGAGTAGTCTGGGTAGTCAGCGTGGGTCCCGGAATGGGTGCCGACCCGCCACCGCTTGTTCCCATATGCAGCACCGAGGTCAGCACGGAAGGATCTGACAGTTTCCAGGCCGTCACGAAACCCGTATGCATCTTTAGCCAGCTTGCGGCCATGGCCAGGCCACTATCGGTGGCATAAGCAATGGTCTTGTTGCCGCTTGTCCCCGGCAGCGTTTTCATGGCGCCGAAGAAAAGGCTGGACAGATTGTTGCTGACATTCATCCCGGTCGAGTTCGACATCTGCATGCCGGATTTGTGATCGGGAAAGCCCTGCACGATGTTGTTAGTCACCGTGCCGTTCTTGACGCCGTTAAGCGCGATGCCGTTGCCGCGCGCGCCCTCAATCAGATTGTTGGTCACAGTAACGTTGGTAAAGGGCGTGTTGCCGGTGATATCGCGCAGGAAGATGCCCTGAATCTGGGTGCCAGTTCCGCGAGTAACGACATTTTCGTCTATGACGATATTAGTGACGGATTGGCTGGTGTTCACGGTCCAAAGCTGGATAGCGTCAGGATGATCGAGCGGCGCCGGGTGGAAATTGGTAAACACATTGGCGCGAATAGTGAGATTGGAGTTGCCGCCGCCGCGCACGCCATCGGTGCGCAGATCATGGAAATAATTATCCTCGATCCTCACGCCATTGTTGTTCAACATGCTAATGCCATGCCAGCCGTTGAAAAATTCGCTGTTGGTCACCGTGATGTTGGAACTGCTGCGGATCATCATGAGCCGGGCGTTCATTGCCGCCGTGGTATTGCCAGAGCCTGACACATCGAGATTATCAAGGACGATGTTTGAGGAACCCTGGACCTTAAACGCCAGATCGACGTTACTCTTGTTGACGAGATCCAGCCCCTGAACCTTCAGCCCCTTGCTGCCGCTGATCATGAGATCAGTCAGAACGGCCTGGCGGTTGGGGTCCGCCGATGTGATAGTCAGCCCCTTGGTGAAGTTGAGGCCTTGAAGATTGACATTGCTATATGTGCCAGCGGCCAGTTTAATGACATCGCCATCAGCCGCGGTGGCTACTGCGCGCATGAGCGTCTGGGTAGAGTTTACTGTTACAACCGTCACACCTTACACTCCAGTTATGCTGAAGCCGATACGCCTGCCAAACCCTCCATGGGCATTGACTTGAGACGTTCAGGACTGGCTCCAGCCTGACAGCGCCGCCATGCCCCTAGCGGTGCTCTATATGTTTCATGCACATGTTCATCGGTCCCGCCGCCGAACATGCGCACGTCGTTTACCCCAAAAGCCACCCGGTTTGCGCCCGGCGGCCTCAAAACTGCTTTATTGAAACTGGCGTTAACCATTTTCCCGCAAGCGTGCAATAAGCGCCAAAGCGAGCATTTTTGTGACAAAAGCGGTGAGTTGCCATTTTCACGCCATGAGTTGTGTAAAACTGGCTAACATGTGCCATATTAGAACAGTTTACGGGCCGTTGTGACCATTATCGTTCAAAAACGGGACGGAAGCGAACGCATTTTTCTTTCGCGCCTGCTCAATAAAATCTGGCCGCTGTCCCGCTTCTGCAAAAAATTTTCCGCATAATTTCCCTTCTCCCTGTATGAGGAGGCTGTTAGTTAGCGCATGAGAGCTGCCGCCAGACCGATGAAATTACCAACCACCAGTGATGAAGCGCAACGCGCCGTGCGGGATATGCGTCCTGCCGGGGCAGGGATCGCGACCCTTTCATTCGTGATCGCGCTGTTCCCTGTTGCGATCACCCTTTATATCCTGCTGTTGTTCGATGTCGCCATTCCGGGGCGGAGCATCAGCACGGTGGTGGGTGTCTCATTGCTGATGCTGGCGCTAACCGGGGTGCATAGCTATTTCCGGTATCTGCGTCGCCGCGTGCTGGGCCATGTGCAGGGCATCATTATCACCCATATGCTGCCGCGTCTGGATGAGGTTTCGGCCAGGATCAGCGCGAACAGCACCTTGGGGCAGGGCGAAGGCGACCAGCCGGTGCGCGATCTCGATGCGATCTCGGACTTTCTCAAATCGCCCAATGCCACGGCTTGGATAGATATCGCCGCGCTGCCGATCCTGCTGATCGTCATGCTGTTCCTGCATGGGTGGCTGGCCTTGGCGCTATTGTTGTTCGCGGGCGCATTGCTGTTCATACTATGGAGGACGGTAGGAGCGCTGGAACAGCCACTGCGGGACATAGTGCCGCTGCTGGCGCGCAGGCAGGCGGTATCCATCCTTGGCCGCTCGCATGCAGACATCATCAGCGGACTGGGAATGAGAAGCCATGCGCGCCGCGTCTGGCAGCTCATCAACGCCTCGATCAGCAGGGTGATCGAGCGCGCTGGCGCCGCCCATCTGCAAAAGACAAGCATTGCCCGTGCGCTGCTGTTTGTTGCAACCGGCACGACATTGGCGATCGGCGCCGCATTGACGATTAGCGACAAGGCCAGTCCCGCCGTCACCTTTGCGGCGACTGCGCTTGCATGGCTGACGCTGGAGCCACTGGTGAGCGCCGTGATCCATGCCCGGCATTATGTGGCTGCACGGCAAGGCTGGACCCGGATCGACGCGCTGTTGCGCGCCGTCATGCCCCCCGTTTCGCCAGTGCGCCTGCCTCCGCCCAGCCGCAAGATCGACTGCGAGAATATCGCGGTGACGTATCCGGGGCTGCGCAAGCCGGTGGTGCAGGGCATTCAGTTCAGCATACAGGCCGGGGACGTGCTGGCGATCGTCGGTCCGGCGGCCTGCGGCAAGTCGACCCTGCTGCGTGCAATCGCTGGCACGATTCCGCTTGCGCGCGGCAAGATTAGGCTCGATGACGCCGCGCTGGACCAGTGGGGCGAGGACGCGCTCGGCCCGCATATCGGGTATTTGCCGCAGTCGATCCAGCTTATCGAGGGGTCCGTAGCGGACAATATCGGTCGTTTCGATCCCGAAGCAGACCCCAAGGTGGTTGTCGCTGCGGGGCAGGCCGCCCATGCACATGAAATGATCGTCAAGCTGCCGGAAGGGTATAACAGCATGGTCGGCCCTGCCGGCGCGCGGCTTTCCCTCTCGCAGGCGCAGCGCATCGCGATGGCGCGCGCCCTTTATGGAGAACCCGTGCTACTGGCGCTTGATGAACCCACCGCGCATGTCGATTTGGCGGGCGAACAGATGTTTACCCATAGCATAGAGGTAGCCCGCAAGCGGGGCGCCATTGTCATTCTCGCCGGCAATGCCAATAATCTCGTGCAGGTAGCCAGCCATATTCTCGTGATGCGCGACGGTGGCATGATAGACTTCGGTCTTAAGGAAGAAGTCCGCCAGCGCATGGCCGAACGACGCAAGCGGCTGAAGGCTGAGCAGGAGGCGAGCCGTGCCGCTCCCGCCACTCCCGCGGCGCCCGAGGAAAATGCCGGGCACCAGCCCATTAGCGAAACGGAAGTCCAGCCATGAGTTATCAGCTTCCCGCGACAGTCAGCATAGGCACAGACTTCATCCCCGTCATAGAGGACCCTCAGGAAGGCTTGCGCCGCAGCTTTCGCGCCGGCCTGATCACTATCGGGCTGCTGGTGCTTGGCCTGTTCGTGCTTGCGGCGGTCATCGGCACGCAGGGTGCGGTCGTCGGCGTGGGCGAGGTCACGGTCCAGTCGCGGGTCAAGAAGATCGCTCATCCTAGCGGCGGGGTTATTTCTGCGGTCTATGTGCGCGAAGGGCAGCATGTGAAAAAAGGCGACATCCTGATGCGCCTTGATGACACAGTGACTGGCGCCAGCGCCAGCGCCTCGGGAGACACCTTCGAGCAGCTCGCCGCCGCTGCAGCGCGGTTGACGGCGGAGCGGGACGGCGCGCCCGCGATCCGTTTTCCCCCTTCGCTCACCCAAAACCCGACGCCCGCCAAGCAGGAGGCAATGGCCGAGGCGCAGCGGCTGTTCGTGCTGCGCCGCCAGCTCCAGCAGAACCAGCTCGCGCAGATCAACGAGCGGGTGCGCCAGACCGAGCAGCAGATCGCGTCGCTCAACGCGCAAATGCACGCCTCGCAAAAGCAGGCGGACCTCGTGAAGCCCGAGCTGGAAGGCCTGCGCACATTGCGGGACAAGCAGCTCGTCACCGTCAATCGGCTTAACCAGATCGAGCGCACGGCAGTAGATTTGCAAGGCTCGGTCGCGTCCTTCGGCGCCCAGATCGCGCAGGCGCGGGCGCGTATCGCAGAAATTCGTCAGTCCGGCCTGCAAATGACGCAAGATATGCGCAGTCAAGCAGGGGGCGAGCTGGTGGATGTGGAGGCACGGCTCAACGATTCGCGCATCCGTTCCGCCTCCGCCACCGATGCCTTTAACCGCAGCTTGGTGCGCGCGCCTTATAACGGTGTCATAGCCAAGCTCGCTTATTCGACCGTGGGCGGCGTGCTGCCTCCGATGGAAACGATCATGGAAATCGTGCCGACACAGGACGCGTTGACCATTGAGGCGCGGGTCAGCCCCTATGACATCGATCAGCTCAGCGCCGGTCAGCATGCCACCCTGCGGTTCTCCGCCTTCAATGCACAGACCACGCCGCAACTCAACGGCAGGCTGGAGACGATTTCGGCCGAGCGCATTACCGAAGAACAAACGGGTCAGAGCTATTACAAGATCAATGTCGAGGTCAGTGAGCGGGAGCGCAAGCGGCTGGGCAGCCTCAAGCTGGTGCCGGGCATGCCGGTAGAGGTATTTGTGCAGACGCGCGAACGCTCGCTTCTCTCCTATATCACCAAGCCGTTGCGTGATCAGTTCAGCCGCGCTTTCAGAGAAAATTGACGGCAATTTTACTCTATTGAAACGTCCTTGGTGCAGGGGAGACTTTGACCCGCCGCACCAAGGCTATTATGCCGTGTTGCGGTGCAGCGTTAATGAAGGAGACTGACCTTGCGTATTACGATGATCGGTTCGGGCTATGTGGGACTGGTATCGGGCGCCTGCTTCGCCGATTTCGGGCATGATGTCGTGTGCGTCGACAAGGACAAGTCCAAGATCGAGGCGCTGCTCGCGGGCCGTATCCCAATCTTCGAGCCGGGTCTGGATCACCTTGTCGCCACTAATGTCGCCTCTGGTCGCCTGCGCTTCACTACGGATCTTGCCGAAGGTGTGAAGGATGCCGATGCCGTGTTCATCGCGGTCGGCACGCCGTCTCGCCGGGGTGATGGGCATGCCGACCTCTCTTATGTATACGGTGCGGCCAAGGAAATCGCGACTGCCATCAGCGGCTTCACCGTGATCGTCGACAAATCAACTGTCCCTGTCGGCACCGGCGACGAAGTGGAACGCATCATCCGCGCCGCCAACCCGGACGCGGATTTCGCGGTCGTCTCGAACCCCGAATTCCTGCGTGAAGGCGCCGCTATCGATGATTTCAAGCGGCCTGACCGCGTTGTCATTGGCGGAGATGATCCGCGCGCACTGGAAGTGATGCGCCAAATCTACCGCCCGCTGGCGCTGGGCCGCTCGCCGATCATCGAGATGAGCCGCCGTGGCGCGGAGCTGACCAAATATGCAGGCAATGCCTTTCTCGCCACCAAGATCACCTTCATCAACGAAATCGCCGATCTATGCGAAAAGGTGGGTGCGGATGTGCAGGATGTCGCGCGCGGTATTGGTCTGGATAACCGCATCGGCAGCAAGTTTCTGCACGCTGGGCCGGGCTATGGCGGCTCGTGCTTTCCCAAGGATACGCTGGCACTCTTGAAAACCAGCCAGGATTATGACGCGCCACAGCGTATTGTCGAGGCGGTGGTGGCGGTGAACGACAATCGCAAGCGCGCTATGGGGCGTAAAGTCATCGCCGCGTGTGGCGGCGATATGCGTGGCAAGACGGTCGCTATCCTCGGCCTCACTTTCAAACCCAATACCGACGACATGCGCGACTCTCCTGCTATTGCCGTGGTGCAGACACTACAGGATGCGGGTGCACAGGTTCGCGCCTATGACCCCGAAGGCGTCGAACAGGCAAAACTGGTGCTCGAGAATGTCACCTATTGCGCCAACAGCTATGAAGCGATGGAGGGCGCGGACGCTCTTGTGATCGTTACCGAATGGGATGCCTTCCGCGCGCTTGACCTGGACCGGGCCAGAAGCCTGCTCAAACAGCCGATTCTCGTCGATTTACGCAACATTTATCCGCGCGAGATGGTCGAGAAAGCCGGGTTCTGCTACACCGCTATCGGCCGCTGACCCTGTATGAGCGCGCCCGTGCCCATCATCGTTACCGGCGCGGCGGGGTTTATCGGCCATGCAACCGCTCATCGCCTGCTCGATCGCGGAGAGCGGGTGATCGGCGTCGATATCGTCAATGACTATTATGACCCGGCATTGAAGGAAGCCCGCCTCGCGACCTTGAGCAGTCGCGAAGCATTTTCTTTTTACCGCGCGGATGTGGCGGATGCAGACCTGATGGCTCGCCTCGTGCGCGAGAATGGCGTGCGGCAGGTCGTCCACCTCGCCGCGCAGGCGGGTGTGCGCTACAGTATCGAAAACCCCTTTGCCTATCAGCACAGCAACCTGCTCGGCCATCTTTCGGTGATCGAGGCCTGCCGTCATGCGCCAGGCTTCGCGCATCTGGTCTATGCCTCGTCCAGCTCCGTCTATGGCGACAAGCCGATGGGCGGTGCAGGCTTTACCGAGGATGAGCCATCTACCCATCCGGTGTCATTCTATGCCGCCACCAAGCGCTCCTGCGAGCTGATGAGCGAGAGCTATGCCAGCCTCTACGGCTTTCCGCAGACGGGCCTGCGCTTCTTCACGGTCTATGGCCCGTGGGGCAGGCCGGACATGGCCTATTTCAGTTTCAGCCAGAAGATCATGGCGGGTCAACCGATCGAGGTGTTTGGCGAAGGAAGGATGGCGCGTGATTTCACGTATATCGACGATATTGTCGACGGGATCATCGGCGCGCTGGACCATCCTCCCGCGCGCCAGAATCATCGCATCCTCAATATCGGAGACAGTCATCCTGTCGGCCTGATGGAGATGATCGAGACACTGGAGGCGGCGTTGGGTCGCACCGCCGAAAAAATCATGAAGCCGATGCAGCCTGGCGACGTAACAGCGACCTATGCGGATGTATCACGGCTCCACGCGATCAGTGGCTATCGGCCCAAGGTCATGCTGCCCGAGGGGCTGGGGCGCTTTGCGGCTTGGTATAAGGATTATTACGGCGCGGCGTAATCAGGCGCGGTTCATACCTGTCAGGGTCACCACTGTCTTGCGCCCGAAGCCTCCGACCGGCTTGCGCGCAGTCACGACCGGGCCTAGGCCGACATTATTGCGCTCAAGCTCTTCCAATGTGCGGGTGAAACACGAGCGTAGCGCGGCAACATCCTCTGCCAGATCTTCCGGCCCGGTGCGCTGCTCGACACAGTGCCGCGCTGTCATTTCGATCCGCTCTGACAGATCGCCGAGGGCGTGGGAACCGAACTGGCGGGATTCGCCCTTCAGCGTATGCGCCGGACGCACCAGCATAGCGGCATTACGCTCCCGCATGGCGGACTCGACCTCCTCTACGGATTTGATGCCATCCTCGCGGAAATAGCCCAGAATCCGGGTAAAGTTAGCCCCAAGCTGGGCGCGGGCCAGCTCGTAGTCCTGCGGGTTTATCAGCTCTGCGTCCATGCAAGCCCTATCGCCGAAATTCTGAATATTGAGCCGGACATAAGCGCTTCAGGTAAATTTACAGTTAGCGGCTTGCAGACTCATTGCGAAGCGAGGAGACAAAAAACAGGTTTTCTTCCCTGATTTCAAAGATCCAACCGCGCTCTTGCGCCATTGCGGCAAGTTCTTTCGGCGCCAGAGGGTCATCCGCTCGGACCAGCGCAGCGTCATACTCGCGCATCGCCCGCGCCGCGCGCAGGGCGGGCCAGGGGCAGCGCATGCCGCGCGCATCGACCTCAAAGACTGCGCCTTCGCCGCTCACTTGCCGAACGGATTTTTGGCCGAGCGTAGCATCAGGCGCACCGGCACTGCGCCGAAGCCGAGTTCACGGCGTATACCGTTCACCAGATAGCGTTGATAGCTTTCGGGCAGCAGATCGAGCCGTGTGCCGAACAGCACAAAGCCCGGCGGGCGGGTTTTGGCCTGTGTCAGATAACGCAGCTTGATGCGTTTGCCGCCGGGCGCTGGCGGCGGGTTCGTTTCCAGAGCACCCTCGAACCAGCGGTTCAACTGACCTGTGCCGACACGCCGCGACCATATGCGCCTTGTTTCAAATGCGGCCGTAAGCAGATCATCCAGCCCCTTGCCGGTCGCGCCCGAGACGGTGAGCAGGGGCACCCCCTTCACCTGCGCCAAGCCTTCATCCAACGCCTTGCGCACGCCCTGATAGAGCGACGAGCCATTTTCCGACACATCCCACTTGTTGAGGGCGATGATGAGTGCGCGCCCTTCCTGCAACACCTTGTCGGCGATGCGCAGATCCTGCGCCTCCAGCCCTTTGGTCGCATCGAGCAGCAGCACAACTACCTCGGCGAAATCGACGGCGTGGAGGCCATCCGCCACGGCCAATTTCTCGAGCTTGTCCTGCACCTTGGCGCGTTTACGCATGCCGGCAGTGTCGATCAGGCGCACTGTGCGGGGGCGCCCGTCCTTGTCCTGCCATTGATAATCGATCGCGATACTGTCACGCGTGATGCCCGCCTCTGGCCCTGTGATGAGCCTCTCCTCGCCAAGGATGCGGTTGATGAGCGTGGATTTTCCTGCGTTGGGCCGCCCGACGATCGCGAGCTTGAGCGGCGCGGCATCCAGTGCGTCCTCGTCATTGGGGTCGATGGCCTCCTCGCTCCCCGCAAGACCTGCTTCCTCCAGCCGTGCCTGCGCTTCGTCGATATGGGGCAATAGCGCCTGAAACAAATCGGCCATTCCTTGCCCATGTTCGGCGGAAAACGCTATGGGTTCATCGAGGCCCAGGGACCACGCCTCGGCCAGGCCGTCCTCTGCCGCTCGGCCTTCGACCTTGTTTCCCACCAGGATCACAGGGGTATCGCTGCTGCGCAGCCAACGGGCGATTTCCTCGTCCAGAGGGGTGAGGCCAGCGCGGGCGTCTATGAGGAACAGCACGACATCCGCGCTTGCCACGGCGGCCTCGGTCTGGCGGCGCATGCGCCCCGGCAGGCTCTGCGGGTCCTCATCCTCATAGCCCGCCGTATCGATGATCCGAAAATCAAGGCCGAGCAGATGTGCTTCGCCCTCGCGCCGATCCCTCGTCACGCCCGGCTGGTCATCGACCAGAGCGAGGCGTTTGCCAACCAGCCGGTTGAACAGGGTCGATTTGCCGACATTGGGCCGCCCGACTATCGCAACAGTGGGCAACATGTGACCCGTTTCCTTTTCTCGAACCTATAAACTCAGCGATAGGCCGTAAGCCGGCCGTCATCGGCGAGGATGTAGAGCATATTGTCAGCCACGACGGGACTGAGCGTCATACGGTGGCCCATATCCCTGCTGGCGGCGACTGCGCCGTCTGCCGGGTTGATATAGACGAGATCGCCCTCGGTGGAAACAAGGATCAGCCGTCCGCCGGCGGCGACCGGCCCGGTCCAGCGCACCGCACCCTTTTTATCCTCCTCGTCGCGCCAGCGCTTCAACTGGCTGATCCAGCGGATTTTGCCGGTGGTGCGCGCCACGCAGAGCAACCGCGCGTCATCCGTAACGACGAATACCCAGTCCCCCACCACCGCTGGGGTGGAAATGCCCGCGACATTGATTTCCCAAAGGCGCTGGCCCGATACCAGTTCGTAGGAGGCCATACGCCCTCCCTGGCCAATAGCGAAAACCCGGCCCCGGTCGATCACCGGATCAGCGTCGATGTCCGTCAGCGCCGCGACCGAGGTGGAAATGTTGGTGCGCGAAAGCGCGTCACCCCAAAGATCGCGCCCGTTTTCATAGCGGTAGGCGGTCAGCTCGCCGGAACTGAACCCCGCGATCACCGTGCCTTGCGCGGCGGCAGGCGCGGCGACACCGAACACGCCGGTCAGTTGTGCGGTGCCCGAATCATTCCACTGCGTCTCGCCAGTGAGCTGATCGAGCGCGAAAATCTGATTGTCCTGGCTCATCACATAGGCGTGGCCATTGGCGAGAGTTGGCGATCCTCGCAGCGGCCCGCCTGGATGCTTCTTCCACAGGACCGCACCCGTCTCGGCATTCAACGCCGCGACATCGCCCACGCCGGTAGTGACGAATAACTTGTCCTCCACCACGGAAACGCCGCCGCCAAACAACGAGCGCCCATTGCCCTCGGACGGCATCTGTGTGTTCCACAGGCGCGCGCCGGTCTTGGCATTGAACGCCAGTACGCGCGCGTCCGCATCGATTGCATAGAGCTTGCCGCCCGCCACCACGGGCGCTGCTGCCAGACGCGCGCGGCTTGAACTGCCCGTGAGGCTGGCGGACCATGCCTCGACCGGGGCAGCCACAAGCGCGACATGACCGATCAGCTTGGCTGCATTGCCGCCGGGTTGCGACCATTCGGCATTGGCGACAGGATCGGGCAGCGCGACCGGCATGCTCGCCAGCGCGGCGTCGACCTCAGCCCCGCTCTCGCTGGAAAGAATGGAGACACGGTTGCCGAAAACCGGCGTCTTGGGGCGCTTGTCCTTGCCGCCGCCGATTATGCCACAAGCAGCGACAGAGGCCAGCACCGCCAGCAGCAGTCCTGCCTTGCCTATCCGGGCAAAGCCTTTATTCCGCAGTGGCTGCATTACCGCTTCCCCGTGGTTCATTCGCATCCTCTTCCATTATCAGCGCATCGACCCCTAATAGCCCCGCCATCTGTCCCGCGCGTGAACGCAGCGCCGAAGGGGCGCTCTTGTCCTTGGCGACGGCGGCGAACAGCGTGCCCGCTACATCCTTCTTGCCCATCTTCATATAGGCGATGGCGCTCATCTCTGCCGCACTGGGAAACCAGGGGTTGCCTTCCACCGCAAGTGGTTTGAGCGCCTCGATCACCGCCTGTGGCTGCATCTGGTCAAACTGGAGCGCGACCTTGCGCAGGCTCGCCAGATCGCGATAGGGCTGCGCGAGGTCGGCATTGGCGGCAATGGCGCCGTAAAGCGTTGCGGCCCCCGCGGTATCGCCCTTTTGCGCTGCCATCCCAGCCTCAGCCAGCAGCGC
>JAGNYO010000078.1 GCA_017984895.1 Sphingobium sp. | reverse complement strand
GCGTCGCAACCCGCTACGACAGATGCCCAACAGTCTTCCTCTCCGCCATCGCTCTCGCCGCCACTGTCCTCTTCTGGCTATGAGTCCTGACCCTAGGCTGACAGCCCTTCCAATCATCTAAACCTTTTCATATTAGGAGCTGATTGACGAGCTTGTGTGAAACCCGCGACGCCTGCACACATAAATGTTGAGCAGGTTTTAACGGATCGATCTGAGGGGTCTAACGGCTGAGATGTTGGCGAAAGTGACAGCGTTCAGCTTTTTTCCTTAATATTCCATAGTTTTCTGCTGGAATGTCGTTGCCTAATGGACCTGAACGATTTTGATCAGAACCCCATCTGCAGCCCAACGCGCAAGCCATTTGCCCGCTGTCATTAGTCCCTCTGCTTCGCCTAACGCGGAGACAAGCCGGCCGCAGACATCAGTAAATGTCAGACCGCTGAACATATCCGAAATCAGTTCGTATTCAATCCTGTCCAGGGAGCGAAAGCAAGACATGTGCCCCGCGCGCCAGAGCAGCAACGTGGCCGGCGTAGTCAGGACTGTGGCTGTTGGCGGTTCGATCCCTGAGCACAATGCTGTCCAGATTTTTGCCGCGTTTGTGTTGATGGTCAGTAATTGGACTGTAGGAACAAGGCGCAGCATGGCTGTGTCCCAGTCGATATAAGCTAATTGGTCGGGTGTGAGCGCAATGGCATCTTGCCCGACAAACGCGTCCGCAAGCGCCTGTTCCAGCATCGCCAGCTCCGCGACTTCGGGATCTTCTGGCATTGCCTCGGCGAGCGCGCCAGGAAAATGCGCTGCATAATGATCGAGCGACCAACTGTCGGGCGGTCGGTCATCGATCAGCCTCGCGGCGACACCTCGAAACGCCTGATCGCCGATCCACGACAGAGTCTGGGGGAAACTTTCCTCAAGGCAAGCCATCAGCGATGCGCGATAGTTGTTCTGATAGACCAGAAGCCCCGCCTGCGCTTCTGGTGCAAAGCGCGCGCCAGCTTCGTCCGAGCCGGTTTCCAACCATGCCCGAAAATCGGTCTGGAGCGTGAGCAGGTTCATGCCGCTACCCGTTGGGGCAGCAGCGCTCGCGCGATATCGAGTTCCGCCAGCAGTTCGGCGAGCAGGGGGATGTTGTCATCCCGCTCGATCATCACGGCTACGGGTCCAACACGCTCCATGACATGCGCAAATAATGACCACACGGGAGCAGGCACAGGTTTGTCATGCGTGTCGATCAGAAGATTTTCGCCCTGACTGTGCCCGGCAAGGTGGATCTGACGCACACGGTCCTTGGGTATGCCCGCCACGTAGGCGAGAGGATCGAAGCCATGATTGACCGCGCTGACATAGATGTTGTTGACGTCGAGCAGCAGCTCGCAGCCGGTGCGCTCGCTGACGGTGCGGAGGAACTCCCACTCCGTCATCACAGATTGCGCGAAGCTGATGTAGCTGGACGGGTTTTCGATCAACATTGTGCGGCCTAGAGCATCCTGCGCCTGAGAAATGTTGGCGCAGACGATATTCAGCGCCTCCTGGGTATAAGGTAGAGGGAGCAAATCGTGAGAATTGAAGCCAGGCACGCGCGACCAGCTTAAGTGGTCGGACACGAACAAGGGTTCGATTTCGTCCACCAGCGCCCGCAGCCGCGCGAGATAGGCGCGATCAAGCCCGTACGCGGAGCCGACCGACAGGGATACGCCATGCAGCGCAACGGGGTGTCGTTCCCGCACCTGACGGAGGATGTCGCGCGGTCGCCCGCCGTCAATCATGAAGTTTTCCGAAATTACCTCGACGAAATCAACCGGAACATCTGTCTCCAGGAATTCGGTGTAGTGCGGTTTGCGCAGGCCAAGGCCGAAAGAGGACATGGGACAACTCCGGGCAAGATGTGCCGCTGCCATGGCCGGGCAGCGGCACGAAACAAGGCTTACTTCGATTCGGTCAGGCTGCCACCGGCGGCTTCGCATTGCTTTACGGTCATGGTCTTAAAACCATGCCCCTTGCATTCGTTCATGCCCTTGCAGTCGTTGTGCGCGGTCTTGCAATCGGACGTGCCCTTGCAGGTGTTGATCCCATAGCAATGGATCTGCTTTTCGTGATGTGCAGCAACGGCGGGGGTCGCAACCGCAGCGGCGGCAACTGCAATAATGGCGGCGCTGGCGGCAAAGCTGATGCCGGAATTGAGCGTGTTCATACTAGTCTCCTGAAGAATGCATGTGCCGGGTGCGGCATCTGCTATTCGGGAGCAACGCGGATATCGTTACAGTGCTTGCAAAATTTACCAGCGCATCAGACGGGGACCAAGAATAGCGCCCACCATCGCTGCTAGGCCTATACCCAAAGTGTACCATGTGAGCACGAAGATCGCGGATACTTCGGGGCAGTGGAGGCAATAAAGCGTCGCCGCCCATGCACCCGCCGTCAACCCGGCGGTCGCTCCGGCGGCGCGCAGGCGCGTGGGTGCAAGGCGACGGAAGGACCAAAGCAGACCGCCAAAGATCGGCAGCGAAAGCATGAATACGATCGACGAGCAGACGCTCCAGCTTTCTCCCAGCCACATGGCGAACCACTGTGCAGGCGGTACCCGGCTCATCTCGAAAATCCCAATAGCAGCGAGCGAGGCCACAGGAAATGCCATGACCCACAGCCAGCCCAGCTTCCCGCCATCAGGCCGCGCGAGCCGCATTGTCGCCACCACTGCGCAGACGCCGAGCGACAGGGTGTAGCCCCACTTCATCCAGAACGAATAATGGCGCATCGCGACATCGAGTTGCGGATTAAAGCCAAGCCATAGGCAGATCAGTAGCAACGTGCCGAGAGCGCCCATGGCCAACCCCACAACAAGTCGACGCTCGACTGCATGGCGGGACACGGGCGCAATGTCCTTGGCCAAAACCTCAATGAGTTGATCTGTATTCACTGAATTTCACCTCTTATGCGGGCTGCCAGCGCCTTCAGGCCGCGATGCACCGATATTTTCACGTCAGACTCTCCGATTTTCGCGCGCGCAGCCGCCTCGGTTACACTCAGCCCTTCCAGCCGGGTTGCACGAATGGCGTCGGCCTGCTTGGCCGGTAGTTCCCCCAGCAGTCGCTCGATATCCACGCTGGCGCCGCTCGCATCCTCAAACCCTTCGGTTACAAGAAGATCTTCCAGACCTTCCATCGGGCAAGTGCGACCACCTTTGCGGAAATGGTCGATCATTTTGTATCGCGCGATGGCGAACAACCAGCCGCTGAACATCCGGTCCCGGTCATAGGTCGCCCGGCGCGTATGCACGGCGATCAGCGTTTCCTGGATGAGGTCGTCGATGTCGCCTTGGCCGTCCTGCATCCGCCGTCGGTAAAATGCCTCCAATATGGGGACGAGAGCGCGCAACAGGCGTGCCTGACAAGCCGGGTCGCCATCCAGCCCGCCAACCATCCATGTTTTTAGCTGTGTTTCGCTGGCCCGCATTTGTGCTCCCACTCACGCTTCGTTTGCGATTGCCAAATGGTTACACATGGTTCGACAAGATAGGAAAAATAAATTCTGTAACCACAGGTAAGCCCACGCCGAATTGCTCCTCGTCAACCGGGCTGGATCGTAACCCGTGACACGAAAACCCCTTTTCCAATGACAGGAGTACTATCATGAACATCACACAAGCGGCAGCTGCCGCCGCCCTTGCCCTCACTCTCGCAGGCACCGCCGCTTATGCGGCCGACGCACCCAAGACCGAAAAATGCTACGGCGTCTCGCTCGCCGGCAAGAATGACTGCAAGGCGGGTGCGGGTACAAGCTGCGCGGGCACTTCGGTCAAGGATTATCAGGGCAATGCATGGAAGGCCGTGAAGACCGGCACTTGCACCAAAATCAAGACACCCAAGGGTATGGGATCGCTGACCCCGCGCGCCTGACCGGTATATGCGACCCTCTGCCTTGGCCCGGACAGCAAAGCCCCCCTGTCCGGACCATCAATCCCCAAAACTCCCCAACTCAACAAATGGAGGATAAGCTGATGAATGCACTCACATCGCTGTATTCTGGCGCGGCGGAGCTTGCGGGTCGCTTGCTACCGGAGTCGCTGTTGCTACTGATCGCGCGTCTGGGCGCCGCAGCGGTTTTTTTCCTTTCTGGCCGTGCCAAGGTCGAGGGCTGGTTCACGATAACCGATGGCACGTTCGATCTGTTCGCGACCGAATATGCGCTGCCTTTGGTCCCTCCGCACTTTGCTGCTTATGCCGCCACCGTTTCGGAACATCTGTTCTCCATCCTGCTAGTGCTGGGCCTGTGCACGCGCGGCGCGGCGCTCGGACTGCTCGGCATGACGCTGGTGATCGAGATATTTGTGTATCCCGACGCATGGCCAACGCACCTGAGCTGGGCAGGATTATTATTGCCCCTTCTCGCTAAAGGGGGCGGGAAAGGGTCGCTGGATCGCTATTTCAACCTGCCTTAGCTTATCTCCATCCTTGCTTTCAGGCGAGGAGTCGCAAAGTCAGCAAACGCTCTGAGTTTGAGCGGCAGGTTGGCCTGCCCAGTATGGACAAGCTGGACGGGAAGCGGCTCTGGCTGAAAGTGCCCGAGAACTGTGACAAGTCGACCGTCAGCGATAGCATCTGCCGCCTGATAGGAGAGGATGCGTGCTATACCCGCTCCGGCAAGCGCCGCATCAATCGCGCCATTGGCGGTGTTGACCGCAAAGCGTGGACGTAACGGCACGGCGATATTTTCACCGTCCCGGCGAAAGGTCCACACATCGGTCGCGTAGAGCCGCTCGAATGCGATACAGTCGTGCTGGCTCAGGTCATTCAAAGTCTGCGGCGTGCTGCGCTCAGCCAGATAGGCTGGGCTGGCGCACGTAATCCAGTGCACGGCCCCCAGCCGTGTTGCAACCAGGCTGCTGTCTGGCAACGGGCCGATCCGCACCGCAAGATCGACATGATTTTCGACCATATCGATCACATAGTCGGCGAGGATCAGTCGCACGTTGATGTCGGGATAGGCTTTGAGAAAATCGAGTATGACCGGCTCGACATGCAGCCGTCCGAACATTACCGGTGCCGTGATCAGCATGTCACCGCGCGGCGCGCGATATTCGCCTGTCGCTGACCGTTCGGCCTCGTCCAATTCCTCCAAGATGCGCTTGGCCGTTGCCACATAGGCCCGTCCAGCCTCGGTCAGCAATAGCTTGCGGCTAGTGCGCACCACGAGTTGCGCGCGCAAATACGCCTCAAGGTCTGACACGCGGCGACTGACGGTAGGCAGCGGCACGCCTAGCGATCGGGACGCTGCGGAGAGGCTGCCCCCGTCAATAGCCGCGACGAGCGTGCGCATGGCTTCAAATCGGTCCATTAAATGTTCCATAAAGCGGAAGGGTAGATTACAAAATCAACAGATACTGCAATTTCACGGAACATACTAGGCCTGGGGCACCGGCTAATCCGGCCCGCACTAAAAAAGGAATTGCCAATGCCCCGTATTCCACAGCCTGCCACCATCGCGGATGCACCAGAAAAGTCGCAGCCGCTGCTCGATGCCGTCGTAAAGCAGCTGGGCTCCGCGCCGAACCTCTTCCGCCTTGTCGCCACCAGCCCGCAGGCCCTGGAAGGCTATCTCGCTTTGTCCGGCGCACTTGGCAAAGGCGCTCTGCCCGCCGCGACGCGTGAACGGATCGCCCTTGCGGTGGCGGAAGTAAACGGTTGCGATTATTGCCTCTCCGCACACACCTATCTCGCCAAAAACCTCGCCAAGCTCGACGATGCAGAGATCACCGCCAATCGCAGCGGCGCATCCAATGATCCCAAGGCCGATGCCGCAGTGCGCTTCGCCTTCATTGTGGCGCAGGAGCGCGGCCACATCAGCGACGCCGATTTCGCTGCCGTGAAGCTCGCGGGGTATACCGACGGGCAGATCATCGAGATTGTCCAGCATGTCGCGCTCAACGTCTGGACCAACACGTTCAACAATGTGTTCCAGACCGAGATCGATTTCCCCGCCATCACCGCTCGCAAGGCTGCATGACAGCGGGAGGGGCGGGCACCGGCTCCCGCGGCGGTTGCCAGCCCACATCGCGACTTTAGAGAGGAAAGCCCATGACACCGGCAAGCGACATCGCCTTCACCCCCACCGTCAAAGCATTGCAAACAGAGCGAGGGTCGCGCGCCAGTTATGCGCGGATGGAGGAGCGCGGGGGTTTTCGCATCGCGATCACCGATGATCTTGCTGCATTCCTCGCCACGGTCGACACAGCCTATCTCGCGACCACCAATGCCGCAGGGCAGCCCTATGCCCAGCATCGCGGTGGTCCCAAAGGCTTTATCCGGGTGGTCAGCACGTCTACGCTCGCCTTTGCCGATTATACCGGCAACAAGCAGTACATCTCGACCGGCAATCTTGCAGAGAATGACAAGGCGTTTCTGTTTCTGATGGATTACGCACACCGCCGCCGCATCAAGATATGGGGCCGTGCGCGGGTTGTGACGGATGATGCAGCACTGATCGAACAACTCATGCCACAGGGCTATAGCGCCAAGCCGGAGCAGGCGATCCTATTCGAGGTGGAAGCATGGGACATGAACTGTCCCCAGCATATCCCGCAGAAAATCGATGTGGCGGATGTGACCGCTGCTGTGCGCCAGCTCGAAGCACGAATCGCCACACTTGAAACTGAAAATGCCGCCCTCCGCGCAGAACTTGAAAAGGATTAACTCATGAGCCGACCGCCCCTCCCGCCTTTCACTAATGAAACCGCTGCGCAAAAAGCGCGTCTGGCGGAGGACGCATGGAATAGCCGCGATCCTGCGCGCGTTGCACTTGCCTATACGCAGGACAGCCAGTGGCGGAATCGCGCCGAGTTTTTCTCCGGGCGCCAAGCCGTCGAAGCATTCCTCGCCCGCAAATGGATGCGGGAACTTGACTACCGACTGATCAAGGAGGTTTGGGCGCACGCGGACGAGCGCATCGCCGTCCGTTTCGCCTATGAATATCGCGACGACAGCGGCAACTGGTTCCGCGCTTATGGTAACGAGAACTGGCAGTTCGACGCCAATGGCTTGATGGAACGCCGTATCGCCAGTATTAACGAACATCGCATTGGCGAGGCGGATTGCAAATTTCACTGGCCGCTCGGCAGGCGACCGGACGAGTATCCGGGCCTCTCGGAACTGGACCTCTGAATGTGCGTGGGCAGGTGGACCAAGCTGTGCCGGAGCCTGCTACTCTTGAGGATGGCGTAAACCGAAGGCAGCTAAAAAACGAAATATCCCTACCTGTCACTTTGGCAATGATGCTGCCAAGGTCGTACACGGTAAATCGTTCGGCTGAAACAAATTCATACGTCGCCCCGGCATGACGCGCAGGATCATGCAGGAGGGTGGCGACGACTTTGATAACGCCGGCGGCACTCAATACTGCAAGATTCTTGGGCGCGGACGCAGGCTCGCAAAGGCACATCAGCAGCCCGCAACCGGAGAATTAACAGGCAACCCTTCGGGCCGAAACCGGCTGTTAATGCCCATCGCCTATGCTCAGGTTCGCGGTAGCAGCGTGGTGCCCTCTTTACTGCAACAGCTATCCGCGAATCGTCTAGGATCCGCAAATCTCGTAAGGTTTGACATAGGCATAATCGCCGGGTTCCCAGTCGGCATCTTAGGAACCTCTGCGCAGAATAGCCGATCGGCATCATAGCAATTGGGTCACACATTCGCGCTCAACTATGGCCGCATGGAGAATGACAACGACATTGCAGAGCGCACTATACGCTGCGTAACTATGGGCTAAAACTGGCACTTTGCAGGCTGGAAGGCTGGGGGAAATCAGGCTGCGTCATCTACGCGGTATCAAACCTGCCAAAATTTGGGTGATTATCCCCTTCGCATACGTGATTGACGGAATGCAGTGAATCGGCGTAGCTTCCTCCTGAACTGGGGGAATTAGTATGTCTGAACGATTTGAATTGTTTCGATTGTCGCTGCTGAAGCGCGAA
>JAGNYO010000026.1 GCA_017984895.1 Sphingobium sp. | reverse complement strand
CGCTCTCGCGGGATAACGGTGGGGCTGCGGTGCGCTGGATCGCCAAGACATGGCTCGAGTTGCCCGCCATTCCGGTGCACGCGCTGCGCCTGTTGCAGGACAAGCGCGTGCCGAGCCTGACGGAGCGGATTGGCGCGCTGGGAACGTTGGTCGGCATCAGGGTGTGGCGCTTTGTCGAAGGGCACCGGATCGTGCTGCGCGGAGGCGGGCACGAATGAGTGCAAACCCGCATGTCAGCATATGCATCGTCGCTTTTCATAATGCCGAAGAAATAGCCGGATGCATCGTCGCGCTGGGGCAATCGACGTATGAGAATTTCGATATCGTCATCTGCGAGAATGGCGGCGCGCTAGCCTATGCCAAGCTGCAATCCCTACTGCCGCAGAAATTGCCGGCCGGTCAGGGTGTGGAGTGCCTTCAGGCGCCCGGCAATCTCGGTTATGCGGGTGGCGTCAACCTCGCTATGCGCGCTCGCCCGGATGCCGATGCGTGGTGGATCGTCAACCCCGATACTGTCCCGGAACCGGGCGCGCTGGCCGCGCTGGTCGATCGTCTGTCACGCGGGGATTGCCATATGGTGGGCGGCGTCCTCTATAATGCGCAAGGGAGGGTGCAGGCCTATGGCGGGCACTGGCGTTTCTGGCTGGGTCGCGCCGTTTCCATCGGTATGGGCGCGCGTGTCGATGATCCCGTCGATGCTGCCGCTGTCGAAGCAAAGATGAATTATGTGCTGGGTGCCTCGATGTTGGTGGACCGGCACTTTGTCGGGCGGGTTGGCCTGATGCGTGATGAGTATTTCCTCTATTGCGAGGAAGTGGAGTGGGGCCTGCGTGCGCGTAAGATGGGGATTAAACTCGGCTTCGCCCCAGACGCGCGGGTTCGCCACGATCAGGGCGGCACCACCGGCTCCGCAGGCGCGATCAAGAACCGCAAAAGCCTGCCGATCTATATGGACGAGCGCAACAAATTGCATGTGGTGCGCGATATTTCCGGCTGGCGTTTGCCGGTGGCGGCGGCGGCGACCCTGCTGCTGCTCAGCCTGCGGTATGGAATGCGTGGGGCGTGGCGCCAATGGGGTTACGCCCTGTCGGGCTGGTGGGCGGGGATCCGTGATGAACGCGGCGTACCTCCGATGCTGGCAGGTTAGGCTAGCCCTTTAGCCAGCCCCGTGCCGATAAAGCCAGGGCGCTTAGCAGTGGGAATAGCGCTTACAAAAGCCACCAGAAACGCATTCAGACGATCATGCAGCGGGCCGCCTTCAGGGTCCATCCGCAGGGTCGAGGCGCGGATCAGCACCCCATCGCTGACAATTCCGTCCATCGCGGTTTTCAGTCGATCGCGACGCTGATCCGCCGCAGAGCGCGGTAAATACTCTCCGAGCCGCGTCCAGTAGACAATATCCTCGATCCTGTTGCCAGCCCCGGCAGTGAGCGCGACAGCAGGAATGGCACCTCCCGCCCGGCCGAGCGCGATATCGTCATCCCGGCGGAACATTATCGGCAGGCCGATGGCAGGATAGCAACTTTCCGGCCGGTGAAGCTGGAGGATGTCACTCTGAGCCCGGCCATAAGCGATCAGCAGCATCACCTGCTCGCCGGTCTGGTTGTTGATATAAAGCCGCGTCAGGGTGTCGGCATAGAGTTTGTCCGAAAGGCTGCCAGGCACCTTGGGCACCACGATGTCTCCGCCTTCGCCCATGGTCCACACCCCGAGCCGGACAGGAACGAGATTGGTCAGCGGCTGGCGCGCCATCAGGGTAAGGAGGGTGCGCGGGCGCAGCGCCTCAGCTATCCCCAGCGCCGCCACACAGGCCCCGCCTATCAGAAAATCCCTGCGCGCGATCATGCGTTTGCCCCCATCCGGTTGCCCAGCAGGCGCTGCAATAGCCAGTCGATGCCGAACATCGCCGCCAGCGCCAGCGTGAACAACACGATGCCGGTGGTGACATGCAGGAAGCCCTGCGCCACGCCGTCCCCAAAATAATAGGTGAGCAGGATGAGGGCGATCACCCGCAGGATATTCACGAAAATCGCGACCGGAATGATAAGCGCCACCAGCAACAGTGCATAACGCCACGACGCCTTGTGCAGCAGGTAGATATAGAACAGCGTGATGGCGGTAAGGCCGACGATGCTGTTCATGCCGGCGCACGCGTCCTCCACCAGCAACTGATAGCTGCCGACGAACAGGGTCACGCCTTCCCGCATGATAGGATAGCCCAGCGGTTCCAGCAGGCTGGTCGCCACAGTGGAGACGAGCGTCCGCAGTGGCGCTGTCGCCTGATCGATGAGCCAGCCCGGCGGCGGCACCAAAAAGCCCAGATACAGGAGCGGGAAGATATTGTGTTTCAGCGCCGGCCAGCCCGCCAGCCTGTATGCCAGCGCCACCATCGCGCCATAGACGCCTACGGCTTCGAGGCTGATAAAATCATAGGCCCGGCCAAAAGCATAAATGGGCAGCGCCACAATAAGGATCAGCAGTATGGGTAGTGGGCGGGCAGGGGCATGGCGCGCCCGCATATCCGGCAGGCACTGGCTGATGAGCCACAGCCCGGTCGCGAGCACGATCGGGCCATGCGCGCCAATCTCCATCGACCATACTTCGCGTCCCAGGCTGGCAATCGTTGGCACTAGCAGGATCAGGAAACCGGCCCACAGTGGCCAGTGGCGCACAAGCGTCTTCCGCCACCAGGGACTGCCAGCAGCGCCCGGTACCGGTGCGGGAGGAGGGGATGCGAGTGTGTCCGCCATTGCCGTCAAATCCGCACTGCCGGGTGTCGTCCGGCTCAGAAATCGTTGAGGAAGGTGCCGATCACGGTCGCACGGTCAGATGTCAGCTCGTCAGCGAGCTGCTTCACATCACCGACATAGCTGTCGTTCTTTTTCGCCACCAGCATCGCATAGCGCACTGCCATCGCGATGCGCCGCGCATCGGCAGAGCTGTTGCCCGGCGGAGTATCGACGATCGTCACGTCATAATCGCGCAGACAGGTATCGAGCAGCTCGCTCATCGCCCTGCTGGCAAGCAGCTCCTGCGGGTTGGGGGCAATGCCTCCCGAATAGATCAGCGAGAGGTTGGGAAACACGTCCGCCTGGATTACGTCACCAAACTCGACTTCGCTGTCACCCAGGCACTGGCGCAGGCCGACTGGCGGCTTGTCCGGGGCGATATAGTCCTCGAGACTGGGCGAGCGCATATTGGCATCGATCAGCATGGTGTTGAGGCCGGCCATGGCGAAGGACATAGCGAGGTTCACCGCGACATAGCTGATGCCGACCCCCGGTGTCGCCGCGCAAATAGCGAGCGAACGGCGGCCATCGCCGATATGCTTGGCCTTAAGGTGGGTTTGAAGCGACCCAAAGCTCTCTGCCTGGATCGAGTTGGGAGCAGACAGCGCCACAATTTTGCGGGAAAAACGGAAGCCGATGCGCCCGCCGGAAGCCTGGGTCGTCTCCTCCGTCACCGTTTGCGCTGTGGGCGGTGCTTCCGGCGGTGCGCCTTCAGCAACCGCTTCGGCCTGTGTGCCAAGCTGTTCGACCATAGCTTCACTTTCTTCCCTTTGGGGCATGTCCATCTGCGTCATTGCGCGGCGCGCCCGAATTGCGGCATGCGAATGCCCAGGATTTTCCACAGCAGACCTTCCTGATCATCATCCAGCGAGCGACCCATGGTGCCGACGACGGGCAGGCCGCTGTTGGCAAGATCCTCTGCGCTGCGCACCCGGCGGTTCAGCAGTTCGATGATGAGGGCGGTCAAAGTTCCAAGCGCAAAGCTGATGGCCAGTGCCCCGCCGATAATCAGCGGGCTATTTGGATAATCGGGAGCACGCGGGGCAACTGCGCTGGCCATTACCCGGACCCCCGATTCGGTGGTCTGCGCCTGCTGTTCATAGTCAGCCGCCTTGCCAAGCGCCTTGTCATATTGCGAACGCAGGATTTGCACGTCGGCCGCCATGCGCTGCGCTTCGCTGACCTTGCCACGTTGGGCAAGAACCTTCTGTGTCTGCGCGGATAGCATGCTCGAAGCGGAGGGGCCGCCGGGCGCAATGCCCGAGCGCGCCATCGCGGTTTCCCGCGAAACTGCGGCCTGCGCAGCGGCGAGCTGGCTTCTCAGCGTCTGGAGATCAGGGTGGTTTGGCCCCAGCACCTTGGCTTGCGAGGCTATCTGCGACTCGAGGGACGCAACCTGAATGGTCGATGGCGCAATAAACGCCCCTGCGGCCGCCTGAGCAGCAGGCGCGGCCTGAGCCAGCATTTTCAGCTTGGCCATTTCTGGATCGCTGGCATCATCCTGGAGAATGATGCCATTGGCCTTCTCAAATGTGGTCAGACGATCAACCGCAATCTTGAGTTTCCTGTATGTGTCCTCGGCCTGCTTGCGATACCAGTTGGCGTTCTTGCGGGCGTATTCGCGCTTGGTTGCCAACACCTGATCGATATAGGCATCGCGCACCGTATCAGCGAGCTTGGCGGCCGTATCAGGGGTCGACGAGGTATACATGATGTTGAGAATGCTCGTGCCCGATACCCACATGACGTTGGTATTGTCCATCACCGGCTGCGCGAGCCAGCGATGGAAGTCACGCTTGTCGCCGGGTTGCCTGCGCGCATAGGCAGCAGCCATTTTGGGCGAGTTTTCCCAGCCGAGCACATCGACGGCGCGGCTGGCGACCTTGTAGTCCTGGATAAGCTCGACCTGCGTTTTCACATAATCGCCGGTCTGGCGTCCGCCGACGGATAGGCCCGTCACAGGATCGGGCTTGAGCAGATCAAGCTCGATGCGAGTGCTGGCCTGATAGCGCGGGCGGGCCAGAGCCACCACGAGCGATGCCGCCGCAACGCATCCTATCACGCTGAGCAGGATCAGCGCCCGCCTGGCCCACAGGATACGGAAAAACTGCAAGAAGCTCATGATATGCCCCAGTTCTTAAAAGAAACGTTCGCCAACGTGAATCACATCGCCGTTCTTGATCGGCCCAGATAATGCATATTTCTTAATTTCCTTGCCATCACGGATTACTTTTACGCGTTTTTCCGAACCCATGGTGGTCAAGCCCCCGGCAGAGGCGATCGCGCGGCGCAAATCCATGCCGGTGTCGATCTTGAGGGTGCCGGGGCGGGCAATCTGGCCGTAGATATAGAAGGTTTCGGCCTTAGGCACATAGAGCTTGTCACCCGGCTTGACGAACGGATCCTGATCCAGTGTTCCGGTCGCGAGATTGCGGATGTCGAGCTTTATCTCTTCGCCGGTCGCGCGGCGCAGCGTGAGGTAATCGGAGCCGGTGTCGCGCGGGCCACCAACCTGCGCCAGAATTTCCGACACACGATAGTTGCGATCCACCGGCACCATGCCGGGGCGCCCGACATCGCCGAGCACGATGACATAGCGGCTGGCATAGTTTGATACGGCGATATTGACGATCGGATCGGCGTAATAGCCGCCCTTCCTGAGGGCATCGCGCACCGTTTCACGGAATTTGAGGACGCTCATCTCTGCGGCCTTCACCGTGCCGAGGAAAGGCAATTGCAGGGTGCCGTCGGTCTGGATTTGCGCTTGGGTGCGAAATTCGGCGCGGCCCAGCACGTCTACGGTCAGCACGTCGCCGGCGCCCAGCACATAGGCGTCGTCCGTGGGCACGGCGCTGAAAGGTTGCGCCGCTGTGGCGGGTGCCTGCTGCGAGGGTATGGATGGCACGCCCTGAGCATGCGCGAGTGCAGCGCTGCCAAAAAGCAGGACCATAATCAGGGAAGCGGTCTTGCTCGCCTCCGCAATCTTCGATTTCAGCGATCGGATAAGTGACATGCTTCGTTCACCTTCATGCTGTTTGACAACCTGCGGCATTTAGAGCGCCAACTCCGCTCGTAACCCGATCTGGTTGTTATGATAGTCATAGAACGTCCCATTGGCGTTCCTTACATCATGTCCACCACTCAAGATGAACTTGAGCTTAGGAGAGAAAAGATAATCTATCGAGCCAAAGATGCTCTGTTTCCTGTCATTGGTCAGAACATTGATGGCCAGCGGATCGAACGATCCCTGAAATTTGCGCTTGGTGTGGGAATAGCCCGTGCTGAAATTGATGCGCGGGGTCAGCGCATAGGTGGCATCTATGCCGTAGTTCGTGGCGACGTTGTAATTGGCGGCGACCGCCAGCGTCGAAGAGATGGAGCGGCCTAACACGGTATGCACCTGCAAGCGCGGCGTTGCCTTCAAGGTCAGGTCACCGGACCAGTTGACGCCGTGGTATCCGCGCACGCCCGGCTGGCGGGATTTGACATCGCTCCAGCTGATTGAGGCGCTGCCCTGCAAGCGCGCGCCGATATTGCGCGAGAAGCTCACGCCATAGGAGCGCTGGCGGTTGCCATTGGGCTGGAGCTGTTTGACATAATCGACTTCACGTTGCTGTGCGAAAAGCTGAATGTCGCCGATCGAGGGGTGAAGATAGCCCATGCCCAGCATATAGGTGGTGATATGCTTGTTGGTCAGCTCGCGCTGCGGGTTGCTGTTGCTGCTGTCCTGATAGGTGATGCCGGCGGTAGGGCGCAGGCCAAAGCTCTTGCCGCACGCGACACTGCCACCCAGGCTCCACTGCGTTTCCGCATTGCTGACGGTGTTGGCGCCGATTGCGGTGGTCCCGCCGCTATCGCCGAGGTCGCTTTGACGACGGCTGATCTGGCCGTTGAAGCTGGGCGTGCAGGGGGAAAGGCTGAGCGCCAGCGCGCTGCCTAACTGGATGCGTTCCCTGTCAAGGCGCGTGTTGCGGCGATGAAAATCATAGCCCACGCCGCCTGATAGGGAAAAGTTATGCGCCGCGAAGGGAAGCCCGAGGTTCACGTTGAGGCTGGGCGAAAATTTTTCATCGCTGCGGGATAGCCCGCGCTGCGCAGCGGTGGCCGCCGTCGTGCGCGCGATATTGGAATCATGCCGCACCTCTGCCGAGACATTGATGTTCAGTTGCTTGCCGCCACCCGCAGCCGCCTGGGCGAACGAGGCGGCAGGTACGAAGCCGGCCAGACAGACCCCAGACAGGATGATGAGTTTCTTATGCACGCTTTTCTCCCCCCATTGCGGGCTGCTGATCGTCCATTAGCGTATTCGGTATGGCGCGCATAGAGTGCGCTGTGCAGAAACGGGACAGATACAGATAAGGCATCGTCGTTTGTGTTTCCGTCATTGCCCTTACAGCTCCGGTCATTTTTCCGCCGCCTTTGTTGCGGCTTTCGCGGCAGGATCATAGGCGGAATTATAGCGCACCTTCTTTTCGCCTGCCTGAAGGATGCTCTGGATCTTGTTGGCAACGATGCCATCGGCACGTTGACGCGCGATCTGGGTTATCGCGACCTGCATCGCCGCTTGTCCGCTCACCGGCTGGATTACAGTCTCGCGCACCCTGTTGATGCGGATCACGCCGCCTTCGGGTGAGGCAAATACCGCGTTTTCAGGCAACTGGGCAATCTTTTCGGCGATATCGGCATTGATGCTCAACGCGTCTATGCTCCCCACGGCGCGCTGAAACGGCACCTTGCGGGTGGTGAGCATCTGCTCGATCTGCGCCATGGTATCGAGCGGCTCGATCGCCCGGATCAGATCCGGTGTGCTCGTCGGGATGATAAGCTGATCGACGAGGAAGATGCGCCGCTGGTCAAAGCTCGCGGGATGATCCGCGATGAATTGCAGCGCTTCATCCTTCGATGCCTTGGGCGCACTGGCGCGGATCTGGCTGGTCAGGGCATCGACCAGCACCATCTGGCGCGCCTTTTCCTGCATGATGGCGGTAGCGGGCAGCTTGTCGATCCCTTCCTCGACCGCTTCGTCAGACAGCAGCCGGCGGATGATGATGGAACGCAGGGCAGCCTGCTCCAGCTCCTTGCCGGGATTGGCGGCGCCAGCCTCCTGACGCACGTCGATCATCGTGATTTCCTTGCCGTTGACCGTGGCGGCGACCTGCCCGGTCGGGACAGCGCCTTCCTTGCTACCGCATGCGGCCAGCAAGGCGAGGGAGGGAAGAAGGATAACACCAAGGGTTTTCATGATTGCCTCTTGTTTCTACTGCGGCGAATAATTGATCCACATTCCCGGCACGAATCGGTGCTGCTATAAATCGCCTCGCTTATGCAGCAAAGCGCGTAAACCATTGCTTTAGATTATTCGGATTGAAGCATTACCCATAAACCGGAGCAAGAAATATTGAAACCCGCCGCCAAAATCCGCCTGTGTCTTGCTGCTTCCGGGGGGGGGCATGTGCGTCAAATTCTTGATCTGGAGCCTCTCTGGAAAGACTATCCTTATCTCTTTGTAACAGAAGATACAGCGCTTGGCCGCTCTATTGCGGAAAAGCACCCCGGTGCATTTGTGGCGCATGTGGCGCTGGGCCAGGCGAGGCTGGGCGCGCCTTTCGCCATGCTCTGGAATGCTGCCCGCAACGCTTTGCAATCCTTGCAAATTGTGAGGAAGCACAAGCCCGATGTGGTGATTACCACTGGTGCCGGTTCGATGTTCTTCACGGTGCTGTGGGCGCGCCTGGCGGGTGCGCGGATCGTGCTGGTAGACAGCTTCGCACGGTTCGATCACCCGTCCGCTTTCGCGCGGATCGCCGGGCCGCTGGCGCATGTGCGGATCGCGCAGGCGGAAGGCTCCGCGCGCCATTGGCCGGGGGCGGTAATGTTCGATCCGTTTCGCATCCTCGACACCCCGCGCCCGCCCAAGAAAAAACTTTTATTTGCGACTGTGGGCGCCACCCTGAAATTCGAGCGGCTGGTGAATCTGGTAGTGCAGGCCCGCCAGAACGGACTGCTCGATGGTTATGACGTGATCGTCCAGACCGGCGAGGGAGGAATACCGGCAGAGCGACCCGAAGGCATCAGCTTTCACGAAACCTTGCCTTTCGAGCAGGTGAAGCTGATCCTGCGCGATGCCGACACCGTTGTCTGCCATGGCGGCACAGGTTCACTCATCACCGCCCTGCGTGAGGGATGCAGGGTGATTGCGGTGCCGCGCCGCTTTGCGCTGGCCGAGCATTATGATGACCACCAGAGCGAGATTACGGGCGCTTTCCGGGATCGCGGCTTGCTGGAAACGGCTGATACGGACGCGGAGTTCGCGGAGGCCTTTGCTGCCCTTTCTATGCGTGAACCATGTTGCGCGACGACAGACCCTTCGGCGCTGATAGGCTACCTGCGAGAATATCTTGCAGAATTTTCGCGGCGCTAAAGTGGGATGCGTAAAATCAGACGCATATCGCGCGCCCTAATTCTTTGTTACCGCATGCTTTTTGCCAGAAGCCGGTGCCCACTTTTTGGCAATCCGCTCTAAAATGCGTTGCGGTGAATCACGACCTTTGCGGTGTAGAATAATATCGAAATATCGCGCCACAAGCGCCAGCCATGGACATATTCGAGGTCTGCACTGAGGCGATTTTCGAGATCCTCACGCTGCATGGTGGCGCCGCGATAGCCGCGAATCTGCGCCAGCCCGGTAATGCCCGGCTTCAGTGCATGGCGCACCCAATATTGCTCGTCGATCTCCCAGAACAGCTTGTCCCCCGCAAGCGAGCCGAGTGCATGGGGGCGCGGGCCGACCAAGCTCATGTCGCCACGCAGCACATTGATAAGCTGTGGCAGTTCGTCGATGCTGGTCCTGCGGATGAATGCGCCGACCCGCGTGATGCGATCGTCATCCCGCTGAGTAGACATGTTACCCTCCGCATCGCACATTTCCACGCGCATGCTGCGAAATTTGAGAATGTTGAAAAGCTGGTTGGAGCGGCCGATGCGCTGCTGCCGGAAAAACACCGGGCCGCTGCTCTCCAGCTTGATCGCGATGGCGATGGCAAGGAAAAAAGGAGACAGCAGTATCAGCGCCGGCACCGTAACGGCCAGATCCAGCACGCGCTTCTTGGCGCGATTCGCCATGCTCAGCGGCCCGCGCGAAACAACCAGTGTATCGCTACCATGGTAGGCGGAAAGGCCGATGGCACCCAGCGTATTGGATTCGGGCAGCATGACTTCGCCCCGGATATTCGCGCCCTTCAGCAGTAATGACCACGCATATTGCCGCTCTGGCGTGCAAGCCACCACAACCCGGTCGAACCCATGGAGGTAGCTTGCCAGCCTTGAAAGCATGCGCGGGTTCTGCAAGTCAGGTTCGATCTGTTCGGCGGCGGCGTTAATGACATTGCCGTGATAAAGGCCGTTATAGGGTAGCCCGTCCAGGATCAGCAGCTCGTCGGTCAGCTTGTCGCCGGTGCGGCTGCGCGTGTAATAATAGAACGCCAGGCGCGCGAACATGAGAAAAATACCGCTGACACAGATACCCGCAGCGAACGAAGCGCGGGACACAGAGGTCTGGGTATGAAAGAAAAAGCCGAACATCAGAATGATCAGCATCGTCATGAACAGTGCAGTGAGCGAGCGGCGCAGGCTCTCAGCCAGGGAGCCGAGAGCGTCGATCGTGTAGGCGCTACGATTGAGGGCGAGTAGACCATAGAGTGGCACCAGCAAGAAGCCGAGATTAACGCCTGCGGGCGAAATCCATGTCTGACCACGGATCAGACCGATCAGGGTGAAGCCGCTGATGACTGCCGCACAATCTAACAGGATGAGCTGGGCATAAAGAATGAGGCGGATCGCCTGCTTGGACAACGCCTTGCGGACGTGCGTGCGCGACATTGAAACGTCTGCGGCGCGAATGTCCGTCACATTATGCTCCCTGTTATCCCACCCAACCGGTCAGAAACCTGAACGGCAGCCAGCCTGTTCGCCTGCGGCCCCTGCTGATCAGCATGATCGCCCAGACATGGTTTACAATGGGTTAATATGCCACAAACAATGCATTGCAACAAACATTGTTCCAGCCGGGGCATCATAGAGATGAGCCGAAAAATGCACCAAAATGGGACTGGCTCGTTATTGATCTTCAGAAGGGGGTCTGCGAGGCCGAACGCTCGCTTTCGCAGACGCCAGATACAACAAAGCCCCCAGAGCACAGAGGGCCTTGCATAGTCTGGCCGCGCAACTGCTCAGTGCTGCTTATCAGGCTCAGAAGATTAGGAAAGCTATCGCGCCAAGTGCAAGACCCATGGCCGCATAGCCGCTGAGACGTGAAATGCTGGAGATGGCTTGCTCCAGGAAGGATTCTGCGTCCCCCGACGCTTGTTCGGAATTCTGTTGTGTTAAACGTGATGCAATCAGGCTTTGCATGGCAGCGACCTCACCTTGTACCGATTCTATCGGCCGGGCTGGCTCTGACGGAGCAAGGGCTGGGATTTTCTCCCTTATTTCCCTACCGTGCAACATCTTCGGTTGCGGCAGTCCCATACCATTTCTCCATTAAATGCGGTGCTTTTCACTTTGTTGCATCCAACGAAGAATTTTCTAATGGCATAGCTTGAAGATAGAGTAAATATGCAGGGTTAACAAAATACTGAAATGCAGAGAGTAATTCATGTTGTGGTGCAACAGAACAAGACTATTCATTATGTAATGTCTCGCTTTGGCCTGATTTTCTGATGGTTTGCCCATCTGTTGCATTGCACAAATAGCCGCTACCGCGTTTAACACCATTTCCGTGGTAAATTTTTGAAAAAGGCCGACTATACAAAAATATGCGTTTTATACGTAGGGGTCAGCCCCCAGCACCCTGTCTGCAAGGCATTGGGCGATAACGGGGTGGCACGCGGATATAATATGTGCCTGATCGCTGAAATAGAGGCCGCCATTGGTGGTGATCCGTCCGTCAGAGACAGGCAGGGTGGTGTCCAGCACCTGACTCCCCCAAGCGCCGACGATCGGCATGCATAGCGGCACCTCGGCCCTGCGCACTTTACCGGCATAGGTGTCTCCCAGGGCACCAAGGAAGTCATGGAAGAAACTGGATGACCGGAACCGCGCGCGCATCTGGTCTAGCGACGCCTGCTTGGTGCCACTCGAGGGCAATGTGATGCTTGCCAGATACTCATGGCCCAGCGCCAGATAGGCCCGTGCGTCGGTGCAGACGAGGCTCTGCAAATTGGCGTAGATCTCGTCCGCGCGCGCTGCGGAGTAAACGGGCTGCGCGTAGGTGGGGCTGGCGGTCTGGCCATCGTCATTATACCATGTCTCGATCGCTACCACATTGCGGCCCGGCAGCTCCCAGTTGCCGCTGAACAGCGAACGATTGAGAAAATCGCGACGGTCGCGCAGACCCTTGTCGATGTTGCCTCCGGTCGCGCCCACATCCTTGTCGATATTCGAGCCACCGATGGCGTTGCGGATCACACGCCAGCTTGAGGGCAGTCGGTTCGCCACCTCGACTTGCAAATAACCATAGGGGCTTTCGCCGAGCGACACTGCGCCCGCGTTGGCGAAGCGGCTGTCGCCTTCCAGGATGAACTGGTTGGTGATGCTGGCGATGCCATAGGCTGTCATCATCGCGGCAATGTTTGCCTGCATCTCCGCCGATGTCTGTGCCGAGCGTTTGATGAACAGCGCATAGAGCAGAAACGAGCCATAGTTGGTGCCGCCCGGCGCGAAGGCATGCCGCCCGATCTCACCGCCACTCGTCACGGTCGCGCCACTATTGATCGTGGTGATCCCGGTGCAATACTCGTCGTTCATGTGGATTTGCGCACTGTTACTCGCGCCGCCACGGATCGCCACCACTTGCAAGCCCGCATGGCAGATCATCTTGCGGCGGGACTGCCCTGCCACTCGCTCGGTGCCATAGACGCCCGCATTATCGCACAGATATTTGCCGCCGTGCGCGGGGAAGGGCGGATGGCTGTTTGCCGCGATGCCGTTGGCGCTGCCCGCCAGCGAGTTCATGAACGCACGCAGCGTGTTGGGTGCCGAGGCGTTCGCGTTGCGGCCTACCGCAAACACCGATTGCCCGTTGGTGTTGTTCGCGTCGAAATAGCGGATTACGGCATAGGCTGTGCAGCCATTGGCCGTATAACTCGCCAGCGTATCCGCGATTTCCAGCGCGTTATTACCCTCGAACAACAGGGCTTTTCGGCCCTGGGTATCCGTCACCAGCTTGGGCGCGCCGCCGCCGGGGATCGCGCCTGCCGTGATCGGTGTGGCGTTTGCGAGGCCGTTGATGTCGCTGAGCAGCGTGACGCGGCTGCTACCATCGACTGACGGCGTGAGGATCGACGGCTCATAGCGCACGTCGACCGCATAGGGCAGCGCATAGCTGGCGAAACCGCCACCGCCACCACCCGAGCCAGCGCCACGCTTGCGCCGCGCGGCCCGGCTCAGCCCAAAGCCGACCCCCGCCATCAGGCCAGCGCCACGATGTCTGCTGCGGTGGTACCTGTCGCGCGGACAAATTGCGCGCGCACATCGATAACCTGGCCGTTCGCAACGTTCTTGAACGTGACATCCGCCGTTCCCCCCACACCGCGCAGGATCACGGTGCCGCCAGTGCCGACATAGAGCGCCTTGGGAATGATGGAGAGTTCCGTGCTGTCGTGCGGCGTCACGGCGAAGGGCGCGCGGGATGGGGCGGCGAGCATGTCGCTGGATGTCTGAAAGCTGTCGGTTGCCATGATCACTCCTTGAAAGTGGATATTGTTGATGGGTGTGCTAACCGAATAATGTATTTGTAGGACAGAGAAAATTGCCAAATAGGTTAATTAGATTTGTTTACAAAGGTGGAGCAATGCCAAAAAGCGCTAAATTCCTTTTCCTCACGGCTGTTTCCGGTTGCCAGCAGGAGCGGCTTCTGCATCATGGACAGCGGGTCGAGGGGCAATGCCTGCGCACTGCGCGTCTCCGCGAAAAAAGGGTCTGGAGCCATGTCTGAGTCGCACGAGGAACTAAACCGGCAGAAGCGCACTGCGAGTATTGTCTCTGCGCTGTGGCTGGCGCTGCTGGCAGGCGTGTTTGTGTGGCAGGCGAGCCAATATCGCGGCGTGGTAGAGCTGCTGGCCGAATGGCAGTATCGTGTGCTCGATCATTATTATCCCGGCATCACGATTGCGTTGCTGTGCCTGTTTTTCAGCTTTCCGCTGCTGGCGATGCTGTTCATCCTGTGGCGGCGCTGGCACAAGAAGAACGAGGCAGTGGGCAACCCTGTCACGGTGATGACCGATGCTTCGCGCCGCCTGCAACGAATGTGCACCTTTCTCGCCCTGCTCGCGAGCGGAGTGGCGGCGGGTGTATTGTTGCTTGCGCGCATGCTGCCCACAGAGGGCATGCCCGTGCATCTGATCGATGTGCGCAGCGCGCAGGCGCGCCTCCTGCCGGAGGGGAGCGCCAGCGTCGTCGGCGCGGTGGATATGGACGCACTGGTGCGGTTCGAGGAACAGGCGCTGCTGTTTTATCGACGGATTTATTTCGCGCCTGTGCGTTATCGGATTAAGGGCCAGACGCTGCCCGCGCGGGTGTTTGTGCAAGTAGAGGAGCGGGCGGACCTGCCGCGCCATTACCAGCCGGTGATGAACGGTGTTCTGGCGCAGGGTGCGCTGCCCGGCGATGTCGACCAACTTTATCGCAATGTCCGCTATCCCGTGGTGGAGCGGCCCTATCTGCTTTACCGGACGAGCGGCGAACTCCGCTGGCGCTATCACATGCTGGCAGTGCAGATGGCGATTATGGCGCTGCTGTTCGCGCTTGCGGCCTGGCGCGAAAACAGGAGGCGTGCGCGGATCGAGAAACGGGTGGAACAGCCAACAGGTTAAGCGCACCTGTCGCTCGCCCTACGCGTAGTCACGGTTAATCGCGCCTTCAGCCTGTTTCGCAACGGTGCGTTGTCGGTCGCTCTGGCATCTGCTGTGTATGAGACACACGGGATATGCCTTGATGATGGCGAGCGCATGCGCGGCAATGGCGGCCATGGTGCCTGGTTTCATGATGCCGCTCATGGCTAGCCCGGCCGCGCCTTCCTCCGCTCCCGCGACGGTGATGGCGTCTTATGTCGAGCAGCATGAGGCGCCCGATAATGGCGCATCTGTCGCCGGCAAGCATATTCTGCCCGCGCCCGATGGGCTTTACTATCTCGATGCGGATTTTAAGGACGGCAAGCGCGCGCGCTTCCTGATCGATACCGGCGCGAGCGTCACGGTGCTGACCGGCGAGGATGCCCGCCGCCTGGGTGTAGTGGCGGAAGATGCCGCCAATGGAGGCGCCCGCCTGCGCACCGCCGGCGGCATGATGGTCGCGCGTTCCGCCACTATCGCGCGCATGGATATCGTGGGTCGGCAACTCCGCAACATCAAGGTCGCTATCATCGACAATGGCTTGCCAGTGTCGTTGCTGGGTCAGAATGCGCTGACCGAGCTGGGGACGATTACTCTTGGCAATGGCCGGATGACGATCGACTGACCGAAACTGCCCGGTTTTTCAGAGCATGGGAAGCGCAAGTGCGCGCACTTTGGCTGTGCGTCTGCGCAGGGCGAGGCCGAGTGCCATAAAGCCGATCAGCATCATTGCCCATGTGTCCGGTTCGGGCACGGCGGTTACCGGACCGCCAGAGGACGAGCCTCCCCCAGAGGAACTTCCGCCGGGATTGTCACCAGGATTTCCGCTGGACCCGCCAGAACTCGATCCCCCATCACCGCCCGTGGAACTGCCGCCACTCGAGGTTGATCCGCCAGTTCCATCGCCGCCAGACGAACTGCTGTTGGCTTTCCGCACAGGGAAATAGGACGCATCGCCGGGTTCGTAAACCGGCGAGGACAAGGGACCATAAGCGAACTGGGGCAAGACATCGCGCATCGGCTCAATCTCGATCAGGCCGGGGTCGGAAAGCGCGCCGCCCGGTCCGGCAAATAACAGCGCTTGCTCACCGGGGAGGGTGGCTTCAGGAAAGGCGCCCCGCTCTTCCTGAGCTGCAACATCCCGGTCCAGTCGCGCAAAAAAGGCAGCAGGATTCCTGTCGCGCAAGGAAACGCGGGGGTGATCGCCAAGATCGGTGCCGATGGTAGCGAAAACGCCGGGCAGGGGCGTGCCACTCTGGAACATGGCCCGTTCGCTGCGCGAAGAGATGGCCACCAGCGCGACGCCCAGCGTCAGCACACCGAACATCAGGCGGCGGCGCCTTCTTTCCTTAAGCAGTAATCGGGTAATACCCTGTTCCATGACGCAACCATAGCCGGAGTAACAAGCTCTATGCTATGAGCCAGAGAGTTAAAATTTTATAAACGCTGTTTTAGCACGTAGAGTCAAATACTTGTGCGACGTATGCGCTCGCGCCGCAACCTCACCCGTTAACTAATTGCCAAAACCGCCAGGAATGATGGTGGCGTCCTGCATCTTGGTGCCGGCGGTCGTGGTCGACATCTGTTGCGCGGGCTTGCCGAAATCGAAGTCGAACAGCTTGCCACGCACGGTGCGATAATAGGCCGATGCGTCGTAAAGCGGCCCGGTGGTGAAGCCCAGATCGCGCGCTTCGGCATGGCCCATCGCGGCGATCACGCTGAAGCCGGCGACATAGGCGTTGCGCTGAGCCGAGACATACTGGACCTGCGCATTCAGCAAATCGCGCTGCGCATCAAGAATATCGAGAATGGTGCGCGTTCCGGCCCGGTTTTCGGCCTGCACACCCTCTAGCGACAGACCGCCCGAGCCTACAGCCTTGCGGGTAGACTCAATGGTCTGGAGCGAAGCCTGCCAGTTGGCATAAGCTGAACGCGTCTGGGCAATGACACTCCGTTCGGTAAGGACTGTCTGCTCCAGCGCCTGGCTTTCACGCGCGATGGCGCGACGGGTGAGCGCGCCTGGGCGCCCGCCCTGGTAGATCGGGAGCGTCACCTGAACTCCGGCTGCTGCGGATTTGACGCTGCCATAGGGGAATGACACTGGGCCAATGACCTGCTGTGAATCCAGATAGTCCGTATATCCGCCGCGCACAAAGCCCGAAACTCGGGGCGCGATCTGTCCCTTTGCCGAGTTCACATCATAATGGGCCGCTTCGCGGGTGCTCTTGGCGGAAAGAATGTCAGGATTGTCGCGCAGGGCAACTTCCACCGCGGAATCCGGGGTTGCAGGCAGGCCGGGGAGGGGCGGCGGCGGTTGAAGGTCCACAGGTTCGCTTCCCACCAGCGAGATATAGCGCTCCTTGGAGGAAATCAGCTGCGCCTGCGCGGATTCGAGGCTGGCGCGGGCGAGGGCCAGCCGGGTGTCGGACTGGGCCACGTCGGTGCGGGTCAGGTCGCCGACCCGAAAGCGATCCGTGCTCGCCTGCAAATTCACTTCGAGCGACCTCACATTCTGCTCGTTGAATGTCACCACAGCGCTATCGGCTATTACATCGAGATAGGCCGCGACGACATTTGCGAACACGGATGACTCGGTGGCGCGCAAGTCCGCTTCGCCGGCAGAGACGCTCTTCTTGGCGGAGCGGATCGCATTGCGGACAACCCCGCCCTGATAAACGGGGACCACAATATCGGCCTGCCCGCTAACGCTGCGCTTCGGTGTGCTACCAGGAAATTCGCGGTGCAGTTGCTCTTCATAAGTGCCGGTGGCTCCTATGTCGGGCCGTCCGTCCGCCTTGGCCAGCGGAACATCTTCGTCAATCGCGCGGAGCTGCGCACGGGCGGCGTTGAGGGTAGGATTGGTGCGGTAGGCCTGCGCCAGTGCTTCCTGCAATGTGGTGGCCAGCGCGGGCTGTGCCGCCATCGCAAGAGCCAGTGTGGAAACAGCGGTGCCAGCACGGCGCATCATGGTCTGCATCTTCAATTGGTTCCCTTTTGGATCAGACATTATAGGGGCGAGGCGTAGCACTTCGTTTGCCATAATAGAACCGCTTTAATTATTACAGGGTGATTATCGGCGCGAATGATGCTGGCTCCTCTTGCCCTTCCATCCCCCAGCGGCTACAGCGCCGCCCGGCTCTTTCAGCTTTGTAGGTGGTTACGGCGCCAGCCAGCCTCCCCATCCTTGCCTTCCAACAGGGTATCTTAGTGGGAGACTGGGTGGGCGAGCAGGCCGGAGCCGCTATCCACGGCAGTGGAACAAAAAAAGGCAGGTTCGCTATGGCCAAGATCAGCGGTGTCGAAATTCGTCCCGGCAATAATATCGAGTATGAGGGCGGCCTGTGGCGCGCCGTGAAGATTCAGCACACCCAGCCTGGCAAGGGCGGCGCCTATATGCAGGTGGAGCTGAAGAACCTGATCGACGGACGCAAGAACAATGTGCGCTTCCGTTCGGCCGAGACGGTGGAGCGCATCCGCCTCGATACCAAGGATTTCCAGTATCTCTATTCCGAAGGCGACATGCTCGTGTTCATGGATACCGAGACTTATGAGCAGATCAACCTGCCGAACGACCTCGTGGGCGATGCCGCCGCGTTCCTTCAGGATGGCATGATGGTTCAGCTTGAGCTCTACGAAGAGCGCCCGATCTCGGTCGCGCTGCCGGAAACGGTGGAGGCTGTCGTGGTGGAGGCCGACGCGGTGGTGAAGGGGCAGACGGCGTCCGCGTCGTACAAGCCCGCGATCCTCGACAATGGTGTGCGCGTGATGGTGCCGCCCCACATCGTCACCGGCACGCGCATCGTCGTCGATGTGTATGAACGCGAATATGTGAAGCGGGCGGAATAAAAGATCATGGTATCCCATTCAAGCCTGCTCACCGTGATGGAACGCGCCGTGCCGCCTAGCGCTTCCAGGAAAAGTGGGAACCGGTTTTCTGACCGGAAGCGCGCACTTAAATACGCCTTGCGCGCCGGAGTATAAGCACATGGTATCCCATTCAGGCCTGCTCACCGTGATGGAACGCGCCGCGCGTAAGGCCGCGCCGCGTTTGCGCCGCGATTTCGGCGAGGTCGAGCATTTGCAGGTGTCCCGCAAGGGGCCAGCAGATTTCGTGTCGATGGCAGACAAACGCTGCGAGCAGACCTTGGTCGAGGAGCTGCAAAAGGCGCGGCCCGACTGGGGTTTTCTGCTGGAGGAAGGCGGCGTGATCGAGGGTGATCCGGGCAAGCCGCGCTGGATCATCGACCCGCTCGATGGCACCACCAACTTCCTTCATGGCATTCCCCATTTCGCGATCTCGATTGCGGTGGAGGAGCCGCTGGCCGGGGGCAGGCGCGAGATCACCACCGGCCTGGTCTATCAGCCGATCACTGACGAGAGCTATTGGTCCGAGAAGAATCGCGGGGCCTGGCGGCATGATCAGCGGCTGCGCGTCTCCGCCCGGAGGGATATGGCCGACGCGGTAATCGCCACCGGCATTCCCTTTTTCGGCCATGGCGACATGGCGCAATGGACGCGCATCTTCGGTGCGGTGGCGCCATCGGTCGCGGGCATTCGCCGCTTCGGTTCGGCCGCACTCGATCTCGCCCACGTCGCATCCGGCCGCTATGATGGCTTCTGGGAAAGCGCCCTGCATCCTTGGGATGTGGCAGCGGGCATATTGCTGGTGCGCGAGGCGGGAGGATTCGTGACCGATTTCCGCGGCGGAGATCAGCCGATCGAGCGGCGGGAGCTGATTGCCGGCAATGACGCCATCCATTCGAAGCTGCACAAGCTTGTTGCAACTGCGCTAAGATAGGCGTCCGATCTGAAACAGGCAGCTTTGCCGCGTTCCAGATGTGCCGCACCGGCCCACTCCCCCACCCAACCACCCACATTATATCCTGTCGGGTGGTTGGGTGGGGGAGAGGGCAGGCACCGAACCCACGAAATTGGCCGGACAGCGAATTTCGGATCAAATCCTAAATCTTTTTGTAATATCGCTCGCTTAGAGGCACAGGGCTGCTTTGATTTTTTCCGGGTTAACAGCCTTGTGTCTGGCCGCAGGGCGTATATTTTCTGCATGTCGCAGTGCAAAAACTATGTTGATCCTGCCGACGGAATGGAAAAGGGACAGGCTGCACAAACAGCGCAACGGGGCATCATCCGGTGATCGACAAAAAAACACTGACCCATCTTGAGCGGCTTGAGGCCGAGAGCATTCATATTATGCGCGAGGTGGTGGCCGAGGCGGACAAGCCCGTCATGCTCTATAGCGTGGGCAAGGACAGCGCCGTGATGCTGCATCTGGCGCGCAAGGCCTTCTACCCCAGCCCGCCGCCGTTCCCGCTGCTCCATGTCGATACGACGTGGAAGTTCAAGGCGATGTACGCGCTGCGCGACAAGATGGCGGAGCTGTCCGGCATGGAGTTGCTGGTCTATCAAAACCCCGAAGCCGCCGAGCGGGGGATCAACCCGTTCGATCATGGCTCGCTCCACACCGATATGTGGAAAACCGAGGGGCTGAAGCAGGCGCTGGACAAATATGGCTTTGACGTTGCCTTCGGTGGCGCACGCCGCGATGAGGAAAAGAGCCGCGCCAAGGAGCGCATCTTCTCCTTCCGCACCGCCACGCATGGCTGGGATCCAAAGAACCAGCGGCCGGAGCTGTGGAACCTCTACAACGCCCGCAAGAAGAAGGGCGAGAGCATCCGCGTGTTCCCGATCTCGAACTGGACCGAGCTGGACATCTGGCAATATATTCACTTGAACGACATCCCGATCGTGCCGCTCTATTTCAGCGCCAAGCGCCCGACGGTGGAGCGCGACGGGATGCTCATCATGGTCGATGACGAGCGCTTTCCGCTTAAACCGGGCGAAACGCCGGTCGAGCGGTCGATCCGCTTCCGCACATTGGGCTGCTATCCGCTCACCGGCGCTGTCGAGAGCGAGGCCAAGACCCTGCCCGAAGTCATCCAGGAAATGCTGCTCACCACTACGTCTGAGCGCCAGGGCCGCGTGATCGACAAGGACGGCGGCGATGCCAGCATGGAAAAGAAGAAGCAGGAGGGGTATTTCTGATGACCGACATCGCAGACCCCATTTACAAGACCGATGCGCTGATCGCCGAGGACATCAATGCCTATCTGGAGACGCATCAGCACAAAAGCCTGCTGCGTTTCATCACCTGCGGCAGCGTGGACGATGGCAAATCGACGCTGATCGGTCGCCTGCTCTATGACAGCAAGATGATCTTCGAGGATCAGCTCGCGGCCTTGGAGGCGGACTCCAAGCGCGTTGGCACGCAAGGAGGCGAGATCGACTTCGCGCTGCTGGTCGATGGATTGGCCGCCGAGCGCGAACAGGGCATCACGATTGATGTTGCTTATCGCTTCTTCACCACCGAAAAGCGCAAGTTCATTGTCGCGGACACGCCGGGGCATGAGCAATATACCCGCAACATGGTGACAGGCGCTTCGACCGCAGACCTCGCCGTCATCCTGATAGACGCGCGCAAGGGCGTGCTGACCCAGACCCGCCGCCACAGCTATCTCGCCCACCTTATCGGCATCCGCAACATCGTGCTCGCGGTCAACAAGATGGATCTGGTTGATTATAGCCAACAGATATTCGACGATATCGTCGCTGATTATACCGCTTTCGCGCGGGGCATCGGTATCGAGAGCTTCACGCCGATGCCGATTTCCGGCTTCAAGGGCGACAATATCACTGCCAATTCGCCCAATATGCCTTGGTATACCGGCAAACCGCTGATCGAGCATCTCGAAACGGTAGAGGTCGATGTGACGGCGGATCAGGACAAGCCGTTTCGGATGGCGGTGCAGTGGGTCAACCGCCCGAACCTCGATTTCCGGGGCTTTTCCGGGCAGATCGCAACCGGGCGAGTGATGCCGGGAGACAGCGTGCGGGTGCTTCCTTCGGGCAAAACCAGCACAGTGAGCCGCATTGTCACGCTCGATGGCAACCTGGATCAGGTGGTGGCGGGCCAGTCTGTCACGCTCTGCTTCGCCGATGAGATAGATTGCTCGCGCGGTGATGTGATCGCCATTGCCGATACGCCGCCCGAGGCCGCGGACCAGTTTGAGGCGACTTTGGTGTGGATGTCCGATGAGGCGCTACATGTCGGTCGTGCCTACTGGATGAAATTGGGCACGCAGATGGTGTCTGTCACGGTGCAGACGCCCAAATATGTCGTCAATGTCAACACGATGGAGCATCTGGCGGCAAAAACGCTGGAGCTGAACGCGATTGGCATCGCGGAGTTGTCGACCGACAAGCCTGTGGTGTTCGAGGCCTATGCACAGAACCGTGCGCTGGGCGGCTTCATCCTGATCGACAAGCTCACCAATAACACTGTGGCGGCAGGGATGCTGCATTTCTCGCTCAGGCGGGCGCAGAATGTCCATTGGCAGGCGCTCGATATCAGCCGCGAAGCGCATGCGGGCCTCAAGAACCAGAAGCCGGCTGTGCTATGGTTCACCGGGCTTTCGGGGTCTGGCAAATCCACCATTGCCAACCTCGTCGAGAAGAAACTGCACCGGATGAACCGGCACACTTTCCTGCTGGATGGCGACAATGTGCGCCACGGCCTCAACAAGGATCTGGGGTTCACAGAGGCGGACCGGATCGAGAATATCCGTCGCGTCGGCGAGGTCGCGAAGCTGATGGCGGATGCCGGGCTCATTGTGATCACCGCGTTCATATCGCCGTTCCGTGCGGAGCGGGAGATGGTGCGTGCGATGATCCCCGATGGCGAGTTCTTCGAGATTTTCATCGATACGCCGCTCAGCGAGGCTGAAAAGCGCGATGTGAAGGGCCTTTATAAAAAGGCGCGGGCAGGGGATCTCAAGAACTTCACCGGGATCGACAGCCCCTATGAGGCGCCGGACAGCGCCGAAGTGCGGATCGATACCACGCAGATGGACCCCGAAGTCGCTGCGGACGCCATCGTCGAGAGGCTGCTTGGGTGGCATTGAGTGACGCCGAACTGGCGGCCCAGCTCGCTGATCATGCCGGGCGCATATTGCTCGCGGTGCGGGATAGTGGCCTGATCGAGGCTAAGGCGCTCGGCAAGGCAGGGGATCAGACGGCGAACCAGTTTCTGATCCATGCCCTGCGCGAACAGCGGCCCGAGGACGGCCTTCTATCGGAGGAAAGCAAGGACACTCCGGAACGCCTCGGTAAATCGCGGGTATGGATCATCGACCCGGTTGATGGCACGCGCGAATATGGCGAACAACGCACAGACTGGGCGGTGCATGTGGCGCTCAGCGTCGATGGCAAGCCGGAGCTTGGCGCCGTGGCGCTGCCGGGGATGGCTGAGGTGCTGCGTTCCGATCAGCCGCGCGCATTGCCTGCTGCGGGGTCGCCGCTGCGCATGGTCGTCTCGCGCACCCGTCCCGCCGCCGAAGCGGTGAGCGTCGCAGAAAAGCTCGGTGCGACACTCGTGCCGATGGGGTCAGCCGGCGCCAAGGCCATGGCGGTGATCCGTGGCGAGGCCGATATCTATCTCCATTCCGGCGGGCAATATGAGTGGGATAGCTGCGCGCCTGCTGCCGTGGCGCTTGCCCACGGCCTGCATGTCAGCCGCATGGATGGCAGCCCGCTTGTGTATAACCAGTCTGACGTCTACATGCCCGATCTGCTTATCTGCCGGAAGGAACATGCCCGCCCGGTCCTCGATCTGATACTGGAGCTGGCTGCCTGATGGATTTTCTGCACCCTCTGTCAGGGTTCGTCGTGGGCACCATGGTCGGTCTTACGGGCGTTGGCGGCGGGTCGTTGATGGCACCGATCATGATCCTCCTGCTCGGCGTCGCGCCGACAACGGCGGTGGGGACGGATTTGTGGTTCGCTGCGCTTACCAAGATGGTGGGGGGAGGGGTGCATCACGCCCAGGGACATGCGGACTGGCAGGTAGTGCGCCGGCTTGCCTATGGCAGCCTGCCCGCCGCCGTGCTGACGCTGTGGTTTCTCTCCACCAATGGCGGGCATCAGATGAAGGGTGGCTTCGTCGTGCATATTCTGGGCGCCGCGCTGATCGTCACCGCGGGCGTAACCTTGTTCCAACGCCGGATATATCGGTCTGCCGTCAGCATCGCGCATGAGCGGATCACGGTTTATCGCACCTATCTTCCCGGTCTGACGATCTTGTGCGGGGTGGTTCTGGGCACTATAGTCACCCTCACATCCGTGGGCGCAGGCGCGCTCGGTGCGACCATGCTGGTGATGCTCTATCCCATTCGTCTGACGACGCAGAAGATCGTCGGCACGGATATCGTCCACGCGGTGCCCCTGACGATGCTGGCCGGGCTGGGCTATTTCTGGATGGGCAAGGTGGATCTCACTCTGCTCGGCTCGCTGCTCGTCGGGTCCATACCGGGCATTGTCATCGGTTCCCGCCTGACCAAGCGTGTCAACGCAGGGTTCTTGCGTATTGCCCTTGCAATGATGCTGGTATTTTCCGGGGCAAAGCTGCTCACGTCCTGACCGGCCCGCGCTCTCGGCTTTTTTTGAGTCATTTTGGTTTCAAGACCCCCTTGCTTCGCAGATGCGGCAGGCCTAAAGCCGCCCGATAAGTCTTGGGTTAACCGCGTCGCAGGGGGCTAATTTGGTCGATCTCAGCCAGTATCTGCCGATCTTGATTTTTCTCGGCATTGCTCTCTTGCTGTCCAGCGCCTTTGTGTTCCTGCCGATGCTCGTTGGCCGCCTGACAGGCGCGCATCAGCCGAATGCGGACAAGCTCTCGGAGTATGAATGCGGCTTTCCCGCATTCGAGGACCCACGCAACCAGTTTGATGTGCGTTTCTATCTTGTCGCCATCCTGTTCATCATCTTCGATCTCGAGGCGGCGTTTCTGTTCCCCTGGGCGGTGAGTCTCGCTCAGATCGGCTGGGCTGGCTGGGCGACGATGATGATCTTTATTTTCGAGCTGGTGCTCGGCCTTGTCTATGCCTGGAAAAAGGGAGCCCTCGATTGGGAGTAGAGCTTGAGCGGCCCGCGAACGGACGCGCCCCCGCGCCCGGAACGCAGCCCGACCCGCAATTTTTCACGGCGCTCTCCAGCGAAGTGCAGGACAAGGGCTTCCTTGTCACCTCGACCGAGGATCTGTTCCAGTGGGCGCGCACCGGCTCGCTGTGGTGGATGACCTTCGGCCTCGCTTGCTGCGCGGTCGAGATGATCCATGTCAACATGCCGCGTTATGATCTTGAGCGCTTTGGCGCCGCGCCGCGCGCATCCCCGCGCCAGTCGGACGTGATGATCGTGGCGGGCACATTATGCAACAAAATGGCCCCGGCGCTGCGCAAGGTCTATGACCAGATGAGCGAGCCGAAATACGTCATCTCGATGGGAAGTTGCGCCAACGGCGGGGGCTATTATCATTATAGCTATTCCGTAGTGCGCGGCTGCGACCGCATTGTGCCGGTGGATATCTATGTGCCCGGCTGTCCGCCGACTGCCGAGGCCTTGCTCTATGGCATTATGCAGTTGCAACGGAAGATCCGTCGTGTGGGAACGATTGAACGATGAGCAGCGTGCATTCCGCCCCCAGAGTTGTTCATGCGGACGGCATCGCGGATAGCCTATATGCGCTCGTCGGCGCGGATTTGCTCGCGCTCACGGAGGCCGCGGACGAGATCACACTTGTTGTCGCGCAGGGCAGCATCGTCCGCGTGCTGGAAAAGCTGCGTGACAACGCGCACTATCAGCAACTGATGGAAATCGCCGGCGTCGATTACCCGGAGCGGCCGGAGCGGTTCGAGGTGGTCTATCATCTGCTCTCGGTCACGAAGAACCATCGCCTGCGGGTGAAGGTCAGCACCGATGAGGCGACGCCGGTTCCCTCCGTCACGGGGCTGTGGCCGGTCGCTGGCTGGCTGGAGCGCGAAGTGTTCGACATGTATGGCGTTACATTCTCCGGCAACACGGACCTGCGCCGCATCCTCACCGATTATGGCTTTTCCGGCCATCCGCAGCGCAAGGATTTCCCGCTGACCGGCTTCGTCGAGCTGCGCTATTCGGAAGAGGACAAGCGCGTGGTCTACGAGCCGGTTAAGCTCGCGCAGGACTTCCGCAATTTTGATTTCATGTCGCCTTGGGAAGGCGCGCACTATGTGCTGCCGGGCGACGAGAAGGCCAAGGGGCAGGAGCAGGGCGCGCCAACCCCCGCACCCGCCACGCCGCCGCCACCCAAGCCATCCGAAGCGCCTGCGCCCAAAGTGACCACGCCCAAAACAACTGACAAGCCCGAAGATACTGGCGCGGGTGCGGCCGCCAACAAGGCAGCAGAAAACAAGTCGGACGCGGTGAAAAAGCCGCGCGCGGCACGCAAGACGGCAGCGGAAAAGCTGGCAGAGGCCGCCGCCAAGCCCGCGCCCAAGCCGCGCGCGACACGCAAGAAAAGCGAGGATAAGGCATGAGCGCCGAAACACTCGAACAGACTGAAAAGCGTCAGATCGTCGTCGGTGTCGATGAGGACGGCATCCAGAACTACACGATCAACTTCGGGCCTCAGCACCCCGCCGCGCACGGCGTGCTCCGCCTCGTGATGGAGCTGGACGGCGAGATCGTCGAGCGGTGCGATCCGCATGTCGGCCTGCTCCATCGTGGCACCGAAAAGCTGATCGAATACAAGACCTATATGCAGGCGCTGCCCTATTTCGACCGGCTGGACTATTGCTCGCCGCTCGGCATGGAGCATAGCTATGTGCTCGCGATCGAGAAGCTGCTGAACCTCGAAGTGCCGGTGCGCGCACAATATCTGCGGGTGTTCTTCGCGGAGCTGACACGCATCTGCAACCACATGCTCAACCTGGGGTCGCATGTGATGGACGTGGGCGCGATGACGCCGAACCTGTGGTTGTTCGAAATCCGCGAGGATTGCCTCAATTTCTTCGAGCGCGCGTCCGGCGCGCGGATGCACAGCGCCTATTTCCGCCCCGGCGGCGTGCATCAGGATGTGCCGTTGAAATTGCTCACCGACATTGGCGACTGGCTCGACACCCGCCTGCCGCGCCTGTTCGAGGATGCGATCAGCCTGGTGGCGGACAATCGCATCTTCAAGCAGCGCAATGTTGACATCGCCGTCTGCTCCAAGGAGGACGCGCTTGCATGGGGCTTTTCCGGCCCGATGCTGCGCGGCTCCGGCATCGCGTGGGATTTGCGCAAAAGCCAGCCCTATGATGTCTACGACCGCATGGAGTTCGACATCCCCGTCGGCACCAACTACGACTGCTATGATCGCTTCATGGTCCGGGTTGAGGAAGTGCGCCAGTCCGCGCGCATCATGAAGCAGTGCTTGCAGGACATGCCCGCAGGCCCGATCGCGTCGGATGACCGCAAGGTCGTGCCCCCCAAGCGCGGCGAGATGAAATCGAGCATGGAAGCGCTGATCCACCACTTCAAGCTCTATACCGAGGGCTTCCACGTGCCCGCGGGCGAAGTCTATGTCGCGACCGAAAGCCCCAAGGGCGAGTTCGGCGTCTATCTGGTGTCAGATGGCAGCAACAAGCCCTATCGCTGCAAGATCCGCCCGACGGCGTTCAGCCACCTGCAGGCGATGGACTTCATGATGAAGGGCCACATGCTCGCCGACACCACCGCCGTCTTGGGCGCGATGGACATCGTGTTCGGGGAGTGTGATCGGTGATGTCTCTGCTCTCCACCGTCAGCCCCACACCCTTTCTCGTCATCCCCGCGAAGGCGGCGATCCAGAGTGGCTACGTGCTTTCGCTCCAACTGGATTCCCGCTTTCGCGGGAATGACGGGCGTGGGGAGCGCGGGTGGTGATTGGTGTGCTACTTTTCGTATGCGTTGCTTTTTTTGCTGTTCCGGCAGCAGCCGTTTTTTATCGCTATAGGTTCGCCAAAAAGAATCCTGAGCAATTCGATCTTTCCACTTATCTCGCGGCTTGGGCATTGGTTGCCGTGTTGGAAATCGTGGTTGTTGTGGGCTTCAGTGGCGAGCCGACAGGAATTGTCATTGTAGGATTTTGGTCTACCGTCGGAGCTGTTGTGGTTGGAGGCATTTGGGCTTTGATCTCCCGTTCTGAAGGTCGGGAGCAACATGACTGACACCTCCCTCCTCCTCTCCGCCGATGAGCGCCTCGCCATCGCCGAAGCCATGATCGCGGCCTATAACGCGCAGGATGTGGATACCTATGTGTCCCACATGACCGATGACGCCTGCGAGGCGAATTATCGCGGCGCGGTGGTGCGTGAGGGGCGCGAAGGCACGCGCTCCGGCCTCGCCGCCGCCTTCGCCAAATGGCCGCAGAACCACGCGGAAATCCGCGAGAAACAGGCCATCGGCGATTATGTGCTGTTCCGCGAATATGTGACCCGCGGCCCGGCGACCGATGGCTCAGAGCTGGTCGAACCGTTCGAGGTCATCGCAATCTATTTCTTTGAAGGCGACAAAGTGTCGCGCGTGGAGTTCATCCGATAAATGGCTGACGCACCCCAAATTCCTGACGAAGCCGAGGTCCGCGCCCGCTGGTGCGGATTTGCGTGGACGGCCGAAAATGCGGCTCAGGCCGAAAAGGTCATCGCGCGCTACCCCGCCGGGCGGCAGCAATCCGCCGTCATGCCGCTGCTCGATCTTGCCCAGAGGCAGGTCGGCGCCGAGACGAATACGCAGGGCTGGCTGCCCGTGCCGGTGATCGAATATGTCGCCGCCCAGCTCGATATGCCTTATATGCGCGCCTATGAAGTCGCGACCTTTTACACCATGTATAACCTCGCGCCGGTCGGCCGTTTCCATGTGCAGGTCTGCGGCACGACGCCGTGCATGCTGCGCGGGTCTGACGATGTGTTCGCCGCGTGCAAGGCGAAGGGGTTGCATAAGGGCGGCACCACAAAGGATGGGCTGTTCACGCTGCACGAGGTCGAGTGCCTTGGTGCGTGCGCCAATGCGCCAATGGTGCAGATCAACGACGATAATTACGAGGATCTGACCTTCGAGAGCATGGCCGCGATCCTTGATGACCTCGCGGCGGGCAAAAGCCCCAAGATCGGCCCGCAGATCGACCGCCAGACGAGCGCGCCTGAAGGCGGCCCGACGACGCTGATGGAAATGGTCAGCGCCAATCATGATTATAGGGGGCAGTGGAAATGACCGAAGCACCGGCCGCGCCGCCCGCCTTCACCGGCCCGCTGGACGACAAGGACCGCATTTTCACCAACGTCCATGGCTTTCAGGATTGGGGCATAGACGCCGCGATGAAGCGTGGCGACTGGGACAACACGAAGAAGCTGCTGGAGCTTGGCCCCGAAGCGATCATCGAGATCATGAAAGCGTCCGGCCTGCGCGGGCGCGGCGGCGCGGGCTTCCCCACCGGCATGAAATGGTCCTTCATGCCCAAGGAAAGCAAGGATGGTCGCCCGAGCTTCCTCGTCATAAATGCCGACGAATCCGAACCCGGCTCCTGCAAGGACCGCGAGATTGTCCGCCACGATCCGCACAAGCTGATCGAGGGCGCTTTGGTTGCGGGCTTCGCGATGCGCGCGCGCGCCGCCTACATCTACATTCGCGGCGAGTTCATTTACGAGGCGAAGGTGCTGTTCGCGGCCGTCGAGCAGGCATACGCCAAGGGCTTCCTCGGCAAGAACGCCTGCGGATCAGGCTATGATTTTGACGTGTTCGTCCATCGCGGCGCGGGTGCCTATATCTGTGGCGAGGAAACCGCGCAGATTGAGAGCATCGAGGGCAAAAAGGGCCAGCCGCGCCTCAAACCCCCGTTCCCGGCGGGCGCGGGGCTGTATGGCTGCCCCACCACGGTCAACAATGTCGAGAGCATCGCGGTCAGCCCCACGATTCTGCGGCGCGGCGCGGCGTGGTTTGCGGGCATTGGCCGCCCCGGTAATCTCGGCACCAAGCTGTTCCAGATTTCCGGCCATGTGAACACGCCCTGCGTCGTCGAGGAAGCGATGGGCATTCCCTTCCGCGAGCTGATCGACCGGCACTGCGGCGGCATAAGAGGTGGGTGGGACAATCTGCTTGCGGTCATCCCCGGCGGATCGTCCGTGCCGCTGGTTCCCGCCGCGCAGATCATGGACGCGCCGATGGATTTCGACGGGCTGAAGGCACTTGGCTCCGGCCTCGGCACCGCGGCGGTGATCGTGATGGACAAGTCCACCGACATCGTGCGGGCGATTTCGCGGTTGAGCTATTTCTACAAACATGAGAGCTGCGGCCAGTGCACCCCCTGCCGCGAAGGCACCGGCTGGATGTGGCGCGTGATGGAGCGCCTGCGCACCGGCGAGGCGGTGATCGAGGAGATCGACATGCTCCAGCAGGTGACGAAGCAGGTCGAAGGCCACACCATCTGCGCGCTCGGCGATGCGGCGGCTTGGCCGATCCAGGGGCTTATCCGTCACTTCCGGCCAGAGATCGAGCGGCGGATCAACGAGAAGAATGGCGGCGCTGGCGGCATGATGGAGGCGGCGGAGTGAAGCAATACCATCCCATTTCCGTCACCCTGAACTTGTTTCCGGGTCCATCGAGCCTTCATGTTCAGAATGTCGAGGATGGATGGATGCTGAAACAAGTTCAGCATGACGATGTTGCGCTGGAGGTGGCGGAATAATGGGCAGTTTCTCGCTAATGCATTGGCTTATCGTCCTGATCTGGATCATCGGCATCGGCGTTCCTGTCGCGAAGATACTAGGACGTTTGGGTTATTCTAAAGCGTGGACAGTTTTGGCATTTGTGCCAATGGTCAACATAATTGCGCTTTGGATTTTGGCATCAGCCTCGTGGCCAAACGTGCGTCAGGGAGGCTCAGATGCCTAAACTCACCGTAGATGGCGTAGAGATCGAGGTTCCCGCTGGCGCGACCGTGCTTCAGGCGTGCGAGCTGGCGGGCAAGGAAATCCCGCGTTTCTGCTATCATGAGCGCCTGTCGATCGCGGGCAACTGCCGCATGTGCCTGGTCGAAGTCGCGCCCGGCCCGCCCAAGCCGCAGGCGTCCTGCGCGCTGCCCGCTGCCGAGGGCCAGACCATTCGCACCGACAGCGAGATGGTGAAGAAGGCGCGCGAGGGCGTGATGGAGTTCCTGCTCATCAATCACCCGCTCGATTGCCCGATCTGCGATCAGGGCGGCGAGTGCGATTTGCAGGACCAGTCCCTCGCCTATGGCAAGGGGCACAGCCGCTTCCACGAGAACAAGCGCGCCGTGACCGAGAAATATATGGGGCCGATCGTCAAGACCGCGATGACGCGCTGCATCCAGTGCACGCGCTGTGTCCGTTTTGCCGAGGAAGTCGCGGGCGTGCCGGAAATCGGCGCAATCGGGCGCGGCGAGAATATGCAGATCACCACCTATCTGGAGCATGCCGCGAAGAGCGAGCTATCCGGCAATGTGGTTGATCTCTGCCCGGTCGGCGCGTTGACCTCCAAGCCCTATGCGTTCGAGGCGCGGCCGTGGGAGCTGAAAAAGACCTTCGCCATCGATGTGATGGATGCGCTGGGCACCAACATCCGCCTGGACAGCCGCGGGTTGCAGGTGCTGCGCGTGTTGCCGCGCGTCAATGATGATGTGAACGAGGAATGGGCCTCGGACAAGACGCGGCATCATGTCGATGCGCTGGTGCGCAAGCGGCTGGACAAGCCGTATGTGCGCAAGGCCGGCAAGCTGGTCGAAGCGAGCTGGGATGAGGCGTTCGCAGCCATCGCGGCGGTGAAGCATGGTGGGTCGGTAGCAGCGGTGGCAGGCGACATGCTCGATTGCGAGACACTATATGCAGGGCGCGAGCTGGTGCGCGCGCTGGGTGGAACGATGCTCGAAGGGCGGCAGACCGGCCTTGCCTATGATGTGTCTAGCCTCGCCGCCGTCAACTTCAACACCAGGATTGCGGGCGCGGAAACGGCGGATGTGATCCTGCTTGTCGGCACCAACCTGCGCTGGGAAGCGCCGCTCATCAACACGCGCATCCGCAAGGCGATCAAGCGCGGGGCGAAAGTGTTTGCCATCGGGCCGCAGCATGATC
>JAGNYO010000077.1 GCA_017984895.1 Sphingobium sp. | reverse complement strand
CCGAGCATGTTCGATTACAGGATCGAGGATTTCGAGGTGATGGACTATGCGCCGCAAGCCCATATTGCCGCGCCGGTGGCGGTGTAAAAACCTGCGGAGCAGATTTGAAATATGGCGCGAGTGACGAGGCTCGAACCCGCGACCTCCGGCGTGACAGGCCGGCGCTCTAACCAACTGAGCTACACCCGCGTTTGGGTTTGGAGCCGCGCAGCTATCGAAAGGCCGGGGCGCTGTCAACATCCCGCAACAGATAAATCGCGGAAAATGTCAGGCGCGCCACCGCCCGGTTTCCATCCATTGCAACAGCGGCTTCAATGGCATGATCCATATGATGCCGCTGACCATGTAGATGGGGATTTGCGCCCAGCCGGGCAGGGTGGCCAAGGCTTCCGAGAAGCTGCCGATCAGCACCGCCCAGACAGCGATGAGGCCAAGGATCAGGAACATGCCCGCAGGCTTGCGCCAGCTTGGCGGAGGGGGTGCGCCGATCATCCGACCGGCTCTATCAGGCTGCGCTCGGTGATGACAAGATGGAGCGGTACGTCCCACACATCGTCGGGCACCTGCTCCACCTGTTGCACCGACCAGCCGAGGCCGATGCGCAGCGCCTGATCGTAGCGGGCGAACGCGCGATCATAATAACCGCCGCCCTGGCCAAGCCGCATCAGCCGCGTGTCGAAGGCGAGCAACGGCGCGATGATCGCATCCGGGTGGCAGAGCAGCGCGTCTGCCGCCGGGCTGCGGGTGCCGAACGGGCCGTCCTCCAGTGGATCTCCCGGCGCCCAGGCGCGAAACTCCATGCTGCCCATGCGGTCCACCATGCGCGGCAGGCACAGGAGCTTGCCTTCGGCTACCAGCGCCTCGGCGAGGCGGAGCGCGGGGGCTTCCTCATTCACCTGCGCATAGAGGGCGACGCACTGCCGCCCGCCCAGCCAGCTGCGCACCGGGCTGGGCAGCGCGCGGAAGGCGAGGCGGTGGGCCATGCGGTCCAGCCCCTCGACAAAGGCGGAGCGGCTGGCGCGGGCGGCGAGGCGCAGGGCGGATTTGTCTGGGTGAGTATTCAATGGCGTTACCTGCGGAGGGCCGGTTGGGCCGATTGGGCCGGATGGAGCCGGGAAAGATGCGCATCGAACACAACAGCGCAACATAGTCAAATCTGCGTGCACACCTGCGCACAGACGAGCATCTTGCGCAGAGCCACACGGGCCGACCGGCGGGTTGGCGGGACCACCATGGTCGTTTGCCGGAATATCCTCTGACGCCATTACGTCAGGTGGGGACCATTTATGACGGGCCAAGACCCGCACAGGGACAGCCCCCTTGGATGTGATATCGCCTCAGGGATGTTCGCTGCGGCTCGTGCCGGGCAGTGCCCGCCGCCTGACTATCTAGGGTGCCGCATCCGCAATCGCAAGCTTTTGCGCTAAAGTTTCGATCCGCGCGGCAAGGGCGTCTATCCGGGCGGCGGCGGCGGCCTCTTCCTCCGCCGCTCCGTCGGGGAGGGAGGAAAGGTCGAGCGCGCCCTGCGCCGCGCCGCGCCCGCGCAGATCATTGAGTTCGTCCGCCAGCAATATCGCGGCGAACAGCAACTGCCGCACCTCGGTGAGGCCAGCGGAGGCCCGGCGCGCCACGCCGGTCTTTTCGTCGATGATCGCGGCGAGGCGCAGGAGCTGGCTTTCCTCGCCATCGCGGCAATGCACGTCATAGTGCCTGCCGCCGATGTCCAGCGTGACCTCAGCCATGCCTCTCTCCTGTAAGGGAGGCGATCAGCCCGTCCAGCTCGGCAATGGCTTCGCGCACGGCGGCGTCGCCCTTTGCGGTTTGCGCTGCGGTTTCCCGGAGGCGCTGGTCAAGGGCGGCCTCGCCGCTGGCGACGGCGCGGTCCAGACGGGCCAGGGCCTGGAGCAGGGTTTGGTGCTGGGCGGAACTCGGCATGGCCCGCTCATAGCAATATCTGCAAAGGCCGCACAAGCACCCAGATTATCTCCCTTTCGCGGACACAAGCGGCATGATGGCCGGAGCGATGCCCAAACGATGCCCGCAAGGATGCCAGAAATGATGGTTGCTGCGGTTGACGACTCAGGCTGGGCGGGACAAAGGAACCGCGCAAGCTGCGACTCGCGTGAGTGTGGGCGTATGCGCCAACCCTGGGCATGAAGGCACCCTGCGATGAGCATTTCCGAACAGACGCTGGCCAATGCCATCAGGGTGCTTGCCATGGATGCGGTGCAGGCGGCGAACAGCGGCCACCCTGGCATGCCGATGGGCATGGCCGATGTCGCGACCGTGTTGTTCCGCGATTATCTGAAGTTCGATGCGTCCGCGCCCCGCTGGGCAGACCGGGATCGGTTCGTGCTGTCCGCCGGGCATGGCTCGATGCTGATCTATGCGCTGCTGCACCTGTCCGGCTATGCGCGCCCGACGATGGACGACATCCGCACTTTCCGCCAGTTGCATTCGCCCTGCGCCGGGCACCCTGAGAATTTCGAGCTGCCGGGCGCGGAATGCACCACCGGCCCGCTGGGGCAGGGGCTGGCGATGGCGGTCGGCATGGCGATGGCCGAGCGGCATCTGAACGGCGTGTTCGGCGATGCGCTGGTCGATCACAAGACCTGGGTGATCGCGGGTGATGGCTGCCTGATGGAAGGCATCAACCATGAGGCGATCGGTCTTGCCGGGCACTTAAAGCTCGGGCGTTTGAATGTGCTGTGGGACGACAACCGCATCACCATCGATGGCGACGTGAATATGTCGTCGAGCGAGGACATCAAGGCGCGCTATGCGGCGACCGGCTGGCATGTGGTGAGCTGCGACGGCCATGACTTTGCCGACATCCGCCGCGCACTTGCCGAAGCTGCCGCAGATCCGCGCCCCAGCCTCGTCGCCTGCCGCACGATCATTGGCAAGGGCGCGCCCAACAAGCAGGGCGGGCACAGCGTGCATGGTGCACCGCTGGGCGGAGACGAGATCGCCGCCGCCCGCGCCGAGCTGGGCTGGGATCATGCACCGTTCGTCATCCCCGCTGACGTAAAGGCCGAGTGGGAAGCCGCCGGCAAGCGCGCCGATGCCACGCGCGCCGAGTGGGAAGCGCGCCTCGCCGCCAGCCCACAGCGCGCGGAGTTCGAGCGCCGCATGGCGGGCGCGCTGCCCGAGGGTGATCTTGGCCTCAAGGACTATATCGACGGGCTGATTGCGGACCCCAAGAAGGTCGCCACCCGCAAGGCATCCGAGATGGCGCTGGAAATGCTGACTGCCGCCGTGCCGGAAATGATCGGCGGATCGGCGGACCTCACCGGCTCCAACAACACCAAGACCAAGGCCACCGCGCCCTTCACCCCCGCCGATTATTCCGGCCGCTATGTCTATTACGGCATCCGCGAGTTTGGTATGGCCGCCGCGATGAACGGCATGGCGCTGCACGGTGGGGTCATCCCCTATGGCGGCACCTTCCTCGTGTTCTCCGACTATTGCCGCAACGCGATCCGCATGTCCGCGCTCCAGCGCCAGCGGGTCGTGTATGTGCTGACGCACGACAGCATCGGGCTGGGCGAAGATGGCCCTACGCATCAGCCGATCGAGCATATCATGTCGATGCGGATGATCCCCAATCTGGAGGTGTTCCGCCCGGCGGACGTGATCGAGACGGCGGAGTGCTGGGAGCTGGCGCTGCGCAATGCGCACACGCCCTCCGTCCTCGCGCTCACCCGCCAGAACCTGCCGCAACTGCGCAGCGACGCATCGGAAAACCGCTGCGCGCATGGCGCCTATCGGTTGTTCTCATCCGAGGAGGACCGCAAGGTGGTGATCGTCGCCACCGGCTCGGAGGTGGAAATCGCGATGCAGGTGGCGCTCAACCTGGAGACGCACGGCATCGGCGCGGATGTTGTTTCCATGCCCTCCTTGAGCCGTTTCATGGCGCAGCCTGCCAGTTATCGCGACGAGATATTGCCGCACCATGTGCTGCGCGTCTCGATAGAGGCGGGCACGACCTTCGGCTGGGAAGCGATCACCGGGATCAATGGCCTGCGCTTCGGCATTGACAGCTTCGGCGCGTCGGCCCCGATCGAGGCGCTGTATGACCATTTCGGACTGACGGCGGAAAAGATCACGCCGCAGATCGTTGCGGCACTGAACGACTAAACGGATAGTGAATAACAAGCAGGAGCTAGAACAGTGGCTGTCAAAGTAGCAATCAATGGTTTTGGCCGCATCGGCCGTCTCGTCGCCCGCGCGATCCTCTCGCGCACCGATCATGACCTGGAGCTGGTCAGCATCAACGATCTGGGCGACGCCAAGTCCAACGCCCTGTTGTTCAAGCGCGACAGCGTGCATGGCAATTTCGCCGGCACGGTCGAGGTCGATGGCAACAATCTCGTCATCAACGGCAAGCGCATTCAGGTGACCGCCGAGCGTGATCCCGCCAACCTGCCCCATGCCGCGAACGGCGTGCAGATCGCGCTGGAATGCACCGGCATCTTTGCCGACAAGGCGAAGGCTTCCGCGCACCTCACCGCTGGCGCCAAGCGCGTCGTCATCTCTGCCCCGGCCACCGGCGTGGACAAGACCATTGTGTTTGGCGTCAACCATGATGCGCTGACCGCTGACGACATCGTGATTTCGAACGCGAGCTGCACAACCAACTGCCTCGCGCCGCTCGCGAAGGTGCTGCATGACGCTATGGGCATCGAAAAGGGCTTCATGACCACGATCCACAGCTATACCAACGATCAGAACACGCTGGATCAGCTCCACAAGGATATGCGCCGCGCCCGCGCCGCCGCTGTCTCGATGATCCCGACCACCACCGGCGCTGCCCGCGCGGTGGGCGAGGTTCTCCCCGAGCTGAAAGGCAAGCTCGATGGCTCGTCCGTGCGCGTGCCGACGCCGAATGTCTCGGTGGTGGACTTGAAGTTCATTTCCAAGCGCGGAACGACTGTTGACGAAGTGAACGGCCTGCTGAAGGCGGCATCCGAGAATGGCCCGCTGAAGGGTGTGCTCGGCTATTCGGACGAGCCGCTGGTTTCGATCGATTACAACACCGATCCGCGCAGCTCGACTGTCGATAGCCTGGAAACGGCGGTGATCGACGGCAACCTCGTCCGTGTCCTCTCCTGGTATGACAATGAGTGGGGCTTCTCCAACCGCATGATCGACACGTCAGGCGTGGTGGCGAAGTTCCTCTGATCCGAATAATCAACCGCCCGCTCGTCATCTGACTGGCGGGCGGTTTCGCATGATAGGGAAGTGTGACGTGAAACCCTTCAAGACACTCGATGACATGGGCGACATTCGCGGCAAGGCGGTGTTTGTGCGCGAGGATTTGAACGTGCCGATGAAGGATGGCGCGGTCAGCGATGACACCCGCCTGCGCGCGGCGATGCCGACGATCAACGAACTGTCCGACCGGGGTGCGAAAGTGCTGGTGCTCGCGCATTTCGGCCGACCGAAGGGGCAGGTGGATATGGCCTGCTCGCTGGAGCCGGTGGTTGCGCCGCTTGGGCAAGTGCTGGGCCGCCCGGTCGGCTTCATGGCGCGGCCTGACAGCCAAGCCATTGCCGCGCTGCCAGAGGGCGCGATCGTCGTCATCGAAAACAGCCGTTTCGCGCCGGGCGAGGAGAAGAACGATCCGGACATGGCAAAGGCGCTCGCGTCTTTTGCCGACATGTATGTCAATGATGCCTTCTCCGCCGCGCACCGGGCGCATGTGACCACCGAAGGGCTGGCGCATCATCTGCCCGCCTTTGCTGGGCGCTCGATGGAGAAGGAGCTGGACGCTCTCTCTACCGCGCTCGGCAGCCCGGTCAAGCCGGTGGCGGCTGTGGTCGGCGGGGCGAAGGTGTCCTCCAAGCTCGATGTGCTGACCAACCTGATGACCAAGGTCGATCATCTCATCATCGGCGGCGGCATGGCGAACACGTTTCTCGCGGCGCGCGGGGTCGATGTCGGCAAGTCCTTGTGCGAGCATGATCTTGCGGAAACGGCGGAAAAGATCATGGACGCGGCGGACGCGGCGGGATGCACCATCCATCTGCCCTATGACGTGGTGGTGGCGAAGGAATTCGCGGCGAACCCGCCCTCGCTGCGCACCTGCAACGTCCATGAGGTGGCCAGCGACGAGATGATCCTCGACGTTGGCCCGGCGGCGGTCGAGGCGCTGGCCGATGTGCTCAAGACCTGCAAGACGCTGGTGTGGAACGGGCCTTTGGGCGCGTTCGAGATGGCGCCGTTTGACACCGCGACGGTTGCGCTGGCGCGCACGGCGGCGGCGCTGACCAAGGAAGGCTCGCTGGTTTCTGTGGCGGGCGGCGGGGATACCGTCGCCGCGCTCAACCACGCGGGTGTAGCGGATGATTTCAGCTTCGTTTCAACCGCGGGCGGCGCCTTCCTCGAATGGATGGAAGGCAAGGAGCTGCCGGGCGTGAAGGCGCTGATGCACTAGTGTGGTGGATTTGAAATTCCCCTCATTCAACCTCATAACCCGGAGCGAATTTCAAATCCATAAACCGCACTAGAATCAAATAGTTGCTAGTGACCCTGTTGAATCTGAAGTCCGCTCAGCCCTATCCCCATAATGCAGCGGACTTCAGATTCGGGTCACTAGACAGACACGGAATTGGGGACATAACGCCGGGCAACCGGCACAGCAAACCGGAGCATATGCATATGCAAACACAGGATATGACCAAGAAGATCGCCGATGGTAACGGCTTTATCGCCGCGCTTGACCAGAGCGGCGGATCGACCCCCAAGGCGCTGCTGGGCTATGGCGTCGAGGAAAGCGCCTATTCGGGCGACGACGAGATGTACGCGCTCATCCACGCGATGCGCAGCCGCATCATCACCGCGCCCTGTTTCAATGGCGACAAGGTGATCGGCGCGATCCTGTTTGAGCGGACGATGGACGGGCAGGTCGATGGCGTGCCCACCCCACAGGCGTTGATCGCGCGCGGTGTTGTGCCGTTCATCAAGATCGACAAGGGGCTGGAGGACGAGGCAAACGGTGTGCAACTGATGAAGCCGATGCCCGAGCTGGACGCGCTGCTGACCCGCGCCAAGGCGCTGGGCGTTTACGGCACGAAGGAGCGTTCGGTGGTCAACTCCGCCAACCGCGCGGGCATTGCCGCCATCGTCAGGCAGCAGTTCGAGATTGGCGCGCAGGTGCTCAGCCACGGCATGATGCCGATGATCGAGCCGGAAGTGAACATCAAGAGCGATACGCGCGCCGAGTGCGACCAGATCCTGCTCGAGGAAACGCTGAAGGCGCTGGATGCTCTGCCCGAGGGGCAGCAGGTGATGCTCAAGCTGTCTATCCCCGCCAAGGCCGGGCTGTTCGACCCGCTGGTCGATCACCCCAAGGTGCTGCGCGTCGTGGCGCTGTCCGGCGGGTTCAAGCGGCCCGAAGCCTGCGCCGAGCTGGCGAAGAACCGTGGCATGATCGCGAGCTTCAGCCGCGCGCTGCTGGAGGATCTGCGCCACCAGATGTCCGACGACGAGTTCAGCGGCTCGCTGGGTGGCGCGATCGACGAGATCCACGCCGCGTCGACCACCAAGACACTCAGCCCGGCATAACAGCGCGGCGGCAGGAGTGAGAGAAGGGGCGGGGGGCATTCCCGCCCTTTTTTTATGGGCGGGGTGAGGGGCGGCAGCCTTCGCGCCGCCAACGCGCGGTGTCAGCAGGGTGGCGCACGGCGCAATCCCGCGCTAACAGGCGGCATGACCGACTTTTCCGATGATGACCTCACCCTCGATCCCCATTTTGCCGAGCGGTTCGAGCGGGACAAGCGCCGCCGCCCGCCCTGCCAGCTTTACCTGATTTCGCCGCCTGATCTGGCGGATGATTTTGCGGAGCGCCTCAAGGCCGCGTTCGATGGCGGGCCGGTTGCGGCGTTTCAGCTGCGCCTCAAGGGGCAGGACGACGACGCCATCGCCCGCACCGCAGAGCCGCTGCAACGATTATGTGCGGATCATGACTGCGCTTTCCTCCTCAACGACAGCATGACGCTGGCGAAACGGCTGGGGGCGGATGGCGTGCATTTGGGGCAGGGGGACGGCGACCCACGCGCGGCACGCGCGCTGCTCGGGCCGACGGCGCAAATCGGTGTGACCTGCCATGACAGCCGCCATCTTGCGATGGAAGCGGGCGAGGCAGGCGCGGATTATGTGGCATTCGGCGCTTTCTACCCCACGCAGACCAAGGAGACGCACCACCGGCCGGACCGCTCGATCCTGTCCTGGTGGGTCACGTTGTTCGAGCTGCCGTGCGTGGCGATCGGTGGCATCACGGCGGAAAACTGCGCGCCGCTGGTGCGGGCCGGGGCGGATTTCATCGCCGTGAGCAGCGCGATATGGCACCACCCGCAAGGCGCATGCGCGGCTGTTTCCGCCTTCGAAAAAGCGCTCTCATCACCCTGAAAAACAAGGTTAATGTGTGAATTTGGGACAAATTGCTGCGCTGCCACACATAGTATGGAGTG
>JAGNYO010000076.1 GCA_017984895.1 Sphingobium sp. | reverse complement strand
GCATACATCCCCGACCGCCCCCCAAAAGAAGCAGCCTAACCACTGGCTGGCTTTTACGCCGCCACGCTCAGCAAATCGCCGGCGTTCCAGTGGCTGGTTTTGTCACCGCCCTGCACAGCGTCGAGAGCATGTCCAATGTTGAATATTATTCGACAGATCATCGCATGGGGGCGCGATCGGGTTCGACGACGCTGCATGACCGGCTGACGCGCGGCCGCGTGATGTCACAACCAATTACCCGTTATGGCGTCATCAGCGGTATGATCGAGACAGCGAACAATCTTGCCGCGGATTACAACATCAGCCGAGAGGCATGCGATGTCTATGCAGCGCGCAGCCACCGTTTGGCGACGCAAGCGTGGGCGCAGGGCAAGTTTGATGATGAGCTGGTGCCGGTTGCCGTGCCGCAAAAGCGCGGTGACCCCCTGCTGTTCGCGCGCGACGAAGGCATTCGCGAAGATGCGACGACGGAATCACTTGGTTTGCTGCGTCCTATTGAAAAGGACGGCGTTGTGACGGCGGGTAATGCCAGCCAGCAGAACGATGGCGCTGCAGCCTGTCTCGTTGTCGCGGAGGACAAGCTCGAAGAACTGGGGCTGAAGCCGATCGCGTGGTTCCACAGCTGGGCAGCCGCCGGATGCGACCCCTCGCGCATGGGTATCGGCCCGGTGTCGGCGGTCGAGCGTCTGTTTGCGCGCTCCGGGCTGGGGTGGAGCGATATCGACGTGGTCGAACTCAACGAAGCATTTGCGCCACAGGTGCTTGCCTGCCTCAAGGGTTGGGGCTGGTCGGAGGACGACAGCCGGCATGATATGCTCAACGTCAATGGATCGGGCATTTCGCTTGGCCATCCCATCGGCGCGACTGGCGGGCGCATTCTTGCGAACCTTACGCGTGAACTGGTGCGGCGCGGCGGTCGCTATGGTCTGGAAACGATGTGCATCGGCGGCGGGCAGGGCCTGGCAGCGGTTTTCGAACGCGCGCGGTAGCGGTTATTTCGGAATGGCTGCGGAAATCGCGGGCGTTCGCCAGCTGACCTATTTCGCCGCGCGCAGAAGGACGCTGGAAAGCGCTGTGATCTGGAAGCGGGGATGGCGAAGTTGATCGATGCGTTTGTGGCATGGGCGGCGGCCGACAACGCGCTGTAAATTTATGGTAATAATGGCTTCGCTACCGACTATGCGGTCGGCCGATGGGAATATCCTCGACATCTTCAACGGCGCGGGCGAAATTCAGACGCAGGTTATCGCGCAGCGATGCGACAACAAAAGATAGAGTGCGCTATCTAATTCAGATTAAACGCAGCGCCCTAAATGGTCGTAATTGAAGGAGGCAGGCGGGGCGCCTGCCTCGCTTCCTTCAGAGCCGCTCGACGATGGTGACGTTCGCCATGCCGCCTGCCTCGCACATGGTTTGCAGGCCATAGCGGCAACCACGATCCTGCAGCGCGCTGACCAGCGTGGCCATCAGCTTTGCACCCGATGCGCCAAGAGGATGGCCGAGCGCAATCCCGCCGCCATTGACGTTCATCCGCGTGGGGTCGGCACCCAGCGCCTTTGCCCATGCGAGCGGAACAGGGGCAAACGCCTCGTTCACTTCATAAAGGTCAATATCGCCGATTGCCATTCCGGCGCGTTCGAGCGCACGCCGCGTCGCCGGGATGGGTGCCTCAAGCATGATGATCGGATCGTCGCCCATGACGCTCATATGATGGACGCGCGCGACCGGGGTTGCACCCAGCGCCTTTAACCCGCGTTCATTGGCGACCAGAAGGGCGGCGGCGCCGTCGCAAAGCTGACTAGCGTTCGCGGCGGTGATCACGCCGCCTTCCTGCAAGGTCTTCATGCTTGCCATTTTCTCAAGGTTTGCGTCAAACCGGATGCCTTCATCTGTGCGGTGGACAATGGTTTCGCCATCGGGTGTGGTGACATTGATCGGTACGATTTCCGCATCGAACTTGCCCTCCTGGGTGGCCGCAGCCGCGCGGCGATGGCTTTCAAGCGCGAAGGCATCCAGCTGTTCGCGCGAGAAGCCATATTTGCGCGCGAGCAACTCCGCACCCGCAAACTGCGTGATCGGCTGGTCGCCGTAGAGCGCATCGAAACCGGGGCTACGCCACGATCCGAATCCGTGCTTGGCAGCGAGTGTCCAAGGCAGGCCCATCGGCACCCGCGTCATGCTCTCAATACCGGCCGCGATGACGATGTCCTGCACCCCCGCCATGACGGTCGCGGCTGCAAACTGAAGCGCCTGTTGCGAGGAACCGCATTGGCGATCGACGGTGGTGCCGGGCGTTGTTTCGGGCAAACCCGCAACCAGCGCAGCAAATCGGCCGATATTTGCCCCCTGCTGTCCGCCGGTGCAGGCACAGCCCATGATAACATCCTCGATCAGCGCAGGATCAGCGCCTGCGCGCTCGACCAGCGCTGCAATAACCTTGCCCGCGAGATCGACGGGATGAATCCCGGCGAGACGCCCATCCCGCTTGCCCCCGGCGCTGCGCGCCACCGCGACTATGTAGGCTTCAGACATAGTATTTTCCTTAGTGAACGTGTCAGTGACTGGCCGAATCCACGCCGGTGATGCGGATCCCTGCGCCAGGAACCTTGTAGCGGCGATTGAGTGAGATCAGCACCGAGGTCAGCCCTTCCGCGACGACCGAATTGGCGAGCGGTCCTGCGTTCCAAGCCTTGAGGCCGATTTCCTCGGCCAGCGCGACGACTTCATCGGCTGCAGCGGGATCATCGGCACAGACAAGGACGTCACACTCAATTTCCTCCTCAAGGTTGGTGAGGTGGTGAGCCGAAATGTTCTGAAAAGCTGACACGACGCGAACGCCATCACCCAGCTTTTTCTGCACGGCCTCGACCGCCGATCCGCCTTCGGGCAACTGGACCCGGCTCACTTTAGGCGGCACAAGCGGAACGGTGACATCGATCAGAATTTTGCCATCAAGATGATCGCGCACTTCATCCACGGTTAATTGCTGCACGGCATAGGGAACGGCAAGCACGACGATATCAGCTGCGGCCGCCGCGTCGGGATTGGCCGCGCCACTGACCTGATTGCCGCCCAGCACGGTGTTCATGGCATCGGCAGCTTCCTGCGCGCGTTCGGCCGACCGGCTGCCGAGAATGACCTGGTGGCCTTTATGCGCCCAGCGCAGCGCGAGACCGCCGCCTTCCTTGCCAGTGCCGCCCAGAACGGCGATGCTTGCTTTGGTTTCATTCGGCATAGGTCATGGTCTCCATTTCGGATGTGGGCGCGCGGCGCTTTCGCGGTGGCGTTTGTATCGGGGGCGTAAGTTCTGCGGCATCAAGACCGCGCTGGCGGATGTCATCGGGCACGGGGCCGTACAGCGTTGTGCGTTGCAAGGGCGCACGTCCCATAGCGCGGATCAGTCGGTCCATTTCGGCAGGCGGCATTTCCTGTCCGTGCTGTGTGCCCGCCGCGCGGGAAATGCTCTCGTTCATCAGCGTGCCGCCCAGATCGTTGGCGCCCGCATCAAGACAGGCTCGCACGCCTGCTTCGCCGAGCTTGACCCAGCTTGTCTGGATCGAGGTTATGTGCGGATGGAGTGCCAGCCGTGCAACGGCATGCATCAGGCGGACCTCGCGAAATGTTGGCCCGCGCCGCGCCTGCCCGCGCAGCGCGTTTGGCGCTTCCATATGGACGAAGGGCAAGGGCACAAATTCAGTGAAGCCACCCGTGCGCCGTTGCAGGTCGCGAATCTGGATGAGGTGGGCTGCCCAGTGACGGGGGGTGTCGATATGACCGAACATGATTGTTGCGGTTGTGCGAAATCCGACCCGGTGCGCGGTTTCGATAACCTCCCGCCACTGCGCGCTGGTCAGCTTGTCCGGGCAGAGTATATCGCGCACACTGTCATCAAGGATTTCGGCGGCAGTGCCAGGCAATGTGTCGAGGCCAGCATCCTTCAGCCCGCGAAGATAGGTTTCGAGATCAAGGCCAAGCGTTGCTGCACCTTGCCAGACCTCCAGCGGGGAAAAGGCGTGGATGTGCATTTCCGGCACTGCGGCCCGCACGGCGCGCGCAAGGCCCATATAGGTTTCGCCGGTATAGTGCGGATGGATGCCGCCTTGCAGGCAGACCTCTGTGCCGCCGCGATCCCATGCCTCCTGGCTCCGCCGCACCACTTCCGACAGATCAAGGTCATAAGGCGCGCCGCGCAGCGCCTCAGCCTTGTCTCCCTTGGAAAAGGCGCAGAAGCCGCAGCGATAGGCGCAGATATTGGTATAATTGATGTTGCGGTTGACCACATAGGTTACGGTATCGCCACTCACCGCGCGGCGCAGCGCATCTGCGCTGGCACAGACATGCTCAAGATCCGCTCCGCGTGTTTCGAAGAGGGTCGATATCTCATTCTCGCTGATGGCGTCGCCCGCCACCGCGCGTGCGGTAATGGCGGCGATGGCGGGGTCGACCGTGCTGCAGTCACCGGTGGCTGGCCGCTCCGGCAGGGCAATGCCCGGCGACCAGTCGTCCGCGCGCGCATAGCCGCTGGCGTCGGAGGCGGCGAGTAGCATCGGCATCACTGCAGGGTCGATCCAGCGTGGGCCGGAAAAACCCGGATAGACGGGCAGCCGCGCGACGAGTATCCTACCCGACGCCTGTGTGACGGCACGCAACTGGTCGATATGCGGCCAGGGGCGTTCCGGGTTCACATGATCGGGCGTGACGGGCGACACCCCGCCCCAATCGTTGATCCCGGCCTCCATCAATCTGCCAAAATCATCTGCGGAGAGATTGGGCGGCGCCTGAATATTCATTTTCGGACCCAATATGAGGCGGGCAGTCGCGATGCTCCAGAGCAGTTCGTCCATATCCGGCTCTGGAGCATTGGCCATGACGGTGCGCGGTTTTGCGCGGAAATTCTGGACGATCACTTCCTGAATATGGCCATAGCGGGCATGCAGATCGGCGATTGCCTCCAATGCCGCGATGCGTTCGGCGCGCGTTTCGCCGATGCCAATCAGAATGCCGGTCGTGAAGGGGATGCCCAGCTCGCCCGCATCGGACAGGGTTTGCAGGCGGGCGGCTGGCACCTTGTCGGGGGAGCGGTAATGCGGGCCGCCTTTGGCGCAAAGCCGATCCGAAACCGATTCCAGCATCAGTCCCATCGACGCCGACACCGGGCGCAGCATCGCCAGCTCCTCGCGATTCATTACGCCAGCGTTGATATGGGGCAGCAGCCCTGTTTCGCTGAGCACGGTCGCGCACATCTCACGCAGATAGGAGAGAGTCGTTTCATGGCCGAGCCGGGCGAGCGCATCGCGCGCTGCGGCAAAGCGCAGCTCCGGTTTGTCGCCGAGTGTGAAAAGCGCTTCTGTGCAACCGGCGCTCTGTCCGGCGCGGGCAATATCCAGCACATCCTCGCGCGTGAGAAACGGCATTTCACCGGGGCGCGGGGGCTGCGAAAAGGTGCAGTAATGGCACAGGTTGCGGCACAGCTGGGTCAGGGGAATGAACACCTTAGGCGACCATGTCTGAATCCGTCCGTGCCCTTCATCCCGCAGGGCAGCGGCGCGGCTCAGCAAAATTTCGCTGTCCATTGAACGCGATTCGCCAGCGATCCCCGACCGCGGAGTCCGGTTCGTCCATTCATCCCTTGCGCCTGTGGCCATTCGGCTTGATCCTCATCCGCCCGACGTGAAAGCCGAGCCAATCTTGTTCGCACCCTGAACCCGATCAAGCGTCATTACGACCGGAATTAAGGCGCGGCCCACAAATCGCATTGCTTTTTGAAATCGTCAAGCGCATTATCCAAACGACTTAATTGCCGTTGCGGCGAAAAACAAGGGATGTCCTGTGGTACGGGGAGTCGACATTGAGTCGCTGACAGTGTGGATGGACGCGCGGAACCTGGGTGCAGGGCCGATCGTGAACGTGCGCGCGTTGACTGGTGGCACCCAGAATATCCTTTTGCGTTTCACGCGTGAGGGCCGCGATTATGTGCTGCGGCGTCCGCCGCTCTATCCTCGCCCGAACAGCAATGAAACAATGCTGCGCGAAGCGCGCATGCTGACAGCGCTGGCAAAGACGCAGATCCCGCACCCCCGCTTGATCGCGCTGTGCGAAGATACGGCTGTGCTGGGCGCGGTCTTTTATCTGATGGAGCCGATCGAAGGTTTTAATCCGGTCGCAGGTCTCCCAGCGCTGCATCACGATCCTGCGGTCCAGCATCGCATGGGTTTGGCGGTCGTAGAGACGCTGGCGGCGCTTGGCAGTCTCGATCATGTTGCGCTTGGCCTTCAGGATTTCGGACGACCAGAGGGATTTCTGGAACGACAGGTCGCGCGTTGGCAATCGCAACTAGATGGATATGGGCAGTTTGCAGACTGGCCCGGTCCCGCGGCGCTCGGCGATGTCACCGGCATCGGGGCATGGCTGGAAGCGAACAGACCCGCGAGTTGCGCGCCGGGCATCATTCATGGCGACTATCACCTTGCCAATATGATGTTCCACGTCGACAGCGCGGAGATGGCGGCGGTGGTCGACTGGGAGCTGGCGACGATTGGCGATCCTCTGGTCGATCTTGGCTGGTTGCTGGCAACCTGGCCGGAGGCGGGTGAGGAAGGGACAATCAGTGTCCGGCCATGGATCGGTTTTCCAACCTCGGCTGAGTTGGTCGCGCATTATACGGCATCGGGTGGGCGTGCGACCGAAGCAATCAGCTGGTACGCCATTTTGGGCTGCTATAAATTGGGAATTTTGCTGGAAGGCACCTATGCCCGCGCTTGTGCGGGCAAGGCGCCTGCAGAAACGGGCGAAAAGCTTCATAAACGCAGCCTCTGGCTATTCCAGCGCGCTGACCGGTGGCTCCGTGATGGCCATCCGGCAGCGCAAAGCAGGGAAGGATGTCGGCAGCAGTGAGCGATCTGGATTTTAGCGGAAAGACGGTTCTGGTCGTTGGTGGATCGAGCGGGATCGGTAACGGCATTGCCCGTGCATTTCACGCGCGCGGCGGCGATGTCCATGTCTGGGGTACACGCAAGATTGCGCCGGATTATGCTGGTGAGGAAGGATCTGACCTGACCGGTCTTGGCTATACGCAGGTTGATGTCAGCGATCCTGCCGCCATAGCTGCCGCGCCGGCACGATTCGATGCGCTCGATGTGCTGGTACATTCGCAAGGCGCTGTGCTTTATCGCCGACAGGAATTCGCTACCGAAGGTTGGAACAAGGTGATGGCGATCAACCTCGACAGCATCATGCAGATTTCGATGCGGTTCCACGATGCACTGGCAGCGGCGAAGGGATCGATGGTCGTGGTCAGTTCCATTGGTGCGTTCCGCGGCACGATGGGCAACCCCGCCTATGCAGCATCAAAGGCAGGTGCGGTGAGCCTCGTCAAAACATTGGCGCAGGCATGGTCGGTCGATGGCATCCGCGTCAATGGCATCGCGCCGAGCCTTGTCGATACCAAGATGACCAAGGCGACAATGGATCATGAAGCCCGGCGCGAACGCGCTCTCGCGAAGATACCGCTGCGACGGTTCGGCACAGTGGAGGAAATGGCGGGGGTGGTGTTGTTCCTCAGCTCGCCGCTTGCCTCCTACGTCTGCGGCCAGACGATCGTCGTGGATGGTGGCCTAACGCTGTGATGCGGCGCGACACCTCGAATTTACAGGAAGGACCACAGCGTGGATTTCGAATATAGCGACAAGGTTCAGGATTTGCGGACACGCCTCACAGCGTTCATGGACGAGCATGTTTATCCGATTGAGGCTGAGCGCGATCATTTCCATGAAGACCCTGCAAAGCTGTGGCAGGTCTGGCCCGGCACCGAAGGGATCAAGGCGAAAGCGCGCGAGGTGGGGCTGTGGAATGTATTCCTGCCGCATGAATATGAGCCGTGGTCTCCGGGCCTGACCAATCTCGAATATGCACCGCTCGCCGAACTGATGGGCCGGGTATTTGGCGCTTCGGAATATTTTAATTGTGCTGCCCCTGACACTGGCAACATGGAAATCCTCGCCAAATACGGCACGAGCAAACAGCAGAAGCAGTGGCTGGAGCCTTTGCTCGCGGGCGATATTCGCTCTGCTTATGTGATGACCGAACCGGGCGTCGCCTCGTCGGACGCGACCAATATCGAAACCTCGATCATCCCCGACGGGGATGATTATGTTATCAATGGCCGCAAATGGTGGATTTCGGGCGTGATGGACCCCCGGTGCAAGGTCTATATTCTGCTCGGTCGCACGCCTAATGCTGATGCGCCGCGCCATCGCCAGCATTCGCAGATTATCATCCCGGCCGATACGCCCGGCATCGAAATTGTCCGTCCACTTAATGTGTTTGAATCGGTGCATTCGCCGGGCGGGCATTGCGAGATGCAGTTCACCAACGTGCGCGTGCCTAAGGCCAACCTGTTGCTGGGTGAAGGGCGCGGATTTGAAATCGCGCAGGGGCGCCTTGTGCCGGGCCGCATCCACCACTGCATGCCCCTTATCGGACAGGCGC